>DASTLJ010000474.1:0-5515 GCA_035715125.1 Verrucomicrobiia bacterium
GAGGAGTGATGCTCTTGGACAGCAACATCATCATTTACGGAAGCAAGCCGGAGCACGCATTTCTCCGCGCGCTGTTAGCCCACGATGATTCCGTCGTCTCGGGGATTAGCTACCCGGAAGTGCTAGGCTACACAGGTCTGACTCCCGCTGAATCATCCGTGCTTGACGCGTTCTTTTCGACCACTCCAATGCTCGCGGTGGACGATCCGGTGCTACGCCAGGCCGCGAAGCTGAAACAGCAACGCAAGTTGAAGCTCGGCGACGCTATCGTTGCCGCTACGGCGATGATTCACCGGCTGACCCTGGCCACACGGAATGTATCCGACTTCTCGTGGGTTCCCGGCCTCACGCTGTTCAACCCTTTCGACCGGCCTGCGATGGGCTAACGACATGAACCGTAACACTCCATTCCTCGGCGTGAGCCGGCTATCGCGACTGCCGACACCTGAGCAACGAGCAGTTCGTGTGTGTGTGAAGCTCGGTATCGCGTTTGCTGCTGTGGCACTGGGGTGTTTCGTCGCCACACAGTTTGCGGACCATTCTCAATCAGAAGCGCTTCCAACTTGGACTAGAATGATGTACATGAGTTGCTTCATAACGGGTGGTACGGCATTGAATTGTTTCATCTGCTCGTGGCTGTTCGCAAAGCGGCATGTAACGTTCGCTATGCTCAACACAGGCTTTTGGCACTAACAAACAGGACCTCAAACTTAGGAACATTATGATCAGCATTCCCGGACAACCAGGCAGCACCTGCGACGGCTTCAGCCGGCGCGAATTCCTCCGCATCGGCGGCATGGGCATGGCCGGCATCACGCTGGCTGACATCCTCCGCCTTCAGGCCAGCGCCTCCACCGTGCCCGACGCCGGCAAAAATAGAAGCGGCTGGGGCCAGGCCAAGAACGTCATCTTCATCTTCCTCCAGGGCGGCCCCAGCCACATCGACATATGGGACCCCAAGCCCGACGCCCCCTCCAGCGTGCGCGGTGAGTTCAAGCCCATCAGGACGGTCGTCCCCGGCCTCCACCTCAGCGAAGTCATGCCGCTGCTGGCCAGGCACGTGGACAAGGCCACTCTCATCCGCTCGGTCAGCTACACGCCCGCCGGGCTTTTCAACCACACGGCCGCGCATTACCAGATGATGACGGGCTACACACCCGACCGCGTTTCGCCCTCCGGCCAGCTCGAGCCGCCCGCGCCGAACGACTTCCCCCACGCCGGCTGCCAGATCGCCCGCATCAAGCCTCCCGACGTGCCGATGCTCCCGTTCGTCATCCTCCCGCGCCCAACCCAGGAGAGCAACGTCATTGGCAAGGGTAGTTCCGCCGGCTTCCTTGGCGCCGCTTACGACCCTTACTACTTCTACCAGGACCCCAACAAGGACATCAAACTGGACGACCTCTCGATGCGCAAGGATGTCCCCAAGGAACGCTTGGAACGCCGCGCTACCCTGCTCAAGACCGTCGAGAGCCAGATGCCCGAGATGGAAAAGGCCGTCGAGAAATACGCCCTCGACACCTACTACCGCAAAGCCTTCGACCTCGTCAGTTCCGGCCGCGCCCGCAACGCCTTCGATCTCACCCAGGAAAAAGACAAGCTTCGCGATCAATACGGCCGGCACACCTTCGGCCAGGGACTGATTCTGGCCCGCCGCCTCATCGAAGCGGGGACCCGCTTCGTGCAGGTCAACTGGCCCGCTGTCGCCAACGGCGATCCCAACGTGGACGCCTGGGACACGCACGCCGCTAATTTCGGCCCGCTCAAAAAGCTCCACTGCCCCAAGCTCGACTCCGGCTTGAGCGCCCTGCTTGAGGACATGGACCAACGCGGGTTGCTCAAGGAAACGCTCGTCATCGCCATCGGTGAATTCGGCCGTTCGCCACGCCTCGGCGTGAGCACCAGCGGCAACGGCAATGCCCCCGACGGCCGCGACCATTGGCCTTACTGCTACACCGCGCTGGTAGCCGGCGCCGGCGTGCGCCGCGGCGCCATTTACGGCAAGAGCGACGCTACCGGCAGCAGCCCGGCCGAAAAGCCCGTCCACCCCGTGCAACTGCTGGCCACCACCTACCACGCCCTGGGCATCGACCCAGCCACCATCATCTACAATCACCTCAACCAGCCCCGCGAACTGGTGGACGCCCGATTCGGCGAGCCGGTGACGGGGTTGTTTGGATGAGCGACATCGGTTAACCTTCTCACCGTGACCGACAAAGAAGCCGTCCTCGACGCCCTCAAGCGCCTGCCCGAATGCGCCACCCTCGATGAGATCACCGAGGAACTCCGCATCATGGCCGCCGTCCGGCGCGGGCGCGATGACATCGCCAACGGCCGCGTGAAGAGCCACGCCGAAACGGAGAGACTGCTGGAGTCCTGGGCCACGGCATGGACTACCAGATAATCTGGTCCGACGCCGCAATTGCGGACCTCCATGAAATCTGCGCCTACATCGCCCGCGACAACCCGACCGCCGCGCTCCGGCTTGGGAAGGGACTGCTGGCGCACGTCCGCATCCTCGCCGCTTTTCCCCTCATCGGCCCCGCGTATCCACGGGGCGCGCGCGGGAAGCTGCGCGAGATCGTCTATCGACCCTACCGCATCTTCTACGATGTGGACGAGCAGGCGCAGCGCGTCGAGATCCTCCACGTCTGGCACGGCGCGCAAGAAGAGCCTAGACTTTGACCACGCGGCCCGCTTCGGCGAGCCGGTGACAGGACTCTTCGGATGAGCAGGTCCGCGGCGCAACTCACCTCGCCTTCGCCACTTCCACGGCCGCGGAACCACCTCCTCACCTCCGAGGAATTCCTCGACTGGCTCCAGCCGGGAGTTCACGCCGACCTTATCGGCGGTGAGATTTATATGCATTCCCCGGTCAATCTCCGACACGCCCGCCTGCTCAATTTCGTCGATCATCTCCTGCGCTCCTACTTGGAGCACGAGGACCTCGGGGAACTGCACCGCGAAGCCGTTGCCGTCCGTTTTAGTCTGCGCGAGACCTTCATGCCGGACCTGGCCTGCTTCACGAAGCAGCAGGCTGCCCGCTTTGCCGAAACATACGTTCCTGTCGCACCCACATTCGTTCTGGAAGCCCTCTCCCCGCCCACCGCCCAGAACGACCTCAAGCGCAAGTTCTCCGCCTACGAACTGCACGGCGTGCAGGAGTATTGGATTCTCGACCCGCAGAAGCTGAAGCACCGTTTTTACCGCCGCGCCGGCGATATGTTCGTGGAATTCGCGGAAGACGCCGCCCGCATCGATTCCGCCAGCATCCCCGGCTTCTGGGTCAAGCGCGGCTGGCTGCAACCGGACAAGCCCTCCGCCGTGAGCGCCTGCCTGGCCGAAATCCTCAAGCCCCGCAAGCCGCGCGTGCGGGGCGGAAAATGATTCGCTCGAGACATGACTTCTATTGCATCGCAGCTTGCGCAATGTCTCGACGAAGCAAATGGTGAGCGCAAAGTGCATGCGTTCCTCAAACGGCATCCGCTCATTCTGCGCCGGGCAGTTGCACCTACCTTTCGTCTGTCTTACGTGGTTTGAGTCCATATGACAGCCGCGGTGCGTGTGCAAAGATGCGCCCCAGGACCTGCCCACGAGAAATCGACGCTTGCCAAGCCGCGCCGATTTGCGACTGTATGCCCCCGCTTTGGCCGCCAGCGCGGTTAGCTCAGTGGTAGAGCACTTCCTTGACACGGAAGGGGTCAGAGGTTCGAACCCTCTATCGCGCACCATTCTGATTCACTTCGGTGCCGGCTGCTTCAGAATCGAATTGCCCGGTGCAGGCGCGAGCTCAAGAAACGGCTGGCGCTGCTCGAACAGCGCCACGCGGTGGGAGACCGCGGGCGCATTCGTCGGACTGGCATCCTGGACGAGTTCGAGTGCCTTCCTTCCCGCACGAGCAGCCTCGTCAAACCGGCCGGCGGCGGCGTACGCCGTGGCCAGCGTGTCCAGGGCCATCCAGTTGCGGAATTCCGAAAGTTCGGCCAGCCGCTCGCCGATTCGGACGGCTTCGGCGGCATTGCGGTGCGCGGCTTCCGGGTGGGTCGCCAGCAGCCATGCCAGGCCGAGCAGCGGCGACGGCAGGCCGGGCTTGAGGCGATCGGCTTCGCGGAAGTGCGCCAGCGCTTCGGTGAATTCCCGGCGGTCCTTCAGGGTCCAGCCGAGGTTGTTGTGGGCTTCGGCGTAGTTTGGCGCGAGCCGGACGGCTTCGCGAAGGCTTGCAGCGGCTTCATCGAGCCGGCCGTGTTGCTGGAGCAGCCCTCCCAGATTGCAATGAAGCTCGGCGTACTGGGGCCGTTGAACGATTGCCTGCCTGAGTTCGCGAATCGCGTCGTCAACCCGGCCTTGCGCCGCGTAAACATTGGCCAGAACGGCGCGGGCTTCGACAAAGCCCGGTTTCAGTTCCAGGGCGCGTTGAAGGTGGGGAACCGCGGCGTCGTTGCGCCCAACGTGCGCGGCGTTCTTACCGGCCTCGAACCGGACATCCGCGTCGTCGGGCGCGAGGGCGACGGCGCGCAGTGAGATGTTCAGCGCTTCCCCGTACTTGCCCGACCAGGCAATCACCTTGGCCAGCGTGCAGAGCGCCTCGCCGTGTTCCTTTGGCGTGATCCGTGCCTCGACGGAGCGCTTGATTTCCAGCGCGGCGGCTTCGTTCCTCGCCGGAAGGGGCCGGGCGATGCCGCGGCGCGCGAGCGTGTCGAGCAACGCAAGCGCCAGGATGCGGTGGCCATCGATAGTTGGATGAACGTGGTCGAGGAACCAATCGTCGCCAGGCACGAGATGGGCGCTGCGCACTTCCAGCAGTTTATTGAAATCGACGAAGTCCGCTCCGCGGCTGGCGGCAATTTCACGCATCGCATCCAGCATCGGCGAGAGCGCGCGCAACGGGCAGATGTCTTCATCGCGGGCGCGAATGTAGGCGGCGCGCGCTTCCGGAAAGCGTTGGAGACCCCAGAACGCCTCGCCGCGGAGGTAATGCAGCCCGGCATGGCGGTCGTCCAGCGAGGCGGCCTGGTCGAGCGCGGCCAGGCAATCGGCCCACCGGCCCGACTGTGCGGCTTGCGCCGCGCGGGCGAAGTGGCCGTCCCAGGCGCGCAGTTCCGCCTCCTTCATGCCCGGACGGTGCTCGCTTTTGAACGGGGCGCAATTCCGAAGGCTCGACACAGGGTTGACGAAGATGACCTTCGCGCCCGTGCTGGCGGCGATGTCCACCATGCGGGCCAGGTTAAAACGGTAGTGGTCGAGGATGCTCTTTTGCCCGGCTTCATCGCGGTGATAGGACTGCGGGCCGGCGACGCGTTCCAAGATTGTTTCGACTTCGGCGGGCAGGGCGTTCCTGGCAGGAGCAGGCGCGGGGGCGCGGCTGAATTTATCCAAGACCCACTGGAGCGCCGTGCCAGTGCGGGTGCGGTGCAACAGCGCGCCGGCGCCTCGGAGTGCCGTGGGCATTTTGATGATGTCGCTGTAGGTGCGGGCCTCAAGGAATTCGTTGTGGCCGGTCAGGACAATGAACAAGTCC
>DASTLJ010000475.1:0-5474 GCA_035715125.1 Verrucomicrobiia bacterium
ATGGCGAGCTGGCCAGTTCCGCCAACCCGGAACCCGGAACCCGGAACTCGGAACTCCCGAAAGCCCGCTACATCATGATCGGCGGCTTCCTGGGCGCCGGAAAAACTACCGCCGTCCTCAAGCTCGCCCGCCATATGCACGAGCGCGGCCTGCGCGTCGGCCTGATCACGAACGACCAGGGCAGCCATCTGGTCGATACCGCGATGGCCGCTTCGCACGGCTTTCCCGTCGAGGAGATCGCGGGCGGCTGCTTTTGCTGCCGGTTCAACTCACTGCTCGACGCCGCGCGGAAGCTCAGCACCGCCAGCCGGCCCGACGTGTTCCTCGCCGAGCCGGTCGGAAGTTGCACGGACCTCGTTGCGACCGTCACTTATCCGTTGCGCCGCATCTATGGCGACGCGTTCACGATCTCGCCCTTGAGCGTGCTCGTCGATCCGATTCGCGCCCGGCGCGTGTTCGGCCTGGAATCCGGCGGCCGGTTTTCCGAGAAGGTGCTCTACGTCTATCGCAAGCAGCTCGAGGAAGCGGACATGATCATCATCAACAAATGCGACCTGATCACGCCGCCGGCGCTCAAGGCGCTCCGCGAAACTCTCGGGAAGATTTTTCCGCGCGCGGAACTGCTCGAAGTTTCGGCGCGCCGTGGGGATGGACTCGAGCCGTGGTTCGACAAGCTCGCCCGCGCGACGCAGCAGGCCCGCACCGTCATGGAAGTCGATTACGCCATCTATGGCCAGGGGGAAGCGCTCCTCGGCTGGTTGAACGCGACCGCGCGCTTCGCCGCCGCCGCGCCACTGGACGGCAACGGCTTGCTGACGCGCCTGGCGGGCGCCGTGCAAGAGCGGCTCGGCCGGCAAGGCGCCGAAATCGCACACCTCAAGATGACGCTCGATCCCGACGATGGCCTGGGCGATCTGGCCGTTGTGAACCTGGTCCGCAACGATTTCGTGGCCGAGCTTTCCCAGGAACTCCACGGTCCAGCCCACTCAGGGGAAATCCTCATCAACCTGCGCGCGGAAGCCCCGCCCGAGACGCTCCGCGACGCGGTCCGCGAGGCCGTCGCTGCTTGCGAGAAGGCGCTGCCCGGCGGCTCCATTCGACTCGACCACCTCGAGTGCTTCCGGCCCGGCCAGCCGCAGCCCACCCACCGCGTCGATTCGCCCTGACCGCCATTCCTTCCCATGAAGACGAGGACGCGATGCTCTGTAGCCGCCGACGTGAGGAGGCGGAAACCGTTGACGCACGGTCCATCCGCCTCCTCACGTCGGCGGCTACGATCGTCGGCGAGGAATCCAGCCTGACGCCCACGACGTATGGCCACGGGATTCATCCAACAGTTGTTCGACTGGCCGCTCGCGCGGAGCATCCTTCCGCAGCCGGCGGACCGGATCGAGGTCGATGGCGAAGAGTTTCCCATCGACTATCAACGAAGTGATCGGGCCAGGCGATACCGGCTTTTTGTCGACCGGCAAGGCCGGCCGCGCGTCACGATTCCGCGCCGTGGGACCCGGCGTGAGGCCGAGCAGTTTGCCCGGCGCCAAAGCCGCTGGCTCGCCGAGCAATTGCGCCGCTTCGCCGCGCGCACCCGGACGGACACAAGCTGGCGTGCGGGGACGGAGATTCTCTTTCGCGGGGCGGCCGTCCCGCTCGTCCTGGAGGCGGACTCCGGCGCGCCGGTGGTCCGGCTCGGTGCCACGGGGAAATTCGCGCTGGCATCGGAGGCCGATGCCGTCGGCGATTTGCGGCCGGTCGTTGAACGGTATCTGAGGGCCATGGCGGCAGTGGAACTGCCGGCGCGCGTGTCGGCACTGGCCGCCCTCCACGAGTGTGCCGTCCGGAAAGTGTCGATTCGAAACCAGCGCAGCCGGTGGGGTTCCTGCTCGCGGCGCGGCGCCATTTCGCTGAACTGGCGCCTCGTGCAGGCGCCGGCGGAAGTCCTCGACTATGTGATTGTCCACGAACTGATGCACCTGCGGGAGTTGAACCACTCCGCGCGATTCTGGGCGCTGGTCGAAGCGGCCTGCCCGGATTTCCGCGCCAGCGAACGCTGGCTGAAAGCGCACGGGCCAAGACTGCTTTGATTCTGGCTTGTTACCGCGTCGTGTAGCCGCCGTTGGCGAATATAGTCTGGCCGGTAATCCACCATCCATCTGTGACGAGGAATTTGATTAAGGGCACGATATCCTCAATCCTGGTCAGGCCGCCAAGGGCAGAAGCAGATTTGTGGTAGGCGACTGCGTCCGGCGTCTCCTGTCCGTAGAAGAATGGCGTGTCCATCGGACCAGGGCCGACGGCAGTCACGGATATGCCCCGCGGCCCGAATTCTTTTGACGCGGCCCGCGTGAAATGTTCCACCGGCGCTTTCATCCCTTCATACGTCGAATACAGCCCGGTGTAGGCGGCGAGCAGCGATGTGACAACGGTGCAAATCTTCCCTCCATCGTTGAGCTGTTTGCCTGCTTCCTGGATAAAGAAGTAAGCGGCCTTGGAATTGATTGCGGCCATCGAATCATATTCCGCTTCCGTCGTCTCAACGAAGGGTTTCTTCAACACTTTGCCCACTGTGTTGATAGCGATGTCGACCCCGCCGAATCGCTTCTTCGTCGCAGCGAATGCCGCGACGACGTCGGCGACCTTTGTGAAATCGCCTGCAGCCGCAAAGGCCTCGCCGCCTGCCGCGATGATGTCTGCAACGGTTTTGTCAGCGTTTGGCTTGGTGGACGCGCTGTTGTAATGGGCGCAGATTCTCGCGCCTTCTGCGGCGAAGGCGCGGCTGATCAGACCGCCGAGGTTTTTTGCTCCGCCTCCCACAAGGACGGCCTTTCCTTTCAGTGAATGTTTGCTCATATGTTTCGTCGGCTGTTTCCAACGCTTCCAGGCAAATCCAGGGAACTTAAGCCGATCAGAAGTTTCTTTGTCAAAAGCTATTGCCCGGAGTTTCAGCTATTGCTTTCCTGAAAGAGTGAAGGGCGGACGCTTGCCGCATCCGCCCTTCGCGAAACCCGATTTCAGGTTAATACCGCCGCAACCGGAAGAACTTATTGCCCGGCTGGATTGGCACGGGCACGCAGTACTGATTGCCATTGACGATGGGCGCTATCATGACCGGCGTCCAGAGGAGCGGGCTGTTCAGACTGCTGGTCTGTTCGAGCAGATACGGCGCGCAGGTCGCCGGCCAGCATATCACCAGGTTCGCGCCCTGGCGGCTGACCGTAATCCGCGGCGGCGGCTCGGTGATTGAGACGCTGAAGGCGCAGTGGTTGCTGTTCCCGCTGTCATCGGTGGCCGTGCAAACGATCAGCGTGCTGCCGATCGGGAAGAATGTGCCCGACGGCGGGTTGCAAACGACCGAGACGTTCGCGTCGCAAGCGTCGGTGAACACGGGCGTCTGGAAGTTGACCGTCGCCCCGCAGAAGCCCGCGGCGGAGGGTTGCTCGATGTCCGGCCGGCATTGGCACGAGCGGACTTCGACAGACACGTAGTCGATGGCCGTATCGTCCTGCACCATGATATCGAGATAGCCGTAGCGACGAATGGCGCCCACCAGGTCGGTGGTCGGGCCGGTGCGATTGGGGAGGGCGGCCAGGTTCAAGACGAACTCATTGGTGGCATTGGACCACGGCTGCCCGCCGTAAAGTCCGTTGTCCACACCGTTCACGTGGCCCAGGTAACGCGTCCACTGTTCGGGCCGCAATGCGCCGCCCGGACCCGCGAAGCCGAGGATAATCGTGTCGTTCTGGGGCAACCCGCTCACCGCGCGCATGCGGATGCGCAGCGTGACTTCCACGGCGAACATCGAGAGATTGCTCACCGTATGGCCCAGCCACGCGTCCGTGAGGGCGTCGTCAAAGCCGCGCAAATCGAGACCGGTGAGGCGCGTTTGAAGGTTGACGCTCGGCGTGGCCGGCTCGGGGCCTGCGAAGTTATCCTGGCCGCCCGCCAGGAGGGTCGAGGGTGGATTCACGCACAGGGCCGGCGGCGTCGTGTCGACGACGCGCACCGTGAACGAACAGGTGCTCACATTCGTCGCCGAGTCTGTCGCCGAGCAGTTCACCGTCGTCATACCCGGCGGGAAGAGGCTGCCGCTTGGCGGCACGCAGACTGGCAGGAGGCCCGGTGTGCAGTCATCGGTTACGCTCACGGTGAACGCGGCCACCGCTCCGGCCGGACTGGTGCATTCCACCACCGTCGGCCCGGGGCACAGGATTGACGGCGCCATATCGATGACCGTCAGCATTGCAGGCGCGCTGGTCGCGCTGCCGCCCATGTTCCGGACCACCGCGAAATAGGTGCCCGCGTTCGCCACGGAAACCCCATTCAGCGTCAGCGTCGTGCCCGTGGCCCCGGGGATTTCTGTGCCGTTGCGATACCAACGGTTGGTCAAAGGCGCTGTCCCGCTGGCCGCGATCGTGAAGTTGACCGTGCTCGAGCAGGCCACCATCTGGCTCTGCGGATCCTGTGTGATGCTCGCCGGGACCGGCGGCAGGCCGCAAACTTCCAGACCCCAACTGACAAGCGTCGCCGTATCGAGCGGGCTGAGGTCCGCGATGTAAAGCGTCCATTCGCCGTTCGGGTTGAGTCCGTTGAACGAACTCAGCAACTCGGTGCGCGCATCCGTATTGAGCACCAGGGCCGGATCCGTCGCGCGGCCGTCGGGCGCCCAACTGTTCGTGAGCGGCCCGGCCAGCGCCGTGCTGTGCGTGCCGAACAACGTCAGGCGATAGTTGTGGATGTCGCCGTTGCCGGCCTGGTCATCCAACGTGACGTCCATGCCCGCGTCACCGTAGCCGAGCGGATCGCCCGCGCGACGGCCGACGCGGTTGAGCAACACGGCGTAGCCGGACTCGTGCACCACGTAGGCGTAGAGGTCCCCGTTGAATCCGCCGGACAGATGGAGCGTGACGTTCACGTCGGTGATGATGCCAATGGGTGAGGCGAACGTCCTCGTGCGCGCCAGGCCATTAGCGTTGTTGTCAGGCACCGTCACGTTCTCGACGTAGTTGGCGCTGTAAACGACCACATTGACAGTGAACATGCAGTTTGTAGTGTTCCCCGACATATCACTCGCGGTGCAAGTCACCAGCGTGGAACCAATCGCGAAGGTCGATCCGGAAGCAGGCAGGCATCCCAGGCTTGGGGTCGGATCGCAATCCGTTGCGCTGACGCTATACGTGACGACAGTCCCCGCCGGGCCTGTGCATTGCGCTGTGATGTTCGCCGGGCAGACGATGACGGGCGGGGTGACATCGGCCACGGTCACATTCGCTATGCAGGTCGTGCTCAGGCCCATGGAGTCGGTGACGGTGAAGGTGAGGGTTTGCAGGCCGATGTTCAGCAGCGTGCCGGGGGCCGGGCTCTGGAGGATCGTGACGCAACAGCAGTTGTCGGTGGCGGCCAGTTCGCCGGTCAGGTCGGGCAACGCCAACTGGCATTGGCCGGCGGGCAGCGCCAGCGTCCGATTGGTCGGGCAACTG
>DASTLJ010000476.1:0-9370 GCA_035715125.1 Verrucomicrobiia bacterium
AATGATGTCCTGGTGGACACGCAGGGGAATGTTGCCCATCGCCGCCGCGACGTAATCCGGCTCGGGCAGCGTCCGCAGGAAATTCCCCCCCAGGCAATAGAGCGCGTCGAGTTCGCCGCGCGCGCCGGCTTCGACCATCTCGGTGGCCGTGAGGCCGGTCCAGTCCGGCACTTCGAAGCCGTAATGCTTGGAGAGCGCCGCGGCGTTCTCCGCGTTGATTGGCTTGCCGCCGGGGAAAGCCGTCGCGTATGCGCCCATTTCCGCGCCGCCCTGCACGCCGCTGTGGCCGCGGATCGGCATCAGTCCGCACTTGTCGCGGCCCACCCAGCCTTTGAGCAAGCCGAGGTTCAGGATCATCGAAACACTGTCGCCGCCAAACTGGTGCTGGGTGATGCCCATGCTCCAGACCAGGACGGCGTTCTTCGCGTCGCGCACCAGTTCGGCGAACTCCTGCATCCCCAGGCGGTCAATTCCCGATTGCGTCTCCAGCGTTTCGATGTCAAACGCCTCCGCCGCGGACTTCAAAGATTCAAACTCCCCCGTGTGCCGCGAGACCCACTCGCTGTCGAACCATCCGTTGGCCAATAGAATCCGGATGACACCGTAAAGGAATGCGATGTCTCCGCCCTGGGAGACGGGGAACCAGTAGTCGGCGATTTCCGTCCCGAACAGCGCGCTGCCCACGTTGCTCGGCACCCAGTATTTCTGCATGCCGGGCTCCTTGTACGGATTGACCAGGATGACTTTCGCGCCGGTGCGCTTGGCTTCGTGAAGGTACTTGGTGGTGACCGGCTGGTCATTCGCCGGATTCGCGCCGAAAAAGATGATGAGATCAGTGCCCCACCAGTCCTTGTAGCTGCACGTTGTGGCGGCGACGCCCAGCGCGTACTTCATCGCGCCGGTCGACGGCGAGTGGCAAAGTCGGGCCGCGTTGTCCACGTTGTTCGTGCCGAGAAAACGGGCGACCTTTTGCGCCACGTAGTAGACTTCGTTGGTGATCCCGCGCGAGGTCACGAAGAAGCCGAACCGCTTCGGCTCCGCAGCGCGAAGGCGCCGCGCGATCCGTTCGTACGCCTCCTCCCACGAGATCCGGCGAAAGCCCCGTTCGCCCTGCTCGCGCAGCATCGGATGCGGCAGTCGTCCGAGTTCGCGCAGCCGGGCATTGTCCATCGTGCTCAGGAGCGTCACATCATCGAGTTGCTTCACGTCGAGCGCCGGCATGGTATTCAAACGAAGCAGATTCAGCCGCGTCATGCACAAGTGAACGCCGTCGATGGTCCAGTCGTGCAATCCGGCGACGCCCAGAGCGCATCCGTCGCACACGCCCCGGGTAATCACCTTCCATGCGTAACCGAGGTTGTCGCGGTTCCTCCAAACGATCTTGAGCATGTCGCGGAAATGCTTCGGTTTGGTCGTGCCGAGACCGAACGGGATGCTGGAGCGAAGCCGATCCGACCAGGTTTTCTCGATGCGATGCGACATGGTGTGCGCAGTGAGAGCGTTCAACTCAACGCTTACAAAACCGCTGGAACGCGCCGCCGAGCAGGTCGCTCGCGTCGCGTTGGATTTCGGCGTCGGTCACCGCCCAGCCGCTGTCGGCGAGATCGGCGTACTTATCCGCGAGCACGCGGGCGAGGATGCGGCGGGAATGGCGCCATTTGTAGATGATTTGATCCATGACGCGCGCATCGGAGTGCTGCGGCGTGAGGCTCAGGCCGATGAGTTCCAGGCGCATTCGGGTCATCTCCTCGATGACGCTCGGGACGTTCGTGAACCACCAGCAGCCGAAAACGTGCAGGTTGCGGAACTTGCGGGCCAGCACACACAACTCGTGCTGGTTCTCGCGCGAGAGCACGGTGACGAGGAACTTGTTCCCCGGGAAACCGGCGCAAAGCCGTTCGAGCGCGCCGAGGTCGCTGCGGCCGACGCCATCGCCCGCCAGGCGGAGCGAGGGGTTTACCTGCCGCTTGACCCCCATCATGAGGGCCATCGGCAGCCCGGCGTCGTGGCAGTGAGGCAGGACGGCCCTTTCGAGAAGCCGGGCGCGCGTGGTGTCGGCAGGGAACTCAAAGTCCGGCGGCAACGATACCATGAGGTAGCGGGCGTCCATCTTCTTCGTCCAGTCCGCCAGGAAGCGGCGGACTTCGCCGATGGTTGGGTCCGTAAGGGTCCCGCCGACTTTATAGCCCCAGCGAGAGAGGAGCGGCGCCGTGTCGCCCCACTCCAGGAGGAGCGGGTCGATGCGCAGCGCCGCGCAGAATCGCTCGTCGCGCCGGAACCCTTTTTCCCACACCGGCCGCTCGAGATCGTCGAACGGTGAGTTGGTCATGACGATGGACTTCACGCCGGCCAGTTCCATGCAGCGCGTGACGAAGTCGCCCACCTTCCAATTCGCAAACCACTGCCGGAGCGCGGTCAGGTCGCCCTTGCGCGGATCGATGCCGAGAGTGTGCAGGGTGGTAATGACCCCGCGGCAGGCTTCCGAAATCGGCGAGCGTCGGACGAAGAGCGCTTGCCAGATCAGATCGGCCTGTTGCTTTTTCGTCAGCGCCCAGAACCTGTCGTAAGGCGCGTCCAGCCACCGAAACGACTCCGCGATGAGATAATGGTAGACGAGCAAGTCATCGATGCCCCACCGAAGCAATTCGCCAAATGCCGGGTCGTAAAGGTGCGTATGAATGTCCGTCACCGGGGTGGCAGCGACGAGGGTTTCGACGCGCGAAGCGAGCGCGGAACGATCACTGGCGGCGGAACTCATGACGGATTCAGGCTAGCAAGAGCGCAACAGGGCACGCAAACAATTCAGCTCTGGAAAGAGCAATTGAAACCACAGATGGACACAGCGCGGCGAAGCCACAACTGAATGAATAGCCGCAAAATACCACGGCGCGGCTCCGCCGCGCTGTGCCCATTCGTGGTAAATCGCATTGAAGCCTGGCTGAAAAAACTCCTGACAGTGCCAGAATGCGGCCCCGATGCGTCCACTTCCAACGCGTCGCGTAGCGACCCGGTGACGGTAGCCGTGGGCTTCAGCCCACGGATCGCCGCGGCAAGGGGGCCGCGTCGCGTAGCGACGCTTGATGAAGCGGCTCCGCGGTTCATGCGTCGCTACGCGACGCGGCTACTCACTGACTCGCAACCGTGGGCTGAAGCCCACGGCTACCTTCGCTTCATCGCTACGCGATGGCGGCTTCGCCGCTCTGTGTTCCTTTTGCGGCTAAAAAATTTGCGCCGCCACCCAGCCCTGCCACACACTCCCGCCATGTCGGCGGACAACACCCCTCATATCGTGGTGCTCGGCGCCGGGTTCGGCGGGCTGACCTTTTGCCAGAAATTCCGGCATCCCGCGGCGCGAATCACGCTGGTCGATCGCACCAACCACCACCTTTTCCAGCCGCTGCTCTACCAGGTGGCCGCCGCGGGCTTGTCCGCGCCGGAAATTGCCCAGCCCATTCGCAGCATCCTTGCCAACCGGCCGAACGTGACCGTGCTGCTGGAGCGCGTGCTGGACTTCGACCTGGCCCGCCGCCGCGTGATGCTGGATAAGGGCGGGCTCGACTACGACTATCTGGTCCTGGCGGTGGGCGGTTGCACCAGCTATTTCGGGCATCCCGAATGGGAGCAATTTGCGCCGGGCCTCAAATCCCTGGAAGACGCCATCCGCATTCGGCATGAAGTGCTGCTGGCGTTCGAGCAGGCGGAGTGCGAACCCGATCCCGCCGTGCGCCAGCGCCTGATGACTCTTGTGATTGTCGGCGGCGGCCCGACCGGCGTCGAGTTGGCCGGCGCCTTCGCCGAGCTTTGCCGCAACGTCCTCAAACGCGACTTCCGCCGAATCGATCCCAGCCACGCGCGCGTCATCCTCATTGAAGCCTCGCCGGTCGTCCTCTCGCACATGCCGGAGGACCTCGCCGCCAGCGCGACGCAACAGCTCCGCGGCCTCGGCGTACAGGTCCGCACCTCGACGCGCGTGAAATCGATCACCGCCGGTCGCGTCGAACTGGACGACGGCGAAGTCATCGAAGCTGATAACGTCATCTGGGCCGCCGGCGTTGCGGCCAGTCCGCTCACGAAAAAACTGGGCGTGGAACTGGACCGCGCCGGCCGCGTCAAAGTGAATCCCGACCTAAGCCTGCCCGGCCATCCTGAAGTCTTCGCCATCGGCGACATGGCCCTCGTGCTCCAGGACAACGGAAAGCCCGTGCCGGGCGTCTCCCCCGCCGCGATGCAGGAGGCCTCCCATGTCGCGCGCATCGTCGAAGACGAACTCAACGCGCCCGGAAGTGGCGCGCGGCCTCCGTTCCATTACTGGGACAAAGGCACGATGGCGACGATAGGCCGCTCCGCCGCCGTCGCCTGCACCGGCCGGCTCAAGCTCACTGGCTTTCCCGCGTGGGTCGCCTGGTTGTTCATTCACCTGATCTTCCTCATCGGCTTCCGCAACAAGTTGGCCGTGCTGCTCCAGTGGGCCTACTCCTACTTCACCTACAAGCGAGGGGCCCGCATCATCACGTTTCTGACCGACAGGCGATGAGGCGGGGAGGGGAGCGGGAAAGCGAGAAAACGGGAAGACGAGAAAACGAGAAGGCGGTAGTGCGAGACAATCATACAATCGATTCAAGACAATGTTTCCCACCGGGCTTCATGGCTTCCCACTTTCCCGCTCTCCCGCCTTCCCGCCTTCCCGCTTTCTCGTCTTCTCGTCTTCGCGTCTGCCTCCTTTCCCCCTCCCTCACTGCCCCACTCCCCCACCGCCTCGCTCCTCGGCCCGCCCTGCTTTTGGGCTTTGATCTTTGCGCCCGGAACTTTGAATCTCGCCGCGTCATGAGCAAGACGACCCGCATCGGCGACTACCTCATCGAGCGTCTGCACGCGCACGGCGTCCGCCACGTATTCGGCATCCCGGGCGACTACGTGCTGGGCTTCTTCGAACAACTCCGGCGCAGCCCGCTGCGCATCATCAACACCTGCGACGAGCAAGGCGCGGGCTTCGCGGCCGATGCTTACGCGCGGCTCCGCGGGCTGGGCGCCGTGTGTGTCACCTATTGCGTCGGCGGGCTCAAGGTCGCGAACACGACCGCCGAGGCGTTCGCCGAAAAATCCCCCGTCGTCATCATCAGCGGCGCGCCCGGCATGAAGGAGCGCGAGAAGAACCCGTTGCTTCACCACAAAGTCCGCGAGTTCGACACGCAATTCAAAGTCTTCAAGCACCTGACTGCCGCCGCCACGGTGCTGGGCGATCCGCAGACCGCCTTCCAGGAGATTGACCGCGTGCTTCACGCCGCCCTCCGCTTCAAACGGCCCGTATACATCGAGCTGCCGCGCGACAGGGCCGGTGTCGCTGGCAGCCCGCACCACCGGCCTCGTGAGTTGCACGAGGCGAGCAACCCGCGCACCTTGCGCGCCGCGCTGGACGAGGCCGTGGCCTGGATCAATGCCGCGAAGAAACCCGTCATCCTTGCCGACGTCGAAGTCCACCGTTTCGGGCTCCAGGGAGCGTTGTTGAAACTGGCGCAATCGACCGGCATTCCCGTGGCCGCGACCCTGCTGGGCAAGTCGGTCATCGGCGAACAGTATCCGTTTTACCTCGGCGTTTACGAAGGCGCGCTCGGCCGTGAAGCGGTGCGGCGCTACGTCGAGTCCAGCGATTGTGTGATCATGCTGGGCGCGTTTATGACCGACATCAATCTGGGCATCTTCACCGCGCGCCTCGATCCCGTCCGCTGTATTTACGCGACCAGTGAAAAGCTGGCCATCCGCTACCACAACTTCGAGGACGTGCGCTTCAAGGATTTCGTGTGCGGGCTGGTCCGCGCAAAGCTCCGCCGGCGCCCGTTGGCGAAGCTGCCGCGCCCGCCGCGGCCCGCCGTCTTCGGTAATGGGTCGGCCACGCCCCCCAACAGGCGCCTCACTGTCCGGAAACTCTTCGAACGCCTTAATCTCTTTCTCCGCGAGGACACCATCGTCGTATGCGACGTGGGCGACGCGATGTTCGGCGCGGCCGATCTGTTCATCCATCGCGGCACCGAGTTCCTGGCGCCTGCGTATTACACGTCGATGGGATTCGGGGTCCCGGCGGCCATCGGAGCGCAACTCGCACAGCCCAGGCTGCGCCCGCTGGTTCTGGTTGGGGATGGTGCGTTTCAGATGACGGGCATTGAGCTGGCAACCGTCGCCCGCTACGGACTGAACCCCATTGTCATGGTCCTGAACAACCGCGGCTACGGCACTGAACGGCCGATGCAGGACGGCCCCTACAACGACGTCTGGGCAATGCGGTACCACCGCATGCCGGATCTACTGGGCGCCGGCCGCGGCTTCGTCGTCCAGACCGAGCGCGACCTCAACGCCGCGCTCGTCGCCGCCGAACAACACAAGGAAAGCTACTGCCTGATCGAAGTGCAGCTGGACCCCTTGGACCGTTCCCCCGCCCTGCAAAGGCTCACCGAGCGGATGGCGAGGAACATTTGAAAACCCAATCCCACGCGCACGATCCCTCAATGCAATGAGGCCCGGGGCTTCCCGGGCCTCTCGCGATGATTACACGAGCGCGTGGTCTTATGGCGCGGCGAGCCGGAAAAATCGCTGTGCTCCCACGTTCGGAAGAACGACCTGGTAGTAGCCGCCAGCGATTGAGATCGGCGCCATCACCGTGCTCCACGTAATCTGTGGACTCAATGACAGCGTTTGCTCGAGTCGGAAAGTGGTGCAGCCCACCGGCCAGCGTAGGACGAAGTTATTGCCCTGCCGCGCAATGGACAGCGATGGCGCAGGCTCGACCACTCTCACCGTGAAGCCGCATCGGCCGCGATTGCCGCTGTCGTCCGTCGCGGTGCAGAATACTGTCGTGGCGCCGACCGGGAACAACGTGCCGGAGGGCGGCACGCAAACCACGGTCGGAGTGGTGTCACAGACATCCGTGAAGACTGGGGTCGGGAAGTTGACCACGGCGCCACAGGACGCTGGATTGACGTTTACGGTCACATCGCCCTGGCAATTGCAGCTACGCACCTCGAGCGAAACGTTATCGACCAGCGTGTCGTCCTGGATAACCAAATCGAGGTAGCGCTGAGCGCGCAACGTGGCCGTCAAGTCGGTGAATGAGCCGTTCGCATTGGGCAGCCGCGACAGGTCCAGGACCAATTCCGTCTCTTCATTCTCGGTCCAAGGCGTGGTCAGCAGACCTGCCGGCAGATCGTTGGGCGGAGATCCAATGCGACGGATCCAGGTGGCGGGCAGCAGTCCTCCGCCTGGCGTCGTGAAGAGCAGTTGAATCGTGTCGTTCTCCGGATCGCCGACCGATGCGCGCACTTTGACGCGCAGCACGGCAGACGCGATGTCGGCCGGGAGATTGTCGAATGTGTGGGCAAACCACAGGTCCGAGCCGAACTCATCGAAGTCGCGGAGTTCCAAGCCCAACAGGTGGTCGACCAGATCCACACTCGGGCTCGCGGGCTCGGGTCCCGCAAAGTTGTCCATCGTGCCGGCCGCCTGGGTGACGGCCGGAACGTTGCAAAACACCGGCGCCTGCGTATCGCGAATCGTGACCGTGAAACTGCACGCATTGCTGTGACCGACGGCGTCGCTCACCACACAATTCACTGTCCGGACGCCAAGCAAGAAGAGCGTTCCGGAGGGCGGCAGGCATGTTGGCGTGACAGGTCCGCAACCGTCGCTCGCCGTCGCCGAGTAGCTCACCGTCTCTCCGTTCGGGTGGGTGCACTCCAGGACGATGTTGCCTGGACACGAGATCGTCGGAGGGATCGTGTCGTATACATTGACCAGTTGAGAGCACGAATTCACGTTGCCGTTCTCGTCCACGCCGCTCCACGTGCGGACGATTCTGGAAACCAGCTCGAAGCTGTCGCCCGCGGTCTGGTCGAAGTCGTAGAGCGAGGAAGTTCCGTTCACTCCGATTGCGAATCGGTCCACATTGCCGTCGAAGTTTTCCCAGGTACCCAGGCCGCCGCCGGCCACAAGGCGGACACCGCCCGCCCCGGAGCCGCTATTCACGATACGCGCATTCGGAAATGCAGCAATGTAAGTCGCGAGCGACTTCACCCCCGGGCCTTCGCTCATGACACCAGGATGATTCAGCGACCACCAGCCGCCGACCAGCGCGTCCCAGCTTTGCCAGAGGCCGGTGGCGACCGGACCCTGGTCCGGAACAGCGGTCGTATATCCCGACTGGTACTCCGGCTCGAATGCGATGATATCATCGGGCACGCCGTTGCCATCCGAGTCGACGTTGAGGATCAGGTAAACGCTTTCGCCGCTGCCGCTGCTGGCAGTGACGCGGGCACGGAAGTTCAGTTCCGTGAGCGCGCTCAGGCGCGTGCCGTGGAATAACGAAATGCGTCCCTGGGCGGTGCCTTCGCCGTTGCTCCCCAAGGCCAGACGCAGGCTGCCGGTGCCCACCGGCGCCGGCGCCGGACCATTTACCAACGTCGCGGTGGCGGTCAGCGGATCGCCAATGACCGAGAGCGTCCACCCATTCAAACTGCCGGGAGTGACTTCCGTGGCGCTGCCGTCGTGGTAGGTGACGGCCACGTTCGCGTCGCAATTGTCGGTCGCCGTGGCCACGCCGGTGTTGGGCGGCGTGGTTGAATTGCCGCACTCTACAGTGGCGTCCGGCGGGCAAACGATCGTGGGTTTTACCAACTCGATAACGGCCACCATGAAAGCGCAGGCGCTCGAGTTATTGCTGGCGTCGGTGGAGGTGCAATTGACGGCGTTGGTGCCCGCCGCGAACACGGAGCCGGACGGGGGCACGCAGACGATCGACGCATTGGGATCGCAATTGTCCACGGAGCTCAGGTTCGGATAAGTCACCGCCGCCGTGCACTGGCCCACGGCGAGGTTGATGACAATTCCGGTCGGGCAAACAAGGACTGGCGGCGTGCGGTCCACCACGGACACTGTGAAGCTGCAATTGGCCGTGTTGCCCGCGCCGTCATTGACCGAGCAATTCACCGTACTCGTGCCAAACGAGAACAACGAACCCGACCCCGGCGCGCAGATCAGTGTAGGCGGCATCGTGCAGTCATCTGTTGCGGTGACGGTGTAGTTCACCGCGGCCCCGGCCGGGCCGGTGCATTCGGCGGTGATGTTGGTGGAGCAGAGGAGGGCGGGGGGGGTGACGTCGGCCACGGTGACGTTGGCCATGCAGGTGGCGCTCAGGCCCAGGGAGTCGGTGACGGTGAAGGTGAGGGTTTGCAGGCCGATGTTGAGCAGCGTGCCGGGGGCCGGGCTCTGGAGGATCGTGACGCAACAGCAGTTGTCGGTGGCGGCCAGTTCGCCGGTCAGGTCGGGCAACGCCAACTGGCATTGGCCGGCGGGCAGCGCCAGCGTCCGATTGGTCGGGCAACTG
>DASTLJ010000477.1:0-2459 GCA_035715125.1 Verrucomicrobiia bacterium
CCAGTACCGCCGCATCCACCGCCGGCGAGACTAACAGACGGGTCTTCCGAAGGTCCTCCAACGCCGCTACCAGCTTCGGTGGTGCCTGCGCGTCGTCTTCGTTATGCCGGGTTTCGTCGGGCATATACTCGTCGATGGGTTAAGCACGTGAGCCGATTGAAAAGTTCACGGTTCAAAGAAGGATTTCGTGCGCGAGTCGCGCCGCAAGGCTCCCAGAGCGTTATGGAGTCGGGATTTCACCGTCCCGAGAGGGATATCGAGCGTACCGGCGATTTCGGCCAGACTGAGTCCGTCCACGAACCGGAGGAGCAGGACTTCGCCGTGTTCCTGGGAAAGCGAACGCAGTGCCGCCTCCAGGCACTCGTTGCCGATTGGGAGCGGGGCGGTTGTCGAGAGGCCGGCGAGGATTGCCAGTTCCTCCGGGCTGGATTGCAGACGCCGAGTCCGTCTTCGCGCGGCTATCGAGAGGTTGCGGACCGCCGGGTAGAGGAATGTCTTGAGCCGGGCCGTGAGGCGGAATCCGGGAAACTTCTTCACGAAGTAAACAAAGGTTTCCTGCAGCACGTCGAGCGCCAGGTCGCGGTCGCCGGTGAAGCGGACGGCCAGGTTTGCGACCCAGTCGCGGTAGCGGTAGTACAACACCTCAAAAGCCTCCGTGTCGCCATCGTTGATGGCGTCGATGAGGGTCTGATCGCTGCGTGAATCGACGGTCGTTTCGTCCGCGGGGCCCACGGGTGCGGCCATAATGCACCGGCCACAAGTTGATTCCACGACCTATCTAGTCGGCGGCAGTGTCAAAAGGTTCAAGGCTGGAGACAATCGAGCGCAGTTGCGAATCAGCAGCAGCGGTTGAGGGTTCGATAACGTCGTTCGGTCATTTCGAGGTACAGCTTTTCCTTCGAGATACAGGGTTGAACCGCCGTGCCACCTCCGAGCAAAGTCACCTTCACGTCCGGTCTGGCCGCTGGAGGCTCAGGCTCGAGGCAACAGCAGACGCTCGCGGCGCGTTGCGCCCGGTCCAACGCCGCCTCGCCAGACAACTCCTTCGCGAGCGCAAAGGCGAGCGTCAGCAAGCTGAAGACACGCAACGGCCTCCCCTCCGCGACCGCATACTCGGCCAGCCAAACGGGTTCGGACTCGCCCAAGGTTGCCAGCCGTTTACGGGCCAGCAACAGAACCCACTCCCGAACGCTGAGCAGGAAGATCAACACCACGAACGCCAGAAATGCGCCCGTGACCGCTGCGTCCAGCCGGTTGTTAAAGAGCTGCGTGCGCAGGCTTGCCGTGGCGGCCAAAGCGGCGTCCCGCTGCTGGACCTTTGGCGAGCCGGGTGGCGCTCCGACGGCGGCGGCGGACGCCTTCTCCAAGGCGGCTTCACTGAGGGGGAGTTGCTCGTTGCGAATTTGGCGCGCCTTGGCAAGGAAGCCGATGCCGGGGCTTGAGTGCCAGATCTTTTGTACCGCCGCAGTTCCCGTCACTATCAGGAGCCAGGCCAGTGGCACGAAAGTCACGAGCGCAAAGGCCGGATGGCGGAAAGCATTTACCGCTTGTCCTTGGACCGGATCTCGTTCCGGCTGGAGTTGCATCTTCAAAATCACGGTGGTCGCGAGACAAAGCGCGGTCGCGGCGAGGAGCTGGTTCGCAATTCCAAAGATCGGCCACAGCGCCTTGATTCCGCCGTCCGGATCATAGACGGCTGCGATCAGAAAGTAGCCCCAGGCAGCGACTACCAGCCCACTGGACAGAAGATTTGCGGGCAAACTGCGGACCTCACCCAAAGGCTTCCACAAGCGGCCAAACGCGTCCTGCAAGAGGTAACGTCCCACGCGCGTGCCGGCATCGAGCGTCGTCAGGATGAACAAGGCCTCAAACATCAACGCGAAATGATACCAGATGGCCAGCCACTTCTCACCGACCGCCTTCGCGAACAGGTTCGCCATGCCTACGGCCAGGGTCGCGGCGCCGCCCGTCCGACCGTAAAGGCTTTCCTCCCGAACGTCGCTTGCCAGTTGTGCCATCCGTTCGGCTGTCACCGTAAACTCCGGTCCGAACGCACTCACCTTCGCCACGGTGGCGCTGGCCACTGCCCCGGCGTCAGCGCCCGGCACTTTGATGTTCATAGCCAGGTACACGCCGGGATCGAGTGTGCAGGCGGCAATCATCGCCATGATGGCGACCAGGCTTTCCAGGCACATCGCGCCGTAGCCGACGGGCCGCGCATAGCTCTCCCGCGTGATGATCTTGGGCGTAATGCCACTGGAGATGAGCGTGTGGAAACCACTGATGGCGCCGCAGGCGATCGTGATGAAGCAGAACGGAAAGAGCTTTCCGGGCACCACGGGCCCCGTGCCGTCGATGAATCGTGTCACGGCGGGCATCTGCAGGCGGGGCAGCACCAACAGCACGCCGAGAGCGAGGACAAAGATCGTGCCGAGTTTCATGAACGTGCTGAGGTAATC
>DASTLJ010000478.1:0-1614 GCA_035715125.1 Verrucomicrobiia bacterium
CGCCCCGCTACGGAGAACGGTGGGCACGGCACTGGCTGGACCTGGCGCGCTACGCGGAGAGCGAAGGCTTCAAGACCGACGAAACGCGCCCCAACGCCTGGCGCTACCGCGATTACGTCATTCAGTCGCTCAACGACGACAAGCCCTACGACCGTTTCGTGCAGGAGCAAATCGCCGGCGACGAACTTTGGCCCGGCGATAACAACGCCCGCATCGCGACGACCTTCAACCGCCATTACGCCGACGAGAGCAACGCGCGCAACCTCATGCAGCGACGGCAGGAAATTCTCAACGACATCACCGACACCGTCGGCGGGGTGTTCCTGGGCATGACTTACGCGTGCGCGCGCTGCCACGACCACAAGTTCGAGCCAATCCTCCAGGCCGATTACTACCGGTTGCAGGCCTTTTTCGCGAACACTGCGGCCAAAGACGACGTCCTGCTCGTCCCGGCCGCCGAGCAACAGCGCTTTCAGGAAAAGCTCGCCGTATGGGAAGCGAAGACCAAGGGCATCCGCGAGCAGATGGAAACCCTCGAAGCGCCGAAACGGCGCGCCATCGAACGGGACTACTTCGAAAAATATCCGCCGGAAATCCAGGACGCATGGAACAAGCCCGAAAGCGAGCGCACACCCTTCGAGCGGATGATGGTCTGGAAGGCCCGGCAATATCTCGATCCCAAGTCGCAAGAGTACATCGCCGATCAGGAAGCCGTGATGGCCAAGCTCAAGGGCGCCGAGTCCAATCGCTGGCACGAGTTGAAGGCGCAACTGGACGCGTTTGCGGAATTGCATCCCAGAGCATTGCCGACGGCCTCGACGATGATTGACATCGGCCGCGAAGCGCCCAAAACGTTTCTGTTGAACAAAGGATCCTACGAAAAGCCCAAGGACGAAGTCGAGCCGGGCCTGATGCAGATTCTCCCCGCCAAGCCGGCCATGCCGATGCCCGTGGCAGCAGGCGAGACGACGGGCCGGCGCGCGGCGCTGGCGGCGTTGCTCACCGCGCCGGAAAACCCGCTGACGGCGCGCGTGATGGTCAATCGCGTGTGGCATTACCACTTCGGCCGCGGCCTGGTTGGAACGCCCAGCGATCTGGGCCTCAAAGGGGACCGGCCGACGCACCCGGCGTTGCTCGACTGGCTGGCGGCGGAATTCGTGGAGCCAGTTGAAGCGTTCAAGCGTTCAAGCGTTGAAGCGGCTGCCAATTCAACGATTCAACGATATAACGATTCAACGATTCAACGATTCAACGATTCAACGACAGCGCGCCCTTGGTCCTTGAAACACCTCCACCGTCTCATCATGACTTCCGCGGCATATCAGCAGTCCTCGGCCCACCGCGAAGCCGCGGCGAAGTTGGACCCTCAAAACAAACTGCTTTGGAAATTCCCCCGGCAACGGCTGCAAGGAGAAGTCATCCGCGATTCAGGGCTCGCCGTGGCCGGGCTGCTGAACTTGAAGATGGGCGGGCCGAGCGTCTTTCCTGAACTGCCCGTTGGCATGACGCAGCCGCGCGGCGGCTGGAAAGTAAGCGCGGGCGAGGAACAGAACCGGCGCAGCGTCTACGTCTTCGTCCGTCGCAACACCCGCTACCCGATGTTCGACAGCTTCG
>DASTLJ010000479.1:0-14044 GCA_035715125.1 Verrucomicrobiia bacterium
TGAAATTGCAGACGAATAGGTTGTCCTTGTAATCGGCGCCGAAGACGCTGGATTCATAGCGCGCGAGTCCGCAGGGCGCGGCGGGGCCAAGGTGCGTCATGATGGGCATCAGGTCGCCCGTGCGCGGATGGCCCTCGAGCGAGTCGTTCTCCTTGCCATAGACGCCGCCGTAGATGACGTGGATAATTCCGTCGCGCTTGCCGCCACCGGGATGTTGGAAGAACGTGCCCGAGAGAAACAATTCACCCTCGGCGGACCACGCGAGGCCGACGGGGTTGTCCATGCCGCCGGTCATAATGGGTTCGAGTCCGGTGCCATCGGGCCGCGCTCGGTAGATGTGTGAGGCGCGGCTGATGAAGGTCTTGCCGTTGCCGAGGATGTTGGTCTGGCGCTCGAAGCCGCCTTTGCACCAGTAAATCCAGCCATCGGGACCGAGGTAAGGACCGTGCAGATCGTTGGCGCAGCCGCCGATGCTGTGGCCCTTGAACCATTCTTCGCGCACGTCGGCTACGCCGTCAGCATTGGTGTCGGTGAGCTTCCAAATGCTCGGCACCGCGGAGACGTAGAGCGAGCCGTCGTGCCACAGGCAGCCTTCGGGGAACCCTAATTTGTCGGCGAATACAACGGACTTGTCGAACACGCCGTCGCCATCGGTGTCTTCGAGGCGGAGGACGCGATGGGGCTTGTCGGCGAGTTGCTTCACGACCTTCTCGTTCGAGCCGGAGGAATCGGTGACGTAGAGCCGGCCTTGCTCGTCGAAGTCCGCTTCGATGGGGCGCGGGACCAGCGATGAGGGCGCGGCGACTTCGATGGTGAAGCCATCGGGCACTGTGAAATTGTGCGCGCCGAGCTTGAACTGCGCGGCGCCGGCTGCGAGTTCCGCGCCGGCGAGCGCCGCGAGCGCGGCGAGCGCGAGGTAGAAGAAAAAGAAACGCTTCATGGCCAGAGCGATTTCGTTCTGTTGGCGATGCAGGAGCCATTGAAGCGAAGCCGCCGCCCGTTGGCGACACAAAATCATGAGCCGGTCACTCTTAATCCGGCAGGTGGAACGGCGAATGGAATTCCAAACCACGAACTGACACAGCGCGGCTGACGCCGCAGCCAAAGTCGATAACCGCAAAGAACGCAGAGAACGCAGAGAATGAATGGCTTCTCTCTGTGGTCTTTGCGTTCTTTGCGGTAAAAATTCGTGTACGCTGACAAAACTTTCATTGACAGTAGTACGAATAGACACGAATGAGAATCAACATTGACACTCAGTGGTTGATTAAGAGGCTGCTTCACACGAGGTCCTTTGGGTTGGTGTTCATTTGTGTCCATTCGTGTTTGAGAGACTGCTTTTAGGTTCACGTTTCACGCTCGTCGCCCTGCGTCCGCCGTGGCAGGCTCCGCTGCGATGAAGCCCGGACGGACACTGAGCGCGTTCGCGTGGCTCGGAGCGGTTTGCGTTTCCACGGCCGCGCCCACACCGCCAGCCGGTTGGCGCCTCGATCGGGTCGCCTCGTTCCCGACCGTGCGCCATCCCTCCGTCGTGGCCTGCGCGCCGGATGGCCGCGTGTTCGTCGCCGAGGACCCAATGGACATCATCACGCGGGCCGACGAGAAGCTGGGCCGCATCGTCTGTCTGCATCCCGACGGGCGCGCGACAACGTTCGCGACGAACCTCCACGCCGTCTTCGGCATGCAGTATCTGGAAGGAAAACTTTACGTCCTGCACAATCCGAAATTCTCCGTCTTCACCGACGACGCCGGCGTGGGCCGTGACCGCGACGACCTCATCCAATCCACGCTGCCCAACCCGTGGGCGCTGGATTGGAACGACCATGTGCCGGCCAACTTCCGACTCGGTATGGACGGCTATTTCTACGTCGCTGTTGGCGACAAGGGCCTCTACCAATGCACTGGGCGCGACGGTTCGCAGGTCAATCTCCACGGCGGCGGCGTCCTCCGCCTGCGCCCGGACGGCACGGAACTGGAGATCTTTTCCACAGGCACCCGAAACATTCTCGACGTGGCACTGACGGCCGAGGACGAACTGTTCACCTACGACAACACCGACGAGCACCAGTGGATGGGCCGGCTGACGCACATGGTGGACGGCGGCTTTTACGGCTACCCGCACGACTTCATACCGCGCCGGCCTTACACGCTTTGGATGATGCACGACTTCGGCGCGGGCGCGGCGTGCGGCGCGCTCGCCTACAACGAGGACGCGCTGCCCGCCGAATTTCACGGCAACCTTTTCCTCGCCGACTTCGGCAAGCGCCAGGTCACGCGCGTCCGCATTGAGCGCGACGGCGCGACCTTCCGCGTCGCAGCCCACGAGGAACTGTTTCGCGACGTGCCGGAAGACTTTCGTCCCGTCGGCCTGGCGTGGTCGGCCGACGGCGTTGGCCTTTACATTTGCGACTGGCAGCACCGCGACGTGAAGGAGAAGAACGCCGAGGTCGGCCGGCTGTGGAAACTGACCTGGACGGGCACAAACCATGCGACGCCGAAGCCCGCGTGGGTCCTGAAGTCCGCTGTGGGCAAACCCACGGATGCTTCGACCGATGAACTCATCACCGCCCTCGCCCATCCCTCGCGCGAAGTTCGTCTCACGGCCCAACGCGCCCTCGCCCGCGGCCGCCGCGGTGACGCAGCGGACAAGCTCGTTGCAGCGTTGAAGGGTTCAAACGTTGAACCGGGCCGCGCTTCAACGATTCAACGCTCCAACCCTTCAACCCTTCAACGATTCAACGATTCAACGATTCAACGATTCAACGACTCAACGAACTTCTTCGCCCGATGCCATGCCTTTTGGGCGCTCGACGCGCTCGATCGGAACCGACGGGGGGATAAGCCGGAAATTGCGCCACGCGAAAGCCTTCGTCTTCTCGCGTCGCCAGCGGCCGATGTCGCCCTTGTCCGCCAGGCCATCCGCCAACTTGGCAACCGTCGCGGGCGCGCTGCGGTCCCCGCGCTGCTTCCGGCGCTAAAGCACGACATCGAGGTCTCGATCCGCTTCCAGGCCGCCACAGCGCTTGGCCGCATCGCCGACACGAACGCCATCCCCGCGTTGCTCGACGCGCTCGACGAGCCGGATTTGTTCGCCCGGTTCGCGGTGTTTACAGCGCTGAATCGCATCGGCCGCGCGCACGACTTCGCATGGCCCGCGATTGCCGCCGGGCTCGAATCGCCGAACGCGCGCATACGCGAAGGCACCGCTTTCGCGCTGCGCGAAACCTACTCCGAGGCGCTCGTCACGGCTCTCCTACCGCTGGCCGGCACTGCCTCGCGAGGCCCCGCCACGCGCGAAGCCGCGCTCAATGCTCTCGCCGCCCTGCACCACCAGCCACCGGCCTGGCGCGGCGAATGGTGGGCTTACCACCCTGCCAAAGCTCCGCCGCCCGAACGCAATGTTTCCTGGGCCGGCACCGTGCCCATTCTCGAAACTCTCCGCGCCGCCCTCGCCGAATCCAGTCCGCCCCTCCGCCTGGCCGCTGTCGAAGGAGTCGGCGCCGCGCGCGACACGAACGCCGCGCCCCGGCTGCGCGAGCTGTTTCTGCGAGAGTCCGAGTTGGCCATTCGCCAGGGGATCCTCGCGGCGCTAACGCGGCTGAGGGACACCGACTCGGCTCCGTTGTTCGCCAGCGCCGTGCAGGATCGCGCTACCGACGCAGCCCTCCGCAAAGCCGCTGCGAGTGCGCTCGGCGAATTGCGCGACACCAATTCTGTCCCGGCCCTCGCCGCCGTCCTCGGAGCGCCGGCCTCCGAGCCGGCGCGCTCCCCCGAACCCGCCGGCCTCCGTCTCGCCGCCATCGAATCCCTCGGTCGCATCGGCGGCGACGCTGCGGTCGAAGTGCTGCGCACCGCGCTCAAAGCCGTTTCTCTCGACGACCGCCGCGCCGCCATCCGCGCCCTCGGCAGCCTGCGAGACAAGTCGGCCGTCCCGGACCTGATCCTTGCGTGGCAATCCGCCGACACGCGCGCCGAGGCCCTCGCCGCCCTCGCCCGTTTCAGCGATCTGCGCGCGCTCGACGCCTATCTGGAAGGGCTCGCCAGCGCCGATCCAACGGTGCGCGAGCAATGCCGCAAGGCGCTCGGACCGATTCGCACGGAGGCGCTGCCGCAAATCGAGCGCCGCGCCACTGCATTTTCCTCCCAAGCCGTCGCGGAACTTCGCCAGGTTTATTCCGGCGACCAAACGGCGCTTCAGCGCCCGCTTTTTCTAGAGGCCTCGCCCGTGCCCGACACCGCCGATTACGAACGCCACGCGCTGGCCCAGTCCGGTGATGCCGCGCGCGGTCAGCGCGTGTACTTCGACGAAAGCGGCGTGGCGTGCATCCGTTGTCACATGGTCGCTGACACGGGCGGCACGGTCGGTCCCGACCTCACCCTGGCGGGCGCGCAGTTCAGTCGCGCGCAACTCATCGAGAGCATCCTTTATCCCAGCCGCGCCGTGCGCGAGGGTTATCAGCAAATCATCGTCGAGACAAAGGAAGGCGAGGAAATTTCCGGCGCGCTCAAGGCCGACACGGCCGACGGCGTGATGCTCGTGGATGCCGGGGGGCGCACGAACTTCATTCCGCGGGCCTCGATCGCGGATCGCCGCGGCAGCGCGCTTTCGCTGATGCCCGAAGGATTGCACGCCGGAATCACGTTGGATCAGTTCGCAGACCTCGTCGCTTACGTCGAGTCGCGCAAGATCGATTCGCGGCTTCCCGCGGCTGATCCACCGCCCGCCGGCTTTGTCCCGTTGTTCAACGGCCGAGATCTCACCGGCTGGCGTGAGTATCCCAACCAGCCGAAGCGCGTTGGCGAAGCAGGCGCTCGCAGCCTTCAAGGTGCCGCACCGTCCCTCACAGAACGAACGACGAAGCGGCCCGAAGGCCGCCCTCCCGAGCATTGGCTCGCCCGCGATGGCGTTCTGGAACATGACGGCAAGGCTGCCGATCTCTGGACCGAGCGCGAGTTCGCCGACTTCACCTTGCGCTTCGACTGGCGCTGGCCGGACGCGCCGAAATGGGAACACTTCCCGATTATCGGCCCCGACAGCACCGAGGCCAAAAGTCCCGACGGCAAGCCGCAAACCGAGCGCGTGCTCGACGCGGGCGACAGTGGCGTGTTCCTGCGCGGACTGCGCAAGGCACAGGCGAACTTGTTCTGCTACCCCGTCGGCAGCGGCGAAGTTTGGGAGTATCGCACCGACCTCACGCTGCCCGAGGAAGTCCGCCGTGGCGCGACGCCGAAGCGGTGCGCCGACGCGCCCGTCGGCGACTGGAACCGGATGGAAATCACCGTCCGCGCCGATCGCATGACGGTGGTCCTGAACGGCCAGGAGGTGATTACCGAAGCGCGGTTGCCTGGCCTGCCGCCGCGCGGGCCGATTGGTTTCCAGCACGAGCACGGCCGCATCCAGTTGCGCAACATTTTCATCGCAGAACTCCCGGCGCCTCCCCATCGCTGAGCAGCGACCTTGAACCTTTTGAACCACGGAGGAGCGGCGAACTCAGAGAGTCATGCGCAGAAGGAAACTCTGTGCACGCCGCTTCTCTGTGGTTCAACTCGGATGAACATTTGTTTTGAACCACAGAGGAGCGGCGAGCACCGAGATTGTTTCTCTGTGTTCACCCCTACTTTGTGGTTCCAGGAAAAGCGGTGAAAGGGCGAATACTCAACCCTCCTCCGAACTGACTCTGAAATCCGGCCTTCAGGAATTGTGCGCCGGCGACTGCTTCAGTAGGCTCGGGCCGTGAAACCACTCCACACCCTGCGCGCCGGCGTCATCGGCACCGGCTTCATCGGTCCGGTCCACATCGAGGCCCTCAAGCGTCTGGGCGTGCAGGTAAGCGCCATTTGCGGGTCGTCTAGGAACGCCCGCGCCACCGCTTCAAAGTGGGGCATCCCCGAGGTCTATGGCGATTACGATTTCCGCTCCATGTATCGCTCGCCGAATGTGGACATCGTTCACATCACCTCGCCGAACCGGGTCCATGTCGAACAATCCCTGGCGGCGTTGGCCGCCGGCAAACACGTGATTTGCGAAAAGCCGCTCGGCATGACCGCAAAGGAAACGGCGAAGGTCGTCGCCGCTGTGAAGAAGAAAGGTTCGCCGGTGTTTGCCGTGAACTACATGTGCCGCTTCTTTCCGGCCGTGCTTCAGATGCGCGCGATGGTCCAGCGCGGCGATCTCGGGCAAATCATCCACGTCGAGGGACACTTCTTCCAGGATTGGCTGCTCCATGCGACGGATTACAACTGGCGCCTGCTGGCCAGCGAAGGCGGCAAGCTCCGGGCCGTGGGCGACATCGGCACGCACTGGATTGACACGGTCTCGTTCATTCTGGGCGCGCGCGCGCAGGCCGTGTTCGCGCACCTCGAAACCTTTCACAAGACCCGCTACCGCCCGCGCGGCGAAGTTCAGACGTTCGCGAAAGTCGACGCGAGAAAAATGCTGGCCTACAAATGCGACACGGAGGACTTCGGCAGCGTGCTGCTCCGGTTCGGCAAGGCCAAGCACGGCTTCGTCAACGGCGTCCATGCCAATGCCAGCATCTCGCAGGTCGCCGCCGGGTGGAAGTGCAGCCTGGCGGTCGGCATCTACGGGACGAAAGGCAGCGCGCGCTGGGATTTTGCGCAGCCGAACGAAATTCTCCTCGGCCGGCGCGACGAGCCGAACCAGGTTCTCCAGCGCGCCACCGCCGGATTCATTGAGGATGTGGCCGGCTTCACCGATTATCCGGGCGGCCATCCCGAGGGCTTTCCCGACAGTCACAAGATGCATTACCGCGCCGTCTACGAGCACATCGCCAGCGGCCGGAAAACGCCCGTGCTCTTCGCCACCGCCGAGGACGGGCACCACGAGGTGCAACTGTGCGAAGCGATTCTCCAGAGTAGCCGCAAGCGCAGGTGGATTTCGGTTTGAAGGCTGAATTCGGCTTTGATGGTCTGCCGCGCCGTCGCTCCCTTCGGGCAATTCACCCCTCCGGCCTGCCGACTCGTCCCCTCGGGTTGGTAAATGGCCCGTTTCGTGCGTAGTTAGTCCCGATCCACAGAATAAGAATAAAGCAGCCGCTTCCTGGTGGTTTCTGTGAAGGCGCTGCCTGCACTGCCAGCCCGCACACTTGCTGCGGGCCGGCGGTGCAAGGCGGGCCAACACACTCCACAGGCAGCCCGGCTGCTGACTCGGGTGAGTTGATTTGGGCCTCTGCCCAGGGAGGAGCGAGGCCTGACACGCAGCCCGCACGGATATCACGAATAACAACGACACCATGAAAAGACAAACCCTCCTCAGCTTAATCATCCTTACGGTGTTCGGCGCCGCTTCCGCGCGCGCCGACGTCGTGACGGACTGGAATACCGCCGCCCTTGACGCCATCCGTGGCAACCGGACGCCGCCGCCCCGCGCCTCGCGCAACCTGGCCATTCTGCACGCCTCCATTTACGACGCCGTCAACGGCATCAGCCGCACGCATGAGGCCTACCTCGTTCAAAGCAAGGTGCCGGCCAGCGCATCGAAAGAAGCCGCCGCCAGCGCCGCCGCGCACCGCGTGCTCTCGACGCTCTTCCCGACCAACACCGCCGCGTTCGACGCGCTGCACGCAAGCGCTCTCGCCGGGATCAAAAAAGGTCCGCAGAAGCGCATGGGCATGGCCTGGGGACAAAAAGTGGCCAGCCAAATCCTCTCCGCCCGCTCGGACGACGGCGCCGGCGATACCGTTACGCCGCCGCCCGCCCTCGGCCCGGGCGACTGGGTGCCCACGCCGCCCGCGATGGCGGCGTATTTGCTCCCGCAATGGGGCGGCGTCAAGCCCTTCACGATGAGCGCCAACACGCAATTCCGTCCGCCGGGCCCGCCCGCGCTCAACAGCGCCGCGTACGCGGCGGCAGTAAACGAAGTGAAGGCGCTCGGGGCGGCCGTCGGTTCCGTCCGCTCTGCCGATCAGAGTGAAATCGCCCTCTTCTGGGCCGACGGTGCCGGCACGGAAACCCCGCCCGGCCATTGGAACCACATCGCCCAGGACGTCGGCGCCGCCCTCGGCACTTCGATGGAGGAAAACGCCCGGCTCTTCGCGCTGTTGAACCTCGCGATGGCCGACGCCGCCATCTGCGCGTGGGACGCCAAATACAACTTCCACAACTGGCGCCCCGTCACCGCCATCCGCCTGGCGGACCTGGACGGCAATCCCGACACGGCGCCCGATCCCGCGTGGAGCTCATTTATAGTCACGCCGCCCTTCCCGGACTATGTTTCCGGCCACAGCACCTTCAGCGGCGCGGGCGCAACCGTGCTGGTGATGTTCTACGGCACGGACAACATTCCGTTCACGACCGGCTCGGACTTCCTGCCCGGCGTGACGCGCAACTTCACCAGCTTCTCGGGCGCAGCGATGGAAGCCATGGACAGCCGGCTCTTCGGCGGCATCCACTTCCGCTTCGCCAATGAAGACGGCCTGGACTCCGGGCTGCAAATCGGCGAATGGGCCACCACGCACTACCTCCAGGAGAAGGGCAATCGCTCCCGCAAGTAGAGACTGAAATTCAATTCTTCGCGCGCGGAGGCAGGCTTCGGCTTGCCTCTGTTTTTTTGGTTCTATGGAATTCCTGGGAACGCTGTGTTCCCTCCGTTCCCCGAAGCAGAGTGAGCCTCCTTACGTCGGCTGCTACGAGGTTCAGGGAGAGGGCTTCAAGCCGCCCACTGATTCCGCTACCACTGCCGAAGGCGGTAGTAGGATTGAGTTCGGTTCGTGAGCGCTCCCAAGTCATCGAAGAACAGGTCAGGAATGATGGTGCTCAGCACCTGGAACGGGCCGGTCACGTCATCGGCCCGTTCAACCTGGAACACGCGGCCCTCGCTCTGCCACATCAGGCCCGCGCTGCGCGTGGCAGGCCGAGGCTGAATGGCCATGCGAGGAGCCGGCGCGGACGGCGTGGCGTCGGTCACGACATAGAGCGCGTCCAGTCCGTAGTCCGATTGGCTTTGCGCTGGGGCAAAGGCGCTGAGCAATTCCCGGTTCCGGAAGACCACGTAGCCTTGATCGCTGAGAAGGTCGCCGGGAAGGATGGGACCAAGAGCCGAGTCGTCGAACCCTTCTTCGACGGAGAACCATGACTCGCCGCTGGGCCAGAGGTAGAGCGCGTCCAGTCCATAGTCCTTGGCGCCGTCCAGCGGGTGGAAGCGGGCAAGCATTTGCTGATGCGTGCGCACCACGGTCCCGTTGCTGGAGAGCAGATCGCCCCGGTGAAGCGTAATGCCCAGCCGCTCGGAGAAAACATCCGTCTCAATGGAGAAGAGGATTTCGCCGGACTCCAGGACATGCACGGCGTCCAGGCCGACATCGGGCGCCGGAGGCTGAATTCCAAATGGCGCGAGCAGATCCTGATTGCGACGAATGATGCGGCCCCGGGTGGAGAGCAGGTCGCCGTGTTGAAGCGGGCCGAGAGTCGAAATGGGAAAACCGGAATCCATGGAGAAGGCGATTTCGCCGCCGGGCAGAATGTCCACGGCGTCCAGGCCCAGGTCGGGGGCCGGAGGCATGGCGCCCACCGACGTGAAAAAGTACGAGTTGCGTTTGACGATGTCGCCGGAGAGGGCCAGCAGGTCGCCGCCCTCAATAAAGCCCTTCAGACCAGTGGTCGCGCGGAAGTAGTTAACAATCGAGAACCAGATTTCGCGCAGGGGAGCCGCCGCCAGACGCAGAGAATAAACTTGAGTGAATGTGCCGTTGGTCTGGTCGAGGGTGACGTCAATCATGGGCCAGAGCCGATCCACGGCCGCTGTGGCGTTCGTGAAGTAGCAAAGCCTGCTCGTGAAACCATTATCGACCTGCACCTGGAGAAACATTTCCTGCACGAGAGCGACTTCGCCACCGATTTGGAACGTGCCGCTGCCCGTGACGCGATAGTCGCCTCCGCGGGCGGTGAATTGGATGTCCTCCATCGCATAGCGGGAGAACAGGGGGTTCTGCGTGAGCAGTCGGAGGCTGAATGTGCCGCGCAGCGGCACCTGGATGGTGGGCCGGCCGCAGATGGGACAATCATCCGTGAGAGTACTGTCGTCGAGAAGCCGGTAGACCCACGGCCGGTTGGCGGTCGGCGTCTGGGCAGACGCGCTGAGCGGACTCAGGCCGAAGAGCGCACAGACGGTCAGCACCATTGCTGCCGGATCGAGGATCGTTTTCAGCAACGCACGCATAACACGGATTGGATTGTCCCGAACCTACACACCAGTTGTTGCCGTTGGCAAGTGCCAAGGTTTGTAAATTTGCTGCGTGGATTCCGACCTGGACGAGTTGCCGACGACCTAACGCCCGCTCCACGCACTGCGGATCCTCGTTCCGCAATAGGCCCGGGTAACGTGCCCCACAAAAACCCCGGAGGCCTGAAAGGCCAGCACCATTCTGCGGCGTTCCGCCTCGCGCCCAACGTCCCGCCCTTCCAGGGCGGGCAGGTCCGTCTGGGATGTTCGCCTGGGGCTTCGCGCTGCGCGCTTCACCCGAGGCTGTCACATTACGGGCTTTCAGCCCTGCCGCCGAGAGTTGGTTGAGAGTTGAATGTCGAGTGTTGAGATGGAGAATCCGGCTGGCGTTGCACGACTTCATCAAGTGATTCGGGCGACGATCCCCCTCACCCCGACCCTCTCCCCCGAGGAGGCGAGGGAGGAATGGTGCAATCGCAGGTTGAGTTTTCTCAACTGCCTGTTTAGAAAACTCGGAAATGCGTTCGGTCCGTTGTGAGTCGGGGTCACCGTGGGTCGCCGCCGCGACCAGGCCGGGAAGGTTTTGGAGATTGTTGCCGGGGAACTGGTGCGTAGCAGCCCATTCAAGAACTCCCGGTGCGGCTGTAGCGGCGGTCTGTGACCGCCGAGTTTTAGGCAGAATTCGCACCGTGTTCGGCGCTCACAGAGCGCTGCTACAGTTTTTGAACGCGCTGTTAGTTGGAGCGTTGTGTGCGGCGCCGGGCGCTTCCGCAGCCGTCTTCTCCTCGCGTTACAACGAACCCTACCCCGTCGCCGCGTCGAAGAAGGGCTTGCAAGTCGAACTGGTGGACGACGCGCTGGCGCTCGGCGTGAAGCACGCGGCGCTGAACTTCAATCTTTCGCAACTCATCGACCCGCGCGGCGACACGAACAATCCGGCCTGGGAATTCCAGGGCCGCACGCATCGGTTGCAGCGCGGCTATGTCGAGCACATGGACCGGCAGATCAAAGCCCTCTCCGACCGCGGCGTGCTCGTGAATCTCATCGTGCTGGCCTACGCCTCGAGCGACACGAACGTGAACCGCCTCGTGCTCCATCCGCTTTACGACCCGAAGGCCCCCAACCGGCTCGGCGCGTTCAACACCGTCACCGACGAGGGCCGGCGATGGTTCAGCGCGTGCCTGGAGTTCGTGGCGGAACGGTGGTCGCGGCCCGATCGGCGGCACGGGCGGGTCGTCGGGTTCATCCTCGGCAACGAGGTCAACTCGCACTGGTGGTGGAGCAATCGGGGGCGCGTGCGCATGGAGGAATTCGCTGACGATTACCTGAACGTCGTGCGGCTGGCGCACACGGCTATCCGCGCGCAATCCTCCTGGGCACGAGTGTATCTGTCGCTGGAACATCATTGGAACATCCGGTTCGGCGCGGGGGACGAGACGCAGTCGTTCGCCGGCCGGTCTTTCCTCGATTACTTCGCCCGGCGCGCCCGCGCGAGCGGCGACTTCGACTGGCACGTCGCGTTTCATCCGTATCCCGAGAACCTCTTCGAGCCGCGCTTCTGGAAGGACAAAACCGCAACGACGAACCAGGACACGCCGCGCATCACGTTCAAGAACCTTCCGATGCTCACGGCTTATTTGCTGCGCCCGGAGTTGCTCTTCGAGGGCCGGCCGCGGCGCGTCATCCTCAGCGAGCAAGGTTTTCACACGCCCAAGGGGCCGGGGGGCGAGACGGTGCAGGCCGCGGCGTATTGTTACGCCTACAAGTTGGTCGAGCGCCTCGACGGGATCGACGCGTTCATCCTGCATCGGCACGTGGACAACGCGCACGAAGGCGGCTTGCTGCTCGGCTTGCGCGCGCTGACGCCGGCGGGCGGCGAGGCGCGTCCAAAGAAGCGAATCTACGAACCGTTCCGGCTCGCCGACACGCCGGAGTGGGAGAAAGCGTTCGAATTCGCGCTGCCGGTGGTGGGATTGAAAAGCTGGGAGGACGTGAAATGAAGTTAAAATCTCCCTCCGGGAGAGGAGAGTCGCCGATCCGAATTGGCCGAATTCCGAAGCGCGGACAAAGCTGTCCGCGCTCCGGTTCGCGCCGTTCCGCGACTCCGCCCCGGGCGACTGGTCGATGGAGCTTGATCCCTGGGCTTTGGAGTTTCTTTTGGATTTTGAGCTTTGAGCTTGGAGCTTCAGCCGCACCGCGCGCGCCGTGGACTTCCAATCACGTCATCGGCTCGCCCAATCCACCGGCGCCCTACACGGTGGAGCGGGTCTATCCTCAACTCTCGTTCGACAACCCGCTCGACCTCACGTTCGCGCCGGGCACTGAGCGGCTGTTCATCGCCGAACAGGGAGGCAAGCTCTGGTCGCTCGACGCCCGCGCCACGAATCCGCAGCCGCAGCTCGCCTTCGACCTACGCAAGCATCACCAGCCCTTGGACAACATCCTCGGCTTTACCTTCCATCCCGGCTTTGCGACGAACCATTTAATCTTCATCAACTACAACGAACCCCCGGGCCGCACGAACGGCGCTCACGTTTCACGCTTCACGCTTCGCGCGCCCACTCCTCCGAACGTCGACCCCGCCAGCGAGCGCATCATAATCCGGTGGCTCAGCGGCGGCCACAATGGCTGCGCGATGGCCTTTGGCCCCGACGGCTACCTTTACATCTCGACCGGCGACGCCGACGATCCGGATCCGCCCGATGGCAAGCGCAAGACCGGCCAGGATATCAGCGACCCGCTGGCCTGCTTGTTGCGCATCGATGTGGATCGGACCGACGGCACGAATGCGTACGCGATTCCCGCCGATAATCCGTTTCGCACCATGCCCGGCGCCCGGCCGGAGGTGTGGGCGTTCGGCCTTCGCAACCCGTGGCGCATGAGCTTTGCGCCCGATGGCGCGCTGTGGGTCGGCGACGTGGGTTTCGATCAGTGGGAAATGATTTACCGCGTGCGGGCCGGCGGCAATTACGGCTGGTCGCTCACCGAAGGGCCGAACCTGCGCGTGCGCACCGACGTGAAACAAGGCCCCGGACCCATTTTGCCGCCGATGGTCGCGCATCCGCACAGCGAGGCGGCAAGCATCACCGGCGGGCGTTTCTATCGCGGGCGCAAGCTGCCGCGGCTCCGGGGCGCTTACGTTTACGGCGATTGGGAGACGGGCAAGTTCTGGGCGCTGCGCCACAATGGCGACAAGCTCTTGTCCGTGGAAGAACTTTGCGACACGACGCTGCAACCGATTTCCTTCACCGAAGACCTCGATGGCGAACTGCTCGTGCTCGATTATCGCGGAGGTCTGTACGCCTTGGCGCCGAACGCGGCGCCGCCCGCAAACGCGGCGTTCCCGCGCCGCCTGAGCGAGACGGGTCTCTTCAGCGATGTGGCGAAGCTGGCCCCGGCGCCGGGCGTCGTTGCATATCAGCCCGCCGCCGAAATGTGGAGCGACTATGCGAGCGCGGAACGTCACCTTGGGGTGCCGGGGACCAACGTCATCGTCACCGCCGACGGCCGCCAGACCATCGCGGGCAAGATGTGGGATTGGCCCTCCAACACGGTCTTCACCCGCACGCTTACTCTCGAACAGCAGCGCGGCAAACCGGCCACCGCCCGGCGGATCGAGACGCAGATGCTGCACTTCGACGGGCAGGCGTGGAACGGCTACACGTATCGCTGGAACACGGCGCAGACCGACGCCGACCTCGTCCCGGATGGCGGGACGAACGACACGTTCACGATGACGGATGCCAGCGCGCCCGGCGATCGGCGCGAAATCCCGTGGCGATTTCTCAGCCGCACCGAATGCCTCCGCTGCCATCAATGCTGGGCGAACGATACGCTCTCGTTCAACTGGCTGCAGTTGGGACG
>DASTLJ010000480.1:0-5737 GCA_035715125.1 Verrucomicrobiia bacterium
AAACTGATTGCGCGCGTCGGTGGAGCAGCCCGAGCGAGCCGTGACTTTTCAAGGGGCTGGCGGCTCTTCAGGCGCAATGACAGGAACGGCAAGCGGCTGCGGCGGCTTGACTTCGCGAGGGCGCTTCGCCCGTTTTTCCCGAGGCAGCGGACTGATAATGACGTTCAGGTCCCGATCCCCCGCCATTTTCGGCGGCGCGTCGGCCTGGCCGTACGCGGCGGCCTCTTTGACGAACCGGTTCACCACTTCAAATCCAATTTCCTTGTGCGCCTTCTGTCGTCCTCGAAAGCGCAGCTTGACCCGCACTTTCATGTCCTCGCACAGGAATTCAATGGCGTGGCTGAGTTTGAAGGCGAAGTCGTGGGGATCGATTCCAGGAGTGAGCTGAAGCTCCTTCATCTTGTTCCCGGACTGGCGGCGCTGCGAATCCTTGCCCCGCTTGGATTCCTCATATTGGAATTTGCCGTAGTCCACAATCCGGCACACGGGCGGCGCGGCCTCGGGGGCGATTTCGATCAGGTCACGGCCCCGGCTCTGGGCCAGGCGGAGGGCATCCCCCAGAGGCATCACCCCCAGTTGCTGTTTGGCTTCGTCCAGGACCCGGACTTCGCGGGCGCGGATTTTGCCGTTTCTCCGATGCTGAGGCTGACGGGGCCGAAAGGAGCGAAAAGGGCGGCTCATAGGCGGAGTAGTTTTTCCACGGCCACGCCGGAGTCTCCGCCGAATCGCCGCTCACGGCACGCAGGGCATCGAGCTTCGATGAATCCCATGTCAGCTCGCTTTCCTTTCGACCGGACGGCAGGAGTCGCGGTACGACGGCATCTGTACTCCTGCCGCCGGGGCCAGGCGCGATGTCTCCCGAAGCAAAATGGCGTCGTTCTCCTGGAGGAACCGCTCCAACGCGCCCTTGTTCGAGAGTCGAATCGGGGGCCGTTTGGTTTGGGCCTTGTAGTGTTTGTAATGCACCAGCGTTTTGCCGACCTGGGCAATTTGCACGCTGGAATCGCCCAACTGCCAGATTTGGCCGTCCTGAAACGGCTGAAAGGCGATGCGTTTCTTTCTCGTTTTCTTCTTCATAAATTTACCGACATAAGCGCCGCGCACGGCGTGAGTTTCTTTTGAATTGAGCCGACAAGGAAGGCAGCAACAGTGATGCCACCCAGAAAGTCTGGTTTGATTTCGGTGCCAGCATAGCGGTGCGGCTTGCCAAGGTAAAGGAATTCCGCAACGCTCTTCGTCCCGTGCGAAATGCGGCGTTGCCCTCTGGCGGAATAGGTGCGTTAATCCACCCGACGATGCGCAGACAATTCCAGTGGATGCACGGCGGGGGCGCACTTGCGCTCCTGCTGGCTGTGGCGACGGCCCATGCGCATGGCGACTTTCACACCCTTATCACTGCCGCCAACCAGGACATCGAGAAGGCTCCCACCAACCCCGAGCTCTACCTGCGCCGCGGCGAACTGTTCCGCCTCCACCAGCAATTCGACTCCGCCCAGAAGGACATCGACGCCGCGGCGGCGCTTGCCCTCGGCCTGCCCGGCCTGGACCTTTCTCGTGCCCGTCTCCTGCTGGACACCGACTGGCCGCTCTCCGCCCGCGCGTGCCTGGATCGGTTCCTCGGAAGGATTACGAATCACACCGAGGCGTTCACCCTCCGCAGCCGCGCGTGGGCCAGGCTCGGCCAGCCGCTTTATGCCGCGGAAGATCTGAGCCGGGCCATCGCGGTGACGCCCGAAGGCGCGCCCGACCTTTATATCGAACGCGCCCGCGCGCTGGCCGAAGCAGGCCCCGACCAGCTTGAGGCCGCCTTGCGGGGCCTGGACGACGGCATGAAAAAAATGGGGTCGCTCGTCACCCTCCAACTCACCGCCATTGACCTGGAGTTGCGCCGGAAGAACCACGATGCTGCTCTGGCGCGCATCGATGTCGTGATGCAGCGCTCGCCCCGCAAGGAAAGCTGGCTGGCCCGCAAAGGGGAAATCCTGCTCCAGGCCGGCCGCACGGAGGAAGCCCGGCAGGCTTACGAAGCCGCGCTGGCCGCGCTCAACACGCTCCCACCTGTCCGGCGCAACGTGCCGGCCGTGCGGGATCTCGAAAGGCGCATCCGGCTCGAAATCGATCATCTGAGCGGCGCCGCTTCGACGCCGCGCAAAGACAATGCCTCCGCAACACCGCGCCCGTAACATACGTTCTTCATGAGCAATTCGGCGCCAGCCAAAACGGAGGCCCCGAAGCTCGCGGGGCCATCCCCGCTGGCCGACGCCACTTCGGGCGTGGACGAGCGATTGCGCCACGCGCAGAAGCTCGAGGCCATCGGGCGGCTGGCGGCGGGCATCGCGCACGACTTCAACAACCTGCTCACCGTGATTCAAGGGCACGCGACCCTGTTGCGAGCCGATCCGGCGATCAGTGCCGCGGCGCGCGAATCGGTGCAACAAATCGCCCGCGCCGCCGAACGGGCCGGCAAGTTCACCAGCCAGCTCCTGGCGTTCAGCCGCCGCAAGGTCATTGCCCCGCGCGCGCTTCAACTCAATGAACTGCTGGCCAACCTCAGCGACCTGCTGGCTCGCACGCTGGGAGAAGACATCACCTGCCAGTTCAGCCACGCGTCGGGCTTGCCGCCGGTCTACGCGGACCCCGGCATGCTCGAACAGGTCCTGATGAACCTCGCCGCCAACGCCCGCGAAGCGATGCCGGGCGGAGGGCAATTGCTCATCTCGACCGCACCTTTGGACGTCGACGCCGCCTACGTCGAGCGCCATCCCGCCGACGCGCGCGTCGGCCGCTTCGTCTGCCTGAGCGTCACCGACACCGGCTGCGGGATGGACAGCCGGACGCTCGGCCACATTTTCGAGCCATTTTTCACAACGAAGGAATTCGGGAAAGGCGGCGGCCTGGGGCTGGCCACGGCCTACGGGATCGTCAAACAACATCACGGTTGGATCGAAGCGCAAAGCCGGCCCGGCCAGGGCTCTACGTTCAAGGTCTACCTGCCGCCGGCCGCCGGTCTGGCCGGCCCCCAATCCCCGGCAACGGCCCAACCGCCAGTTCCAAGGGGCACCGAAACGATCCTGGTCGTCGAGGATGAGGCGCCCGTGCGTTGGGTCATCAAGGACGTGCTCGGCAAGTATGGCTATCAAATCCTCGAAGCGGGCAACGGAGTCGAGGCGCTGGCCCTCTGGCACCAGCATCACGACGCCATCGCGCTGCTGCTGACCGACATGGTGATGCCGGTGGGGCTGAGCGGACAGGACCTGGCCGAGAAATTCTCGGCCCAGAAGCCGGCGTTGAAGGTGATGTTCATCAGCGGCTACAGCCTGCACGTGGCGGGAAAGGGCTTCGCGGTGATGGACGGGTTGAACTTCCTGCAAAAACCCTTCGACGGCGCCCGCCTTGCCTTCGCCGTGCGGCACTGTCTGGACGCGTGAATCAGAGATAATTCTGCTTGCTTCTACTGGCGGTCAGCCTAGCTTTTGCTTCAAGCCGTCGTTCATGTTGCGACAGCACCATAGCCTCCCGAATTTCGCGGCGGGCCTTCTGACCTGCCTTTGCTCCCTGCCCGTCGCTTTTCCTGGCGTAGCGGGCGAATTACCCCCTCCGACCAGCGCCGCCGGCACGGAGGACTCCCATGCCGTCGCGCCCGCGCTCGAAGAGGCCCTGCGCCAGTTGAAGGAGCAGCAGGCCTCGACGTTTCAGGCCCTTGACCTCATCCGCCTCCAAACTGAGTCCGCGCTGCTTCACAACGCCAGCGTGCTGAGCAACCAACTCGCCCGGTTCAGCACCGCCCTGGCAGGCAACTCTCGGGTACAGCTTCAGTTTATGCGCGACACCGAACGGCGCACGCTGCTCGTGACCCTGCTGATTCTGGGCGCCGTGTTGCTCGGCGTGGGGTCACTCGTCCTTGTCGCCGCCCGGACCTTCCATGCCCTGGCGAAACGACTTCCGCTCCCCGCCCTCGCGCCGATCCTGGCCGAGACGCCGCCAGGCCGCATGGAGAGCCCGAGCGCGCTGCTCGAACAGACCGCGACTTCGGCTTACACGGCGGCCCTGCTCGAAGTGGAAACGCGGATCGCGGCGTTGGAACGGAGGCCGGCACCCGGTTTCTCCGGCGGCCCTTCAGCGCCCGCGCCCGTGCGACGAAGCCCTTCGGCCGCAGCCAGGGACCCGACCTCGGCCAAACCGGTTTCATCGACTTCCTTGGCGATGGCCCTCGGCGTCGGTCAGGCGATTGTTTTCCTGCCGTGTGAGCAGGCGGCAGGTGCCAGCGGCCGCATTCGAGGGTTTCTGCACCGGATCGGCAGGCTGTTCGCGCCCGGTAAATCGTCCGCCACTGTCAAGCCTCTCCCCGGACCGCGGCCCGTGTAGTGCTGACGCGGCCAGGCTGCTTGAGAACATTTCACGGATGGAATCGGAGTGCCGGATTCATCCGTGCCATCCGGGTTTTCCGTGGTCAAAACTCCGCGGCTGGAATCGCCCTGCTCTTTACGCTCGTCAGAAGGAGCACGGCTGCTAGCATCCTGGTGTCAGAATTCACTTGATTATATGAAACCTGCCAGGGCGCTCGCACCTCGTATCAGCGGAGGTGAGGAGTCTGTTGCTGAACGCCAACGGCGTTCGACGCTCCACACTGGCTGCTACGGTGCGATGGTTTGTCTCCTGCCTCGCGGCGCTGGCGGCGGCGATCTTCGTGCCGACCGCCTCGGCCGCACCGGTCCAGCCGCACCGCGCAGCCGTAAGACCATGGCGGATTACAGGTCGCCCGCCTTGGTCCATAACTCACTCCGTTTCCTTCACCTCCAGCGCCGTTACCAGCGCCACGTCAATGATCTTGGTTCCGCCACGGTCCAGATGCACGAACAGCGTGCGACCGCCGGGGTGCAGATGCACATGGTCACCCGTCGGCACATCAATTTCCACCCCGTCTGCCAGCCGGACCTTGAACGGCCTGAAGGGCTTCACGCTGATGCGCTCCCGAATCTCGTCTTTCGTCATGGCTTTGTTCTCCCTCGTCGTGCCCGGTTTGTCAATTCAGGGGGCCGGCGGCTACTTCATTCGCTCCAATGGCGCCCCGCCCGGCCAGGCGTTCTATCGCACCGCGCAACCGTGAGTTACTCCGGTAGGGCGACGCTTCCGCGGAGCCTAAACTTCTCTTCTTGGTTCCCCAACGTTTTCAGGGAAACGAGGCAGCGGTGGCTTCCGCCGGCGAGGTGTTTGCGATCATCAGCTGTTGAGGGCTGAAAGCCTGTCCTGTGATAGCCTGGGCTGAAGCGAGTCCGCGAGCGCAGGCCCAGGTCAATGCCACCTCTACTCACTCCAAGGCCTGAAAGGCCGTCACTCGGCTCGGCTGTTGGGGGTAACGCCCTTTCAGGGCTGGGGAGTTCTGCGTCAACGGACCTGGGGCTGCGCGCTGCGCGCTCCACCCCAGGCTGTAACATCTCAGGCTTTCAGCCTGAAGCACCGCTGGCTCGCTGCGTTCCATTCCACCGCGTACAGCGAGGAACTTGCTTTTGATTCCGTCACGGTGCGCCTTATGCCGGCCTCGAAATCGAGGCTGGCGCGGCGACAGGGGCCGCGTTGAACTGCGCCTTCACTTTCGCGACGGTGTTCTCGGCGGTCAGTCCGTGCTTCTGACGGAGGTAATCCACGCTCGAGGCGTGCTCGATGAACGTATCGGGCCAGCCGATGCGCACCACCGGAACGTGGATCCGTTTCTCGCTGAACAGTTCCAGCACCGTGC
>DASTLJ010000481.1:0-17489 GCA_035715125.1 Verrucomicrobiia bacterium
AGGACAAATTCATTGTGCACAAGGTCGCCCAGAATCGTGACCGGCCCCGGCTGGCGAAGGGCCAGAGCGATGGCGTCACGGACGCCGAAACACATGCCCAGCTGGGTAGCGCGGAGGATATTCATTTACTTTGTATCACAAAGTTACAGACCACATCGGCACCAGGACGTTCAATCTTGAGGAACTATTTTTGTTTCGTCAGCTGGACGATTTGCTCGAGCAGGTTGATGTAGTTTGTGAAGGCAGTTCTGCCAGCCGGGGTCAGCGCGTACGTGGTGATGGAGCGTCCGCTTTGGAACGCCTTGGTCACGGCGACGTAGCCGGCTTCGTGGAGCGTGCGCAGGTGCGTCGTGAGGTTTCCATCGGTCATCCCCAATGTTTCCCGCATTTCCGTGAAGGCGAGCTGGGCCGACGCGCCGAGCAGCGACATGATGGCCAGGCGCCCTTTCTCGTGGATGACGCGGTCGAGTTGAAGGAACGGTTCCGGGTTCACGCGGAGGCGGATCGCTTTTCCGTGAAGTAGAGATAGACCCCGTAAGCCAGGTGGGCCAGCCCGAAAAACCCTCCCATGATGTAGTGACCGGCCTCGGCCGCGCGGAGTTCCGGCCAGCTTTGTGACGCAAAAACGATGGCACACCCGCCGATCACGAAAAGCCAGCCGAAGAGTTTCATCCCGCGTGGCATGAAAAAGCCGGCGGCATGAATTGCACAGCCGTAGACGATGACCCAAAACATCGCCAACAGCCCGGCGCGCCACAGATGCTCGTTCAGCACGTTGAAAACGCCCGCCGCATAGCCCACGAGGAACGCCGGGAGCAGGGCATGCAGGACGCGCTTGGTCGGCACGGACAAAAAAGGCTCGGCGGCCTTGAGCGATTGGCGCCGCACCAGCAGCAGCGCCGCCGCGATTGTGACGACGCTGACGGCCAGCCAGTAGACGGCAAACGCGCGGTTGGTATCGATCCGGACAAAGGACGGAACGAATCCCGCCGCCGTGCCAATGGCGCCGCTCACGAGCATGACTGGCGCGAGCGCCCGTCGGTACAGCGCCGACCGTTCCATGAGCGTGCGGATGACCTGGAGATTCTCAGCGGCCCAGTTGTTGTCCATGCAGGTCACTTTGCAATCCAAAGTCATGGATTGCAAGCGAGGACTAGGGCGGGTGCCCCTCGCTACGAATAGCTCCCCCTACCAAAGAAACGACTTCTGATCGGCCAGCAGGGTCGCGCTGTTCCAGAGCGTGACGTGCCACGCCGTCAACTCGCCGAACTTGTGATAGTCGGCGGCCGGGACTGCTGCGGTGGACCAGCGGGTGAACCGGCCGCCGGTGGCCAGGGGCAGTTCGAGCCGGGCGGTAGTGACGCGGTTACTGAGGGCACCGCGCATTTCGACGAGAAGCTTGAGCCGGCCGGTATCAGGCGCGCGCCACTGGATGTCAAATTGTAGCCCGCCGCGTTCAGCCGGATGGGTGCGGAGCTTGGCCTGATAAGCGTCGCGTTCGTAAAGGCTCGGGCTGAGGGCCACGCGCCCCTCGGCGTCCGTGAAGTGCGGCAGGACTTTGACCACGCGCGGGGCGCTCGAACAACCGCCCGCAAGCGCACACGCGAAGGCGAGCAGGGCGAAGAAACGGAGCGCAAGCACGGGGCGAGGTTAGGACACGGGCGCGGGGAACTCAAGGGGCGTGCGAGCCAAAGAGCGAGGCTTGCTCGCACTGGAACTCGGCCGCCAGACGGAGAGGCTTGTCGCGCGGCATCGAGGTCGCGTAGCGACCTCCTGAAGATAGCCGTGGGCTTCAGCCCACGGATGAGATGTCGGAACGAGCGCGTCGCGTAGCGACGCTTGAACGGATGGACGACACGCGAACCATCAAGCGTCGCTACGCGACGCGGGCCTTTTTTCTGGCCCAAACCGTGGGCTGAAGCCCACGGCTACCATCAGGGCCTCGCTACGCGAGGGACTCGCGGGAACGTTGTGAAACAGTCACCACCCTCCAAACGCTGGCGAGACTCCGCGCGCTACGGTGAGGTGCGCGGCTCACGGCCGAGGCGACGGCAGAGCGGCGGGATCGATTTTGAACACCGCATTGCTCGCCTCACTCGCGAGTTTGGGATCGGAAATTCTCATGAGCCGCAACAACTCCGGCACGGCGGGACGTGCGGCTGGCCCTAGCTCGCTCAATGAAACTGCTACCGCCCCGCGCACGCGGCCACTGGGATCGGAAAGTCGCTTGATGAGGGCCGGGATCGTCAGGTCTGGCCGCTGCTTCGCCCAGCGCAGGGCCGAGGCTGCTTTGAATCGCACGTCGTAGTTCGTATGGTCCAGGAAGCCTATGACGTGAGGGATGGCAGCTTCAGTCTCCGCGGCGAGCCAGCCGAGTGCCTGCGCCCCCGCCAGGAATGTTTGCTCATTTGTCGAGGCGATGGCTTTGAGCAAGTAGGGCAGCCCCGGCTCTCCGCACCCACTCATCACGGCGGTGGCGACCGCGCTCTTGTATGAATCGTCGAGGTAGCTTGCCATAATCGGAAGGGCGGGGATGGCGTCCGGCCCTAATATCTGAAGTCCTCCGGCGGCGCTGTTAATGCGGTCTCTGCGGTTGCGGCCCGAACTGAGTTGCAGAAAGCTCATTCTGTGCGCCGAGAGCCAGAGGTTGAACGATTCGATCCTGAGCGGTAGCGGTCGGGAGAATTCGTACAACAGAAAGGGCAGTGCATTCGTGCCAATGGCCTTGACTGCTTTCTCCGCCTGCGTTCGTTTCTGGGTGCCCGGAACCTCGAGCGTTTCCTTAAGCCACTGACTGAGCAGCCTGCCCTGGTACACCGGCTCCTTCGGCCCGCGCGGCCAGCACAAGAGGAATCCGGCCGCCACTGCGGCCAGCGCGAGCAGCAAGATGATTCGCCGGCGCCTCATCTCGCTTGCCATTCTCCCCGACTCGCCCGCCAAAGGCGAGGCGGAAAGCCGAACCCGCACCGCGCGGGAGCCGCGGCGCTTGAGAACGGGTCGCATAGCGACCAAACGCGCCTAGACTCTGCAACGCAAGACGGATTCAAGAAAGGAGCGCGGACAGCCTTGTCCGCGTTTTTTGGCGATAGCTCAAATTCGTGCGGACAAAGCTGTCCGCGCTCCTTCCATCGGCCGGCCCTTGAATCCGACCGGGCGTTTGCGATTATTTGGTGGCGGCGATTTGGATCTTGGACACCACCTTGGTCACGCCGTCGGTTTCGAGGGCGAGTTTCATCGCGCGCGCGATGTCTTCGTGTGATGCAACCGAGCCAGTCAGAGTCACCACGCCTTCCGTTGTTTCGACACTCACCCCGCGCAGGCCGGATTCCGTGAGAAGTTTGCCTTTCACAGCCGCCGTAATCGTCGTGGCGGAAACGGCGTTGCCCACGGCGGCGGATTTTTCGCGGACCACCTGGCCGGAGCGGGAAAGCTCTACCTTGATCTCCTCAACGAATTCCTTGATCGACTTGCCGGCCTTCCAGGCGGCGTAGGTAACGCGATCTCGGGCTTCGTCGAGTTCAGATTTGGTCTTTGCGCGTTGGAAATACCAAAGCAGGACGGCGCCCGCAGCCACTCCTAGCAGAAAACCAATGAGGAACTTTTTCATGGGAGGCTCCTTACTGCGCGGCGGTGAAGGTCTCAGCGAGCGCAACGGCCTTCAGCATCGCTTTGGATTTGTTCACTGTTTCCTGGTACTCAGCTTCGGGCGTCGAGTCGTTGACCCAGCCGCCGCCGGCCTGGACATAGGCATGGCCGTCCTTGAGCAGCGCGGTGCGAATCGTGATGCAGCAATCGAGATTGCCATTGAAGCTGAAATAGCCGACGCAGCCGCCGTAGGGGCCGCGGGTGGTTTGCTCCAGTTGGGAAATAATTTGCATCGCGCGGATCTTGGGCGCGCCGCTGAGCGTCCCGGCCGGGAAGGTCGCGCGCATGAGGTCGAAGGGCGTTCGGCCGGCGCCGAGCCTGCCTTCGACCTGCGACACGATGTGCATCACATGGCTGTAGCGCTCGATGATCATCAGGTCTTTGACCTGCACGCTGCCGAAATCGCACACGCGGCCGATGTCGTTGCGGGCCAGATCGACGAGCATCACGTGCTCGGCCCGCTCCTTGGGGTCGGCCAGCAGTTCGGCTTCGAGCGCGGCGTCCTCGGCGGGGGTTTTCCCGCGGCGGCGGGTGCCGGCGATGGGCCGAATCTCAACTTTGCCGTCCTCGCAGCGCACGTGAATCTCCGGCGACGCGCCCACGAGCGCCAGGCCGTCCAGCTCCAACAGAAACATGTAAGGAGAGGGGTTGATGCTGCGGGCGGCGCGGTAAACGTCGATGGGCGCCGCCTTGACCGGCGTGCTGAAACGCTGTGAGCCGACGACCTGAATGATGTCGCCGGCCGTGATGAATTCCTTGGCCTTGACGACGTTGGCGAAAAACTCTTCCCGGTCGACGTTCGACTCGAACGGAACGCTCGGAACTTCCATCGGCACGGTGACGGGTGTGTACTGGATGGGTTGCTCCAACAGGGAAACCAGGCGCTCGATCTCGCCGACCGCGTTTTCATATGCCTCGGCGGCGCTGGCGGCTTCATCGACGACGGCATTGACCAGAACGGTGAGGGTCTGCGCGACGCGGTCGAAGATGAGCAGTTCGTCGGCGATTAGGAAAACCATCGTCGGTGTCCGTAACGCGTCGTGCGGCGGGCGCGGCACGGACGGCTCGACGTCGTGGATGAACTCGTAGCCGATGAACCCCACGGCGCCGCCAGTAAAGCGCGGCAGCCCGGCGACCGGCACGGCGCGATATTTCTTCAGCACCTGCTCGACCACCTCGAGCCCGTCGCGCACGCACTTGGCTCCATCGGAATGCGGTTCCGGCGAAACGGCGAACTTGTCCACCACCTTGCCATTTTCCAGCACGTCGATGCGCGCGCCGATCTGGCGGATAACCGCCCGGGGATTGCAACCCACGAACGAATAACGGCCGAGATGCTCGCCGCCCTCGACCGATTCGAAAAGAAACGATTCGCCCTGGCCGCGGATCTTGCGGTAGGCCGAAAGCGGCGTCTCGAAGTCGGCGAGCAACCGTCGCGCGACAGGGATGAGGTTTCCCTTCGCGGCCAGTTGCTGGAATTCGTCCAGCGACGGCGAATACATAAGCGGGGTGTTCTTAGCGGGTCTGGCAACGGAGATCAAACGAAGAACGGGGGGAGTGGAGTAATGGAGTGATGGGCGAACCGCGGCCGTCCCATTACTCAACCTTCCCGGCTACTTTGCACCGACGCCGCAGCGCGACGAACGAATAAATCGATACGGCCACCGCGTAGCCGATGATGCCGAGTCCAACACCAAGTGGAATGAGCTGGTCTCCATTGAACCAAACGAGCGCCGCGCCGACGCTTCCACCGAGGACTGTCTGGGCCGCGTAACACGCGACCATGAGCGGCAGGCGCGCTTCGGCGATCGCTTCCGCCATCCAGTGCCGGTAGCGGTCCTCTCCAAGGGTGCGCATCAGCCAGGCGCCTTGAAAATTGCGCGAAGCGACCAACAGACTTGTCGTGCAAAACATGACCGCTGGCAGCGGCCACAGCGCGACCACACCGCATAGCACGCCATTGACCACCAGCCCCCAACGCCAGCCCAACTTCCTGGCAATGGGATTGGCCTCGAGGACCAGGTTGGGCGTGGCAATCCAGGTGCTGAGGAAATCCGCGCCGCGGCCGGCCACGAGCACGGCCAGGAACACGAAGTAAGCGCGGCTGCCGAATGGCACCGGATCGTCCATCACGGCTTTGCGTAGATCTCTCCCGGTTGCTTGAGTTGCGGTTCGGTAACCTTGAAGTTCGCGCCGCCGTCCTCCACCGAGCGGAAGAAACACGATTTGTAACCCTCGTGGCACGCCGCGCCCGCCTGCTCGACCTGGATGAGCAGGGTGTCCCCGTCGCAATCGAACGCCACGTCCTTGACGGTCTGGAAATGGCCGCTTTGCTCGCCTTTCATCCAGAACTTTTTTCGAGAGCGGCTCCAGAAGTGGGTCCTGCCGGTGGCGAGCGTGGTTTCAAGGGACGCCCGGTTCATCCACGCCATCATCAGCACGCGCCCGGTCGATTGCTCCTGGACAATCGCGGGAATGAGACCGTCGTCAGTCCATTTCAACTTGTCATAAAAGCTCATAGTCGCGGCGGTCAGTCTGTCACGGCCCGGCCAGCGACGGGAAGGCGAATGTGGGTGGAGATTTGCATTTTGAATTCCCGTCCGCCGTGCTAACCCCTTCGCGCGTGCGCCGCGAACTGCTCAAGAACATCACCCGCCTGGTCGTGAAGCTGGGCACCGGCATCCTGACGGATGCCCGTAAGCAGCCCGATCTTGCGCAAATGGAGCAACTCGTCGCGCAAGTCGCCGCGCAGCGGGCCGCGGGCCGGGAAATCGTGCTCGTCACCTCGGGCGCGGTAGGCGCGGGCATGGGCGTCCTTGGATACGAAAAGCGGCCTGCCTCGGTGGACGAATTGCAAGCTTGCGCGGCCGTCGGCCAGTCGCGGCTGATGGCGACCTACGAGAAGCTCTTCGCGTCATTCGACCTCCGGGTCGCCCAGGTGCTGCTGACCCACGACGATCTCGAACATCGTGAGCGCCATCTCAATGCCCGCAATACGCTCGTCACCCTGCTCCGAAAAGGCGTCATTCCCATCATCAATGAGAACGACGCGATTTCCTCGACGGAAATCAAGTTCGGCGACAACGACAAGCTGTCCGCGCTCGTCGCGTCGCTGTTGCCGGCGGACTTGCTCGTGATTCTCACGACGGTGGACGGGGTCATCAAGGGTTTCGGCACGGCGTCTGCGAAGGTGCTGCCGGTGATCGAGCGAATCGACGATGACGTCGAGAAAATGGCCGGCGGCGCGACTGAGGTCACTGCGGTCGGCGGGATGAGTTCGAAGATTGAGGCCGCCAAAATTGCCATCCGAAGCGGCATCCCGTTGGTCATCGCGCCGGGCCGGAAGACGACCGTGTTGAAGGTCATTCTGGCGGGTGAGGAGGAGGGCACCCTCTTCGTGCCGCGCCCTGGCCGCCTGAAAGGTCACAAGCGCTGGATTGCCTTTTTTCACCATCCTAAGGGCGCCCTCTTTGTCGATGACGGGGCCCGCAAGGCGCTTCGCGAGGGCGGCAAAAGTCTCCTGCTGCCCGGCGTCCGGCGTTCCGAAGGCGCGTTCGCCGTCGGCGATGTCGTGCGCGTGTGCGATTTGGACGGCACCGAGTTCGCGCGCGGCATTGCGCGGTTCGGCGCGGAGGAACTGCGCGCCGGCAAGTTGCCCCGGGCCGAAGTCATCCACCGCGATGATCTGGTGATCCTTTGAGCCGGCGATGCAACGACGCTTCCGCCCCACGCGCCGCGCGATTGACGACCTCGTCAACGTCATGGCCGCGTTGCGTTCCCCGCAGGGCTGCCCGTGGGACCGCGAACAGAATCACCGGACCTTGCGCTTTCATGCGGTCGAGGAGGTGTACGAGCTGCTCGACGCCATTGAATCCGGCGACGATCACGAAATGGCCGAGGAACTGGGCGACCTGCTCCTGCAAGTCGTCTTCCACTGCCAGCTCGGGCGCGAGCGCGGCGCATTTGACTTCGACCGCGTCGCCCGGCACATCGTCGACAAGTTGGTGCGCCGCCACCCGCACGTCTTCGCCGACGCGCGCGCGAAGACCGTGAACGAGGTCTGGGCTCAGTGGGAAATCATCAAGCGCGCCGAAAAGCAGGGAACGCGGCACGCGCGGCCCAGCGCGCTCGACGGCATCCCGCGACATCTCCCCGCGCTGCTCCGCGCCGAGAAACTGGTGAAGAAGGCGCGCAAGGCGAACCTGCTGCCCGCTCCAAAGAATCGCCCAGGAGCAAAAGCCCGTGCCGCGCTGGCCCGCGAGCTGTTCGAGATTTCCGCGCAGGCGCAGGCGAAAAGCTGGTCGGCCGAAGATCTTTTGCGTGGGGAAGTAAAACGGCGGGAGCGGGCCTTGCGCCGCCTTGAACGGGCAAACGCTTCTTTCCTTTCCAAGCCTGTTGGGTGAAGCCGACGACTGAGAGGTTGGCGTCCCTCAGCAGCGGACTGCTGCGGGGCCGGCCTGCCGAAGATCACCAAGGACCTTCATTGAATCGAGTCCATTCTCTGCTCGGGCGCGCGAATATTTCAGAAACGCGGGTCTGCCACCGCCGCCGAAGCAGGGGCGAGGACAGCCCGACGTTCGACGTGGTGTACGTGGTGTACTGAGAGGCTTGACGCTTAAATCGGCAAAAACTACCGTGTCGCATAATGCCAAAGCGAATGACGAAATCTTGTCCGAAAGATGGAACCATCGATGCAGGCTTGCTCGTGCTCAGGCAGATTGCGCAGCCTGGCCAAACCTTCTCGCACACTGAGATCAGTATCGCCTGCGGTTGTCACCGCGGTTACATTTCCCTGATGGAGAAAGCCGCGCTTCGGAAGCTGAGGCGCATGCTTTCCCGCAATACCAATCGCTTGGCGAGAGTCGAGCTTGAGACACACTTGCGTTGAGCGTAAGCGACGCATGCTGTAAATCACTTTGAAGCGGATGGGTCTGATTACGACGAAACGCGCCGCCGAACTGCTCAGAATCACCCCAGTCCGGGTTCGGCAACTGATTGCCAGCGGATAGTTGGCATCGGAAAAGCACGGAAGGGACCACTTGCTGGATGAGACTGTGGTTCGGCGCTTCGAGAAAGGCCGTCGCCCGACGGGACGGCCTCGCAAAAATAGCGGCAAAAAGTATTTCGTATGGGATAGCCTTTCTGTAGAAGGTGAGAGTGATACAACAAGCATTGCTGCTCGTAGAAACCGTCCATGCGAATAGGAAACGGAAGCGGAAGTCCCCAGATGGACAAGCCACGACGGATCTCGTATTCAGTTCCTACGCTTGCGACAATTCCGAGGTGTTCCCGAAGATACTGCATCTCCATGTCCCGAAAGGAGCGACCGTCGCCGATGTTACCTACGGCAAGGGCGCTTTCTGGCGACAAGTGCCTGAAGGTGAGTACAGCGTCCGACGATCGGATCTCAAAACAGGCGTTGACTTTCGCCACCTGCCATACGAAAGCGGCAGCGTCGACTGCGTCGTACTTGACCCACCTTACATGGAGGGCCTTTTTCGAGAGGACGAATCGTTGGCTGGCGCCGGCACGCACGACGCATTCCGCGATCACTACAGCAATGGGCAACGTCCGGCCAAACTCGAGAAAAAGTGGCACGATGCCGTGCTCGAACTTTACGTCCAGGCTGCCGCCGAAGCGTGTCGCGTGTTGAAAACAAAGGGCGTTTTCATCGTGAAGTGCCAAGACGAAGTGAGCGCGGGAGTCCAACGGCTCACGCACGTCGAAATCGTCATGAATTACCTTTCACTTGGCTTCTACTGCAATGACCTGTTCGTAATTACCAGGCTCAATAAGCCAGGTGTCACCCGCGTAAAGCAGCAGCTACACGCCCGGAAAAACCATTCCTATTTCCTTGTATTCCAAAAGGGAGCTACGAAGTCAAAACTGGCTTCGGTAGCGATTTTTGACCGGCCAAAAGAAGGTTCATTAAGACGAAGGGGTCCGAAACATAGGGGTAATGCTGCGGCCAAGTGATCTTCGGCAGCGTCGCCAGCAGGAACGGCCTTACCCGTTTCGCGTACTTCTTGCTTTTTGTTCTCGGCAGATCGTTGTTGAGCGCGAAGGCGAAACGCCAAGTGTCGTCAATTGCGAACAGGTTCACAGCCACTATCTCGAATTCCCCGACCTCCAAGCACGTGGTTGTCACCACACGTCCGTTTCGCAACGTGATCTTCCGGCAGTCGCTGGCATCGCACTGGTACGTTGCAGTCGCTGAGAATACTCCGGCATTCAGGGTACGCTTGATGGAATTCGTTTGCAGGGATTTACTCTCGAGAAGCACTATAAAGGCCATCGCATACGCAATACTTTCTGCGATCCAACGTTGGAGGAAGATCACGCTTCGACAGCGACTGAACGGGAAAGAAGCCATGAGGTGACACAGTCGCCGTTGCCGCCACCGTGTCACCCCATGTCTCCTTCCAGGAGGACCTACTCCTGCGGCTCCAGCGGCTTGCGGTACTTGAATTTTTTTGCCAGCGCCAGGCAGGCGGCCAGCGGCTTCATGCCCGCCGTGCAACTGGGCTCTGAGAGCGACGCCGCGGCGGCGCACACGCCGGCTTCCAGACAACGTTTGAGATCCCAGCCTTCGTGCAGGCCCAGCAATACCCCCGCGCAAAACGCGTCGCCCGCCCCGGCGGTGCCGGCGATGTATTTGTCGGGCAACTGCAGCGAGGATTGCCAGACGTCCTCGCCCTTGCGCGTGCGCGCGAAGCCGCCTTCGGGAAAATGAATCACCACCACTTCGCGCACGCCCTGTTGGAGCAGCGCGCCCGCGGCATGGCGGAGCGACACCGTGTCGAGCGACCCATCCGGCTGGCGAATCTTGAAGCCGGCAGTCTTGCCCGCTTCGATTTCATTGAGGATGCAGTAATCGACGTACTTGAGCGCCGGCGACACGATGCGCCCGAAGCGGTCGCTCTCCTCGCTCACCACGTCCACGCTGGTTTTGAGTCCGGCGTCCTGCGCGGCGGCCAGCAGCCGGGCGGCCTTGGTGCCGAACTTGGTGTCGGGAGCGTCCAGTTCGTCGAGCAACAGCAGGTAGCCAACGTGAAAGAGACGCGTCTTGATTTTCTTGAAGTCCAGATCGTCGCCTTTCCAAAGCGCGTTGGCGCCGCGGGCGTGGAAGAACGTGCGCCGGCCGTTGGATTGCTCGGTCATCACGTCGGTGAACGACGTGGGCGCCTCGGCGGTGGACCGGAGCAATTTCGTGTCGATCTTGTGGCGCTTGCAATCCTCGAGGATGAACTGACCCAGGCCGTCCCTGCCGACGAGGCCCGCGCCGATTAGCGGGAAGCTGGCGCCGAGCTTGGCCAGGTCGATGAGCACGTTGTAGGGCGCGCCGCCCGTGCCCGGCGACTGGCTGAGGATGTTCGCGAGTTGCTCGCGTTGCGGATAGACGTCGATGAGTTTGACCTGATCGATGATCCAGTTGCCGCCCGCAAGGACGCCGCGGCGGCCGGAATTGCCTTTCGAATTCGCCATAGTTTCGGAACGGCCGCGGCTCCGAACGGAACTCTCCGCCCGGGACAACAACGGGAAACGCCGACGACCGGCCAAGAGTGAATGAAACCGGGCAAGGGTCTGGCAAGAGCAATCTGGGCCGCGCACGTTCCCGAGCAAAGCTGATTCAACAACCGGCCGATGGAGGAGCGCGGACAGCTTTGTCCGCGCGAACTTAGGCTAAAGCCACGAAACTCGCGGACAAGGCTGTCCGCAGCTCCTTTCCTGGAGCTGCCCTGTCGCGATCAATTAAGACGGCGATAGTAAGTCACGCTGACGCCAAGGCGGCGTCGAGCACTTCGAGAAGGAAGTCCGCGTCCGCACGGCTGATGCACATGGGCGGCTTGATGCGAAGGGTGTTGCCCCACAGGCCGCCTTTGCCGAGGAGCAGGCTCAAGTCCTTGCAGGTCTCCCAGACGCGCGCGGCTTCTTCCGTCGCGGGTTCCTTGGTCTTGCGGTCCTTTACCAATTCCACGCCCAGCATGAGACCGAGGCCGCGCACTTCGCCGATAAGCGAATGTTTCCCGGCGAGCTTCGTGAAACCGGCATTGAGACGGGCGCCGATCTCGAGGGAATTTTGCTGAAGCTTCTCGCGCTCGATGACCTCGAGCACCGCGCGGCCCTGGGCACAGACGACGGGGTTGCCGCCGAAAGTGTTGAAATGAATTCGCGTGGCGAGGGCCTGGGCGATTTGCGGCGTGGTGACGACGGCGGCGAGCGGGCAGCCGTTTCCGATGCCCTTGGCCATCGTGACGATGTCGGGCACGACCCCTTGCGTCTCGAAACCCCAGTAGTGCGTGCCCGTGCGGCCGAAGCCCGACTGCACTTCGTCGGCAATGCACAGGCCGCCCGCGGCCCGGACGTGCTGGTAGGCATGGCGCAAATAGCCGTCCGGGAAAACAACCGCGCCGCCAACGCCTTGGATCGACTCCGCGAGGAAGCCGGCGACCTGTCCCGACGTGCCGAACTGGATGAGGCTCTTAACGTCGTCTGCATACTTGAGCCCCGATTCCGGATCGTCCTTGCCGTAAGGGCCGCGGTAAGTGTCCGGCATCATCGCATGTTGCACGCCAAAACTGTGCGGGACGTTGAACTTCCAGGTGTGATGCGAAGTGAGGCCCATTGTGGACTGGCTGTTGCCGTGATAAGCGTTGCGCAGCGCAATGAGGTCGTAGCTCCCCGTGTAGGCCCGCGCCATGAGAAGCGCCAGGTCGTTCGCCTCGGAGCCGGAGTTGACGAAATAGACCACTTTCAGTTCGCCCGGCATTTTCGCCGCCAGGTCCCGCGCGTAGAGCGCGATGTTGGGGTGGAGGTAAATCGTCGTCGTGTGCTGGAGCGTTTCGTTTTGCGCATTCGCCGCCGCGACAACGTGCGGGTGGCAATGCCCCACGCTCACCGTCACGATGCCGCCGATGCCGTCGAGATAGCGTCGCCCCGTCTCATCGAAGAGCCATTGGCCCTTGCCTTCCACGATCATGATCGGCTTTTTGTAATAGTGGAAGATGGCCGGGCTGAGGAACTGTTTGCGCAGCGCGAAGACTTCCTCGGCGGACGGGCCGGTGTAGGGCCTGGGCTGATAGTCGAAGGGCGGGAGGGCAGGTGATTTCATGGTTCATCAAGGAATTCCGGGAAAGGGATTGCGGTGGGTTCGCGGAGCGACCTTATGAGGGTAGCCGAGGGCTGCAGCCTCGGGACCGGCGAAAGAGAACTCCAGCGCAGTTAGGCTTCATTGTGTCACCTCCGAACTTGGAATGGTTTGCTCTTCCTTGCCCTTGGGCAGCAATCCGTGCCCGAGCTTATCGTTTGCGACAGTCCACATGGCAGACGCTTCCCGTCCGTAACGCAGTAGGAGACGCCAAGCAGCGTTGGTTGGAACGCCGGGCGGCCAGCCTACCGCATATAGGCAACCATATCCTGGAGTCCAAACCCTGCCTTCGATGCCCGACCAATACTGCGAGTCCTGCGGGACCGGCTGCCATCCCGCCGCGGTCTTCTGCTCGACCGAAGCCGTCTCAAACCACACTGCGGCATCCTTCCAAAACTTCGTCCCACCAACGTTTGTGACTACGAACATGGCGCACAGGCCCGTTGCACCACGCTCGCTCAACGCGATTCTGGTCGGCACCATCTGACGCGGCGGGCTATTCGTGAGGCAAACGAATGCCACTGCGAGCTTGAGCTTGCCGGAAGTAGGGCTGGTGCGTGCGCCCGCCCAAAACAGATACACAAGCAGCATCAAGAAGAAAGCCGCAAAGGCGATCTGATATTTTCGCGTGTTCTTCACGATGCCCAACGAATGATAGCAGAGAAGTTCGCTTTGTTGGACTTCTCATAATTTTTGGCTTTGTTCACCGACGAATGAGCTAACTCTCTCTGGGTTCCCATTTCAAGACCCACGAACCGTGTTTTCGCTGATTGAGTCTGTGCACGGTGTCGCCTCTCATGCCCGGACGCTACCCTTTCGCTTCCGGCCCCGCAATACGTCCCAATTGCGAAGCGCCAGATAGACGACGAACGCGATGCCGAAGCCGACGAACCAGGCGTAGTTGTAGAGGCCGGTGAAGAATGAGGTGAATTCGTCCGGCACAAAAAGGGGCGTACCAAGAAAATTGTTCAGGCGCGACGCGAGGTCGGGCAGGCGGTCCCTGTGGATGAGTTGTGCCTGCGTGAGAAACCCCGGCAGGTTCGGCAGCACGGCGACAATCAGCGAAACGAGCGCGACGAGACTCAAACCGCCCGTGAAGCGATATTCGCCGCGCGGATCGTAGAGCGCGGCGACGTTGAGTTTTCTTCGGCGGTGCAAGTAGTAGTCGGCGATCATGATGCCGCCAATCGGCCCGAGCAGCGCGCCGTAGCCGATGAGCCAGCCGTTGATGTAGCGTTCGGAGTTGGCCACCAGGTGCCAGGGCATGATCAAAATGCCGATGAGGCCGGTGATGAACCCGCCGGCACGGAATGAAATTCTTCTCGGGGCCAGATTCGCGAAGTCGTTCGCCGGGCTGACGACGTTGGCGGCGATGTTCGTCGCCAGCGTGGCCAGGCAAAGCGCGAGCATCGCAACGACCAGCACGACTGGATTCTTGAAGCGCGTCAGCACGTCCACCGGATCCCAGAGCGTTGTGCCGTAGATGATCGTCGTGGCCGACGTGACGGCGACGCCAATGAACGAATAGAGCGCCATCGTCAGCGGCAGGCCCAGCGCCTGGCCGAGCATCTGATCGCGCTGCGAGACCGCGTAGCGGGAGAAGTCCGGGATGTTCAACGATAACGTGGCCCAGTAGCCGACCATTCCGGTCAGCGCCGGGAAGAAGAACTGCCAGAATTGTCCTTCCCTGGGCTGGTCCACGTCGAACGCCGACGGCTGCGAGAGAATCGGGCCGAAGCCTCCCGCCTCCCGGCAAGCCCACCAGACCAGCGCCAGTCCCAGCGCGATGAGCAGCGGCGCCTTGATGTTGAGCAGCCAGCGGATGCAATCGATGCCCGCGTAAATGACCCCCATGTTGATGCCCCAGAAAAAGAGAAAGCAGGTGAACTGCGGCAGCGTCACGCCGAACGCCGTCGCGGCGCCCGGGTCCGCGAGCGAAGGGAAGAAGACGGCGAGGATCTTGTAGAGGGCCTCGCCGCCAATCCACGTTTGGATGCCGAACCAGCCGCACGCCACCAGCGCGCGCAACAGCGCCGGCACGTTCGCGCCCGCCGTGCCAAAGGACGCGCGGCAGAACACCGGGAATGGAATGCCATAGGCCGTGCCGGCGTGCGCGTTGAGGAGCATCGGGATTAGGACGATGACGTTGCCGAGAAAGATCGTCAGGATCGCCTGCCACCAGTTCATCCCGCCGCTAATCAGCGAGGAGGCGAGCATGTAGGTGGGGATGCAGGCCGACATCGAGATCCACAGCGCCGCGAAGCTGCCCAGCCGCCATTTGCGCCGTGACTGCGGCACGGGGGCGAGGTCGTCGTTGTAAAGGCGGCTGGTCGCTGGTGGGCCATTGGGCGCCCTCAACGCGGTGAGAGTTTCAGCCGGTTCAGACATGGGACGACCCTGACAAACGGTCGTGGAAATGGAAAGCAGCGTGTGCCGGCCGATGGCGAGACCCCATCTGAAGCGGCGTGTCGAGGGTTTTCGATGTGCTGAGCTGAAAGCGCTCAGGAACTTGGCCGTAGAGGATCTCCAGTTCAGCCCGGCTTGTTTTTGCAGCCGTTGCTGGCGTTGCTAACAGTTCCGCTCAATTAGGCGGCGTTTGTCACTGCAGCCACTGGATTATTTGCAATGCCGCGAAACCCGCCCACGCCAGGCCAACAATAGTGATTAAGGCCGAGATGAGGCAAACAATCGACCGGGCTGCCCAACGCGTCGTATCCGGTGGGTCGTGTTTCATTGAGCGGCCAGCGATGATGACTTCAGGCCGCAGTGCGCTCACGATCTCCGGACATGCCGCGTTGACTTCGTTCACGTGGCTTACCGCGGCTGCGTACCAAAGTTCTCTATAGCGAGATTGACGCCACCGTCGAATTGATGTGAGAACCCCTGCGAAGCCCACCAGGGTTAGAAATGTGCCCCAGACGAGCATGACAGCCGCAAAAAGGACGTCCTGAGTCGTGCGGGACGCTCATCCCGCCGAGCGGCTTTGTCAAGCAGCGTGTGCCGGAAGCGCGCCAAAGTAGGGCGGGCGTCTCGCCTGCCCGGCCGCGCAGAAAGGCGCGGCTTTTGCGCCAAATGGCCTCGCTTCGCTCGGCCGGTCAGGCGAGACGCCTGCCCTACGTTCAGGAGCGACTACTTCGCCAAGCCGTCGACCAGTTGCAGCACCGTGCTGTTGATGACGGCCAGGACCACTTGCGGACAAAGGCCGAGCAGGAACATCAGCCCGATGGCCGGCAGCGCCACGCAGCGCTCGACCAGCGTGAGATCGGAAAAACCCGACCACTTCGGCTCCAGTGGACCGTTCCAGACCCGTTGCAGAATTGTCAGCAGGAACACCGCCGTCGTGAGCAAGCCGAGCACCGAAAGCGCAGCCGCCCAGCCGCTCAAGGCGAAGGCGCCCTTGAAGATCAGGAATTCGCCCACGAAACCATTCAAGCCCGGCAAGCCCAGCGACGCGAACATCGAGATGCCCATCAGCCCGCAGAACACCGGGGCCACCTTGCGAAGCCCGCCGAAGTCCTCCAGTCCGCGCCGGCCGGCCCGTTGCTCGATCAGGCCGACAAAGTAGAACAGCGCGGCGGCTATGATGCCGTGATTGAACATTTGCAGCAGCACGCCGTTGAGCGCGGCGGCCTTCTCGGTTGTCCAACGCGGCTCGCCGCCGGTGATTTGCGTCGCGGTCGCGGCGAAGATTCCGAGCAGGCAATAGCCGAGGTGGTTGATGGACGAGTACGCGACGATGCGCTTGAGGTCGCGCTGCGTCATCGCCGTCCAGGCGCTGGCCACAATCGTGACCACCGCCAGCCCAAGCAGCCACGGCAGCACCGCGCGCATTTCGTTTGGAAAAATCGGCATCAAGACGCGCAGAAAGCCGTACACACCCATCTTCGACATCACGCCCGTGAGCACCATCGACACGCCCGTGGGCGCTTCGGCGTAGGCCGCCGGCAGCCAGGTGTGGAACGGCGCCAGCGGCACCTTCACCGCGAACCCGAGAAAGGCGCCCGCAAAAATCACCAGCGCCAGCGTGTGGGACGAGAGGCCGTACCAGCCGGAAATTCGGACGTTGAACAGCGACTTGAGTTCCTCGTTGCGCCCCTTTTCCGCCAGCTCGATAAAGTCCCACGAGCCGGTGACCAGAAACACCGCGAGCATCGAAAGCAGCAGCGTCACGCTGCCGACCATCGTGTAAATGAAGAATTGATTGGCCGCCGCCGTCCGCTGCGGCCCACCCCACAGCTTGATGAGGAAATAGGCCGGCACCAGGCTCAATTCCCAGAACACAAACCAGTGGACGAAATTCAGCGCCGTGAACGCGCCGAACAATCCGGCCTGAAGGAAGAGCAGGAGCGAGACGAAGGAAGGGCCGATGGCCGATTGCGGATTGCGGATTGCGGATTGCGGATTGCCAATCTCAGATGGGGAATTCAGAGCTTCCTCGCGCGGGCGGCTGGCGGAGGCCAGGAGCGCGAAGGGCACGATGAGCGCCGCCAGGAGCACCATCAGCAATCCCAGCCCGTCCACGCCGACGAAATACTGGACGTTCAGCGAAGGAATCCAGTCGTGGCGCTCGACAAACTGCAACTTGACAGACTTCGGGTCGAACTTCCACCACAGGAGGAGCGCCATCGCCAAAGCCAGCGCGTTGAAGAAAAGGCCCACGCCCCGTGCCAGCGCCTTTCGCCCCGGATCGAACCCG
>DASTLJ010000482.1:0-12018 GCA_035715125.1 Verrucomicrobiia bacterium
CCGCGCAAAATCAGGTTTTCTCCGCTATCCGCAGCGCCTCCGGTAGGCCCGCGCATAACGGTTTGCACAACACTTTTTCCACTGAGAATTTTCCCCTTTCACTCGACGGCTGGCGCTGGCCGGGACGGCGCCGAGTGACAACACCATCCCAACGCGACCTATTCGCGGGCCAGCAGAACGAAAGTAACACCATGACAAACCGAGTCGAAGCAACAACGGAACGGCCGGCGACCACCCCAGGTGCGCCGGGAACAGGCGAGGAGCGCAAAAAATCGGCAAGAGTGGGAAAAGATAGTGCTTACAGCGGCGCCTGTAGGCACTTTGCCGGCGAGGAGCGCAAAAATCGGCAAGAATGGGAAAAGTGGCTGAGCGCACTGACCAACTTCCCGATTCTTGAAGTTCCCGCCGAACTGGAGCGGACTTTGACCCTCAAACTGCCGTGGCAAACTTGGCTGTTCGTCGCCCGGGCGGCGATCAATCAGGATTGCCAGGTTGAGGAGATCATTCGGAATGCCCTGGTGAATTCGGAGGATATCGAAGATTGGGGCAACGAAGACCCGGAGCCAGAGGCCGTGGACGCGGAGAAGGTATTCAAGTTGCCGGCGCCGTTGTCCGACCGGCTGCGACTTCTGATGAAGTCCACCGGCCGAACCACGGACAGCCTGGTCGATGAGTGCGTCGCCGCGTGGTTGCCGACAATCGAAAAGCAGAGCGGAGGCGCGACGGCCGAGGCGGGAAAGGAGGCAATATGATTCCTCCCTGGACTAAGGCGGAACTCAAGAAAGGGAGGGAACTCCATCTTGCACATATCAAGAGACTCAAGGCCAACATCATGGCGACGCCCAAAGGACCCAAACGCGATTTGCTGATTGACCGTTTGGACTTGCGCAGGCGGTGTGGCGACAGGGCCGCGCCGCTAGGTGGATGGCCGGACTGAGTTTCCGATGCGGAGAATTCTCAAGCCCGGCGGGCGGAGGTCTGCCGGGCCTTTTTGTTCCCCGCGTACACCAGCGGCATTCGTGACGCGGCCGCCAGCGTCAGTTCCGGCGCTGCTGGCCACCACTACTCGGCGAGTCGGTGCAACAGCAATGCCCAGAGGCCGAATTGGAACTCGACGACCTGTGTGGTGCGGTTGCCGACGGTCGTGTCGTGCCAGGGCATTTGCTTGAGCCAGCCGAATTTGAAACGGTCCGGCTCAACAATATCTGCGTAGGCAGAGGAGGCCATTGTCCAGAGGACCAGGCCCTCGATGCCCTGGTCCTTGAACATTTGGCTGTCGGTGAAGATTTGTCCGACGCCATTTGTCTGGTTGGGCCAGACGTGGGTTCGCGCGCTCGTGCGGTTGATGGTGAAGACGGGCTGGTAAACGATTCTGGATGTCACCCCACGTTGAATGAGCTCGTACAGTTCGAGTTGCTGGGCTGACAACGGTGGTGAAAATTGTTCGCCCGAGCCCAAGTCCTCGTTTTTATCGATGATCCGTTTGAGTTGAAGAATCTGTGCCGTCGTGAGGTCGCCGATCGGGGCATCGGGGGCGGGTTCGAGAACGTCCTTATGGACAAGGGCGATTGATTCGCGCAGTTCAAGGCTGAAGTCTTGCCCGCCACTGCCCGCGAGGCCCGGGGCGCGATGGACGTGCAGCTCGGCGATGTGGCCTTCGCGCTGGTAGTCAAACTCGTAGCTCGCCGGGAGGTTGCCCTTGATGATGCCAACTTGCTCGTAATACCCCCGGTAAATGGTCTCGTCGAGGACGCCTCCGTCCACCGTCCGCGATTGGCGCGTGGTGATTGCGTAGCGATCTTTTCCAACGAAGCGAGGCATGGCTAACCCTCCAACCAACGGGCCTCGAACCACTGGGCCTGGCGCTGGCTGGCGGGCCCCAGCGCGTTGCCTCGGCTCATCGGCCTGTCGTTCGTGAATTCCCGGACGATGGTGACACTGCCGATTTTCTGGCCGGGTGCAGGGAGTCGACGCTGGGCGCGATGGTCGCGCCAGACGCGCCAGAGGCCGGCAGGGACCACCCAAAGGATGCTGGTGATGCCGACGGCGTAGCCGAGGCCGAACTTGAATTTCCGGAGGATGCGCAGCGGGTGTCGCATGGGTGGATTAGTCGAGCAAGAGGGTTTTGCGCGCGATGGTGCTCGCGTGGCCTTCAATCCTCTTGAGCCGCTCATCGATGTCATGGAGTTTCTTCTCGCTGGCGGCGTTGGGATCGCTGCCGAGGAAATTACCGATGCTGGTGAGTTGGTCGCCGCCGGCGGGCTTGAGCAGGGCGCGGAGTTTAGGTTTCTGGGTTTGCGCGATGAATTGCGCCAGCGCTTCCTCGCCCCTCGCGATGCCCAGGTCAATGTTTGCCTCGGCGAGAGGCGGGCGATCATCGAGGCCAAAATTGCGTTTGGCTTTGCGGGCCGTATCGAGTTCGGCCTCGAGCTCGGCGCGCCGCTGTTCGGGAGTCAACCCGGCGAAATGCGCGGCGCGCTGCGCGGCGGCGATTTGGCCGCGGATGCGCTCAAGTTCATTTTGTTCACGGGCGCCGGCGGCGCCGGCAAAGTCGAACTGCCCCGCCTTGGCTCGCTTCGCGGCCGCGGCTTCGGCAGCGGCCATTTCTTCCTGGGTCCTATTGGCTTCGTCGCTCGCTGCGGCGCCGAAGCCGAAGCGGATGCGGTCCATGTAGCCGCGGAACCCGCGGGGGTCTGCTTTGCCTTGAAACAATTCAAACCAGGCACCGGTGACGCCGGCGGCGAAGTAGTCCACGCCGTGGCCGATTTTGTTCAGGGCTTCAGCCGTCAAGGCAAGCGGCTTGGCCCAGGCGGTGGTCATCCGCTGTCCGAAGCGCGTCGCTGCATCCCCCGCTGCGTCGAGGGATTTCACGGTGGCATCGTCGAGGAGCAGCCCCAAGCGGCGAGCTTCGTCGCCGGCTTCGCGGAGGCCGTCGATCATGGCGGGGATGATGACCTGATTTTTGGCGCCGATGAGGTCCAGAATCGCCGGGAGTGAATTGGCGTCCACGTTCACCCCTTTCAAAGCGTCACTGAGCCGTTTGAGGAGATCGCCGCCATTGCTCAGGTTCTTTAGTTCATTGGGGCCGATGCCGAATTGCTCGAAGAGCCTGGCCTTGGGGCCCTGCGGGTCCGCCAGGGCCTCGGCGCGGGCTTTGCTGAGCTCGCGGGCGCCTTTGATCGCATCGTCGATGGTGGCGCCGTTCTGACGCATGGCGTAATCGAATTCCTGAATTGTCTCCCGTGCGATGCCGCTGGCTTTGGAGAGGTCGTCGATGTGCGAAGCGTAGTCGATGGTCTTCTTGGCCGCGGCGGACAGGGAGCCGATGCTGAATGCGGCCGCGAAATTGCGCTTCAGGCTGGCGGACATGCCGGAGGCCGCCTGGTCCATGGACCGCCGCGCCTGGCCGAGGCCTTTATTGAAGTCGGTGTTGTCCGTCCCGAGGCGGAAGATGAGGTTGAACAAGCCCACGGCGTTGAATCGTTAAATCGTGAATCGTTGAATCAAAGTGAAGGTGCCGAGGGGGAATGACTCCCTCGGCACTGCGCGTCCAGTGAACCCTGGGGCGCGCGATCCCGCCGCCCATGTGGAGAGGCGACGCAGAAGTTCAAAGCTGGATTCCCAGGTAGGTGGACAAGATGGAGTTGGGAACCACTTCACCAGATTGGCCGGCGAGTTTGGTGGTCACCGCGTCCTCGATCCTAGCAATTGCGTCGTACAGGCTTCTGAACAGCTCCGAGGTCTCATGCACCACTTGATATTTCGACCAAAGAGCCCCTTCGGCTTCCTGAAATCGTGAGAACTCGGCGCGCGCCAGTTCCAGGGCACGCGCAAGCACGCGGACGCAAATCGGCTTGGTCTCTTGGTTAATAATCCGGTCCAGTTTTGCATTGAAGATCTCGCGCTTTCCTTTCGCGGCGGATAACCGTTCCTCTAACGAGACCAGTTGATTGACCTTCTTGCCATCGGCGATGTCGGCGTCGTACGCCTGTTTCACAGACATCTGAGTGTTGGCGTGGAGTCCCGCGATCAGTGCGGCGGATCTGCTCTGGACGTCGAGCAGAAGTTTTCGTTCCTCTGCCGACAGGAGGCCGGTGAAGAGGAAGTTCAGATTTGCTAAACATTTCGCCTGTTGCCGCCAAGCGTTCACCGACTTGGTGCCGGTCGGCTGGCTGGGGCTATCGGGTAGCTTGTAGCCAGCGCTCTTCGCGATGGCGGGTGTCGGGTCAACGATGATGGGCACGGGCCCGGGTCCGTCGGGACTCTCGTAGGTGCGATGTGTGCGTGTCATGCGGCGGGTTTCGGGGGGTCGGATTGTGGCAGGTTGGCCACGATCACTGGGGTGCCATTATCATCAGCGTATACGTGTGAGCAGGCCGGGCACCATGCGGCCGATTGGCTCCATGTGCCCAGGTCGCGCCGAAGCCCCTGCCAGTTACAGTGCAAACATTTCACCGGCAGGTATGGGTCGGCTCGTTGGATCGATGTCGAGTAGTCTTCTGGCATAGGCGTCAGTTCGTTTTGACCAATGTAGCGGAGCCGTCCACGGGATACGTGGTCTTCGAGCACTGGGGACACCAACCCAATTCGCACGAAAATCGGCCCACTTGGGCGAAGGTGCCAGTCCAGCCGCAGTTCTGGCAGCGCAGTTGCACAGCGGCTGGCGCGGGCAATGGAAGTGAGCTGGGCGGCATTCGGTCTTTCGGCATAGCTCAATCCATCAAAAGGCTTTTGTGGAGCCGATAAAAAGCTGTGCGATTGGCGGTGGGCATCCACGGGAAGACCGCACGGATCAAATCGATCCGCGTGGTCGGGTTCGTGCCGTACGCCCGAACGCTGTCCGGATTCATGAATTCGCGTTCGTGGGCAATCCAGAGCGCGTAGCGGGCTTCGCCATCGTCGGGACCGTCGAGGGCGAGAAAGGTTTCGGCCAGGGGGACGTTGGAATTGGCGGCCGTGACGGCCGCTGCGGGAGACGAGGATGGACGCATGGGAATTGTGGCGGCCGGCGAGGCGGGCGCCGCGGCCGCGGTGGATGATTTGCCTGACTGGAGTTCGGCGAGAAATCTTCCGAGGAGCGCGGAGCTCTCGAAGTATGAAGGTTTCCCGTGTTCTGACATCCGCTCTTTCAACCAGTCTTCCGCACGCTGGCCGCCGCCGCGCAAACTGATGATAGCGGCTTCAAGGGCAGCGTGAATTTGCGGGCCGGCTTGCTTCAAAAGGTCGGCAGGGATTTTGCCGGACTCGATAGCGTTGGACAACTGCCGCGGCAGTTTCTCAAACCGCTGTTCCTGGCGTTCAGCGGCCGTCAGTCGGGTGAAAGGCTCGGCGGCCGTCAGTGTGGCGAAAGGGTTCGACTTCACGCGCTGGAATGTCGGCGCGCGCGCGGACGTCATCAACGGGAGGTTTTCCTCCCGGTCTTACATCCGATTTTCCACCACCATTTTGTGATTGGTGAACGACGCCACAGACCCAGGCGCCTGCTCGCCCCTTGAATCAATTTCTCGACGCGGCCTTCGGAGTTCCCGAGTTTGTCGGCGATTTCCTTGTTCATGAAACCCGCCGCCAGCAGCTCGACCGCGGCGCGCTGGCGTGCGGTGAGTTTCTTGCCCAAGGACTTTTTCATGTAACTGAGAATTTTCCGGCTTTCTCAGAAAAAGCTCGAGGCGGGATAGATTCGGGGCAGGCGTCCTTCCCTAATAGATTCCTTTTTTGGCCTTGCCACATTACCGCGGCGGGAGGTAGCGCAAGTGCCAGAGCGGACGCGCTTCGTTGCCCAGCTTCGCGAAGATGCTGCGGACGCGGCGCTTGACGGTGTTGGTGGACAGCGGCGGGCTGAGGCGGGCGCCGATATGGGACACGTGGGATCCCGCGAGCAGCATCGAGTGGATCGCCCTTTGTTGCCGACTCAACGGCGGTGATTGGAGCACGCGGTGCAGCGTAACCGACCGTAGCCGAGATTGCCGTATCTGAGTTCATTCGGCGTCGGGGATCGTGGCGTATCCGCGGTCCACCATCATCTTGTAAGCGACGCTGTGCGTGGCGGCGTGTTCGTCCCCTCGATGTTTCTCTCCGGCGAGTAGGACCACGACCTCGGTGACGATGTGGGGCACGACGCGCACCGCCTTGTTCCAGTAGCGACGCCACTGGTTATTCAGGCCGAAGTCGCCGCCGAAGAGTTCCTGCACGAGCCCTTTCAGTTCGGCTCGATGCCCGTCCGTCCACCCCGCAGGCCCAAAGTTCAGTTGGAGTGCGGCTTCCTTCACCTCACTCCAGGATCGGCTGTAACAGCTTTGACGCTTTAAGCTTCGCTGTCCGGCTATAGCTATAGCTGGCGCGGCCGGTTTAGTCTGAAATTCAGCCTCTCCCTCTGCGGCAGCCCGTAAATCGGTAAACCACCCGGATTGCCCAGCACCGCCGGCCGCCCGATTGGTCTGAAATTCAGACGTGCCCCCGGCTCGGTTAGTCTTAATTTCAGACTTAACTTCGTTCCCCGCCAGCGCGGAGCGAAGCTCAAGTGCGGTGAGCATTTCCTCCAGTGGCTTGACCGCATCCGGCAAGATGGCTTCCATGATCCGCTGCCCCCGCATGAATTCGAGGGCCAGCCGAGAGCCGTTGACGACCTGCTGGTGCTCCCGTTCCTTGGCAGTCCATTTCGTGGCGTCGGGGACGATTTGGTACCGGGTCGATCCATCCATCATCTCCTCGATGCGCAGAATTCTCCGGCTTTGGAGCGACGTGAAGTGGGCAGCTAGATTGCGATATTCGATGCTGCAAAGTGGCCCGAGAAGTTTCCGGCCGCGGCTTGGCAACTCCAGGAACGGCCGCCCGCAGCCGTAGGAGAGCAAGGTCACGACGAGTCCGGCAGCCAATTCGCCTGGCTTCAAATCGTGGCGCACCAGTTGCCACAGTGTTCGGATGGTGAGCGTAATCCACTGGCCCAGCTCAATCGGATCGTCCGGCTTCGGCGCCCCCTCGGCCAGAACATCGACGGCGTTCAGGACAGGCGTGGCTTGACTGTCGGCGCCGCTGTGGGCAACTTCCTCCCTCGGCTCTTCGGAGCCACTTCTCGCCAAATCCCCGCGCGGTGCATCCAACGCCGCGCCCCTTTCGTCGGGCGGGTCGTGGCCGTTCATGCAGCGACGATGGATTGCGATTCGAGGGAACGAAGATGGGCGAGCAGGCTGGCCAGGACGATGAGCCGCACCCCGCGTTTATTTCCGCCGTGGTTCGCGACGACGATGGACGCCACCGGCGGTTTGGGATTCTCCTCCGTGGGCAGGATGAGGCGATTCAACTTGGAACGGTTCAACGACGACCACGGGCAGAGCTGGCCTGGCCGGGGTAAGCGAATGTAGCGGGGATCGCGCGGCTGGCCGGCGAGCGCGGCGCCGTCAGGCAGCCGCACGAGGGCCTTGCGGTGATCCGCGCGGGCGACGCGCGGTTTGTTCGCGGTTTTCATGCGAACATCCTGAACATCCCATGATACGTCGCTCCAATGGCAATCGCGCCTTTCCGCGACAAATTATGCGTGCCGTGCTGAAACCGCTCGCTACACCCAGTTTAAGATACCTCAACTCTACCTCAACATTCGCTCCCGAGCCTCGCAGGCCACTTCGCGACGCAGCGCCTCTACTGCCTTTTCAAGGAATAGCCGCGCGTCGAGGAAGCCTGCGAGTCGTGCGGCCGCATACAGGCTGCGGACTAGATCAGTCAACTCTCGCGGCGTCATGTCCATCTCCATGGCGCTACGCTCGTGGTGAAGAACATCCTCCGCCTCCGCGCCGTAACGTTCCAGCCCGCGTCCGAGGAACAAGCGCCACGTTTTATCTAACTCGGCTTTGGCGGTTTTGCGGCTGCTGAACTTCACGCGCAGTCCGCTATCCGGGTCGGTGAATTCAAAGTACACGTATTTCCTGCCTTTGACCGCGTGCTCTAGTTTCCTCAGCTTTCTGGCGTAGCGGGAGAGGTGGGTTGGGCGAAGGCGACGGGGACTTCGATGCTGCCGTAGCTTCATCAGCTTTCTGGCGTAGCGGGAGAGTCCGTTCGTATGCACGACAAGTATTCTCTGTTTAACGGTCCGAGCTTTCCCCCAGTCCAAGGTCCCGTTGCTGCATCAGCGCCAGCAAATCGGGCATTGCGTTCACCGCCTTGCGCTTGGCGTGCATCTCGACGTGCGTGTAGTTGCGGGAGATGGCCTCGCTTTCGTGCCCGATGATGTCGCGCGCGATCACGTCGCTCACCCCGGCATTCTTCAACAGGCTGGTCGCCGTGTGACGAAGCGCGTGAAAGCTGATTTCGCTCAACGTCCGCCTGCTGCCGCGGCCCTTGCCATGCGGGCGAGCCTGGTGGACAACGCGCGATTTGACGAGGCCGGCGCGGGCCATCAGCTCGTGAAACTGATTCGACAACCAGCCGGTGCTTTTGCCCTCGAAGGTAGGACAGAGGAGCGTTTTCGGATCGTCGGCGCTGGGCAGACCCTCCAGATATCGAAGCAATGGCCGGGCGAGCGGCAGGACCATCGGCCGGTTTGTCTTGCCCGTCACGAGGGCCATCTCGGCGCGCGGCAAGTCCACGTTCTGCCACTGCAGGTCCGCCACGTCGCCCAACCGCAAGCCTGTGTAAATCGCGATGATGATTGCCGTCGACCAATCGCTGTCCGCCTCCTCAAGCAACTTCTTCAGCTCATCGATGCGGAAGGCCCGGCGCGACTGCTTTTCGCCCCGCTTGATGTTCTCGACCAGCGCGGCCGGGTTCCGCTCGATGATCTGTTCGCGAACCGCACGGCCCAGGGCGACCCGCAACACTTTGAGGTAAACGTTCACCGTGCTGCCGGACACCTGGTCGGCCAGTTCGTCCCGGAACGCGAGCACGTCGCCTTTCGTCAGGCTCGTGAGGCTCGCCCCGGCACGGGGGCCCAGCCAGGCCAGGAACTTCGCGACAATGCCCTCGTAACGGGTCCGCGTGGATTCGGCGCCGGCGTCGCCTTTCTCCTTCACCCAGGAGCTGAAGAAATCGCGGATGCTCGAATGGGGCAACACGTCGCCTGACTCCCTGACGATTTCGGCGACAGCCGCCTCGATGATGCGCCGGGCCTTCTCCGGCCCGAGCCGATTCTTGCGCGCCGCCCGGCCGGCTTCGGCCATCTTGTCACAGATGATTTTGGCTTCCGTCTTGTTGGCCGTCCCGGTGGACTTGAAGTGCTGGCGGCCGTCACCGGACCGGAACGCGCAGAACCAGTTCGGCCGGCCGGATTGCTTGTGGAGGCTTGACATGTGTTATGCGAATGCACAACGTCCGGCGTGTTTTGCCAAGTCCAAAACGTGCATAACGTTCGGATTTCGGCAGGTTGGGCGGTAATGGAAGTCACGCGGGTTCGATTCCCGTCGCCCGCTCCACCAACCTCTAACATTGATGCACGCACTGCGTTGCGGGCAGGCCGGAGGCAATTCACGCTCCCGTCGAGCTCGCCAGTATGATCTTCATTTTTTCTGGCTCGGGGCTTTCGTGCTGGCCTCGACGCTGACTGCATTAGGCGATCAGTCGGAGGAAGGCCATAGCCTGGCCTTGAACGTCGAAAACGACGCTGCCGTTCGCACCGACCGGCATTATACTGCAGGCGCGCACCTCTCCTACTGGTCGGCTGATAACGCCATGCCCCGTTGGCTTCGACGCTTCTCGGATTGGCTTCCCGCGGTTGGCCTCCGCCCCGCCGCCCACAAGTTCGGCCTCGAAATCGGCCAGGAAATCTTTACTCCCGAAAACCTCAGTGCCAGCGAACTGGTCGTGAACGACCGTTCTTACGCCGGTTGGCTTTACCTTGGGACAAGCTTGCGGCGACGCGGTCCCGGCTGGGGTGATCGTCCCGCCATGGAGACCGTCCGCCTCGACCTGGGCGTAGTTGGGCCATCGGCGCTGGCTGAGGAAACCCAGGCAATCGCCCACAAGGAGAACCCCAAAGGCTGGCATAATCAACTCGACGACGAATTCGGCGCGGCTCTCCGTTACGATCATCGCTATCTCTTCTCGGCGCGGGGCGAAAACGCCTGGGGCGCCGATTTCATCCCCGCCACCCATTTCAGCCTCGGAAACGTCGACACACACTTCGGCATCAGCGTCCTCGCCCGCGGCGGATTCAATGTCCCGAACGAGTTCGAGACGCCTGGACAAGCGACTCCCGCCCGTTGGGGCGCCTACGGGTTCGTCGGTGCGGATGGCCGCGTGGTCGGGCGAAACATTTTTCTGGACGGCAACACGTTCCACGCCAGTCACCACGTCGATAAGGAACCATTCGTTGCCGACCTGCGCGCGGGGATTGTGCTTATCCTCAAGCGCGTTGAGATCATCGCCGCCTTCGACTGGCGGACGCCGGAATTCGAGGAGCAATCATTGTGGGACGCGTTCGGCTCGGCCACGGTGCGATACAAGTTTTAGCCCGCCGCCCAACGGCTCTAATCGCCAAACACGCGCGCCGCCACCCTCGGGTCGAGCCAACTGGCCACTGGACGGCCGAGCGCCGTTACCGCCTTTGCGGTGGCCGCACCTGGCAATCTGTGGTCGAGCGATGGTTCGAGTTCATTAGTGGACCATGGACCGGAGTGCCAATGCGCAATGAGCGGCGGCGACACGCGCACTGAGACGACCTCCGATCCTGCCGCGCAAATCCCAAACTGTTGGACAGCCTGAAGCTGGTCAGCGACGCGTTTGCTTGCGCAACGGGCGGAAAAAGCCCCCGTCGACTCGCTGCTGCAAACCCTGCGAGCGCCGTCGCTTCCGTTCGCGCCGATGCATTGATCTTATCCACACGCGCGCCATTGAGTCGCATGACATTTGCGTTGACTTACGGGCAAATGTTGCCGAAGGCGGGAAACCATGACTGAGCGTCAGATTTTTGTGTCTTGCTTGGTCGTCTCGGATCATTACCCTTGGAGTTGGTCGCGGCGGGGTAGCCAAGTGGTAAGGCACGGCTCTGCAAAAGCTGCATTCGTCGGTTCGATTCCGACCCTCGCCTCCAACCTCAACCGTGAGTGGGGAAGCAGTTTAGGAGAAATGGGTCCGGCTACTGTGCCTCAAACTGTGCCCAGAACGACCGATCTGCCATGACTCTCACACTAATCTGTCGTGCTTTCGGAGTGCTTTCTAACGGGCTGATTTGGGTACGGGGATCACCGCGCTCATGAACGAACCCATCAAGCAACGATTCCGCATGCGTTGCAGAAAAGCCGTGTTTTCTGTGTGTACGGACGGCAGACCGGCACACGGGAATGCTTGCAAACCGCCGACCGAAGTGCCCCCGGAAGGCTCCTTCACGCCAGGAACGAAGCACACGAACAGCCCATCATTAACCGCCGGATCGCACGGGCGCATCTTGCGGCGGGCGACGCCGACCTCAGTGTTGACACTTGGGAGACGGAAGAAGGACTGCCCGAGAACTCCGCCAATGCGATGGCGCAAACGCCAGACGGCTCCTATCAGGGTTGTGACGCACGCGTGAGGCGGTCACGTTTTTTTCGACTGGTCACGGATTTCAACGGTCGCTGGGCCTGCATTCTCTGAACGCCAACGGCGTTCCGGTTCAAAGCCCAGCATTGGCGCCACGCGCCTACCGTGGGTAAATCGGCCGGATCTTCGCAACTGCAACGGGGTTGCGGCTCGATAAGGATGATTGGACTTAACCCCGTTGGGACTGAGTTCCCCGACTCCATCCAAACCCAGGGTAGCCTGTGGCATCCCTGGGCTGGAGGACAGAAGCGGTTGGCGTTCCCCGGAAATGCCTCATCAATACCCCAGCAGCAGGTTCGGCTTATTCATATCGTCCCCCAGGCCGAAGCGGGGGAAGGCCTTGGTCGAGATCGTGATGGCCGCGCCATAATCCACACTCTGGCCCACGCTCTGGCGGATGGCGGCCGTCAGCCCTACGGTGAAGCTGCGGAAATCCCGGTAGACGGTGTAATACTGGTGCTGGAGCAGCCCGTCGTCCGCGTTGTAGTAATGCGAGAGGCGCGTGCCCCAGTTCTG
>DASTLJ010000483.1:0-13975 GCA_035715125.1 Verrucomicrobiia bacterium
CGCCGGAGTTGGCGGAAATTTGGGAGCACATGGGCGGCTTCTGCCGCGCCGCGCTCCAGGCGTTGGCGGCCTTGAAGGACCGCTATCCCCATTGTGGCGCGCCGGAACTTTACGATCTGGCGCTGGACTACAAGAACGCGTGCGAAGAGCGTCACGCTGAAGTCATGGAGGAAATCGCATGCCAGGGCCGGAGGTTCCCACCGGGACTGTTTCCCGAGACGATATAGCCGCGCTGGCTGCGCTTTTCGACCGGTATGCCTACGCCTTCGACCCTCTGTCGCTCGAAGCGCGGGAAGCGCGGTCGCAGTTTGAAGACCGGGTGCTGCGACTCTTTTGTGAACGTGTCGAACCGGCTTATCAAAGTGTCGGCCTCGGTGATTTCCGGGCGAAAGTCCGCTCGCTCTGCCGCGAGCACCTGCGGAAAAACGCCCCGTGAAACGCCCGGGCGGTCCTTTCGCCCTGACCTCCGCCTGACGGATGTTTGCGGGAGCGTGGTGGAGCAATTGGTCGAAAGGCGAAACCAATGAACTTACATTTCCTTCTGCGACTGAGCTTGATGCTCACTGCGACTATGGCACTATGTGGATGTGACATAGGGCACCAAGGGATATATCGAGTATCCTTACACAAGGAGTTCCAATACACTTCAACTGCTGCGCCAATATCCGATGGCGAGAAACAGGAGGATAAGCTCAAACAGCTAGTAATTGATTCGCTTGTTCCGAGAGGATTTAAGGAGATGGCAGGAGATCCTCACATTTGGAGAAAGCGAGGATCATCCGTCCAGATTAGGAGAACTGAGGAGAATGCACTGATTCTCAGGGTGTTGGCATTTGGTAGCAAAGCAGATGTTCGGCGTTCGCGGGATGTGGAGCGATTACTTGTCGCGATCCTAAAGGAAAAACCTGGCGTTGAGCTTGCACCAATCGAACCTAAAGTAGCATATTGAGCACAAAAGCCGACATAACGAGGTCAGTACTCACACTTGACAATGAATTGGTTGAACTCCATTGACTGTCCGCTGGACGCGGACATCCCGACATCGCGTAGCGATGCCGTGAAGGTAGCCGTGGGCTTCAGCCCACGGAAAAACGCCGTGCCCGGCCCGCGTCGCGTAGCGACGCTTGAATCGCGCGCTATCCTTCATGCGTCGCTACGCGACGCGAGGGCTTTGACCGTTCGACCGTGGGCTGAAGCCCACGGCTACCATCATCCAGAGTCGCTACGCGACTGCCTTCATTCAGAGTCGCTAAGCGACTGCTTGAAGCCTGTGTCGCGTCAGCGCTCGTTCTCAGGATTCACTTTCTCAGCATCAACGCAGGTTCACTTCTCGGAATCCGCACTATGAAGTCGCCCCAGCTTTTCCGTTTTGCCACCGCGCTTGCCCTGTCCGCCTTCGTCCCGACTGCCCGCGCCGCCGCCCCCAAACTTACCGCCGCCGAAACGGAATTCTTCGAGTCCAAAATTCGCCCTGTCTTCGTCGAGAACTGCTACAAGTGCCACAGCGCGGGCGCCGAGAAAATCAAGGGCGGCCTGTTGCTCGACACGCGCGAAGGCGTCCTCAAGGGCGGCGATACCGGACCCGTCGTCGTCCCTGGCAATCCGGACAAAAGCCTTCTCATCACCGCCGTTCGCTACAAGGACAAGGACCTCCAGATGCCGCCCAGCGAGAAGAAGCTGCCGGACAACATCATCGCCGACCTCGAACAATGGGTCCGCATGGGCGCGCCCGACCCGCGCACCGAAGGCACGAGCGCCAAAGCGATGTACGCCGCGGACATCGAAAAGGCCAGGAAACATTGGGCCTACAGGCCGGTGGTGAAGCCGAGTGTGCCAGGGATCAGTGGTTCAGTAATCAGTAATCAGAATTCAGTAATCAGTAATCAGTCAGGAGGTGCCCTGAATACTGATTCACTGATTACTGATGACTCGAATCCCATCGACCGATTCATCCTCGCCTCGATGCTGCCCAAGGGCCTGGCGCCCTCCAAGCGCGCGGACAAGGTCACGCTCATCCGCCGCGCCACGTTCGACCTCCACGGTCTGCCCCCGACGATGAAGGAGGTCGATGATTTCGTGAACGACGAGTCGGCCAACGCCTGGCCCGGCCTCATCGACCGGTTGCTCGCCTCGCCCCGCTATGGCGAACGCTGGGGCCGCCACTGGCTCGACCTGGCGAAATACGCCGACACTCGAGGCCCGCAGAACCAGGGCCGCGACAACCGTTACCTCTGGAGTTACACCTACCGCGACTGGGTCATCCGCGCGCTGAACGAGGACATGCCCTACGATCAATTCCTCCTGCGCCAGATCGCCGCCGACAAGCTGGATCTCTCCGACTCCCGCGACATGGCCGCGATGGGCTATCTCACGTTGGGAAACCGTTTCGGGAACAACATCAACGACATTATCGACGACCGCATCGACCTGATCGGCAAAAGCACGATGGCCCTGACGTTCGCCTGCGCCCGCTGCCATGATCACAAATTCGATCCGATCCCGAGCAAGGACTATTATTCGCTCCACGGCGTCTTCAACAGTTGCAACGAGCCGCGCGAAGGCCCGACACTCGAACCGCCGAAGGACACGCCGCTTTATCGCGACTACCTAAAGCAACTCAGCGAGCGCGAAACGGCGCTGTCGAACTTCGTCGAGAAGGTCGAGAAGGAACTCGTGGCCGATTCGCGCGGCAAAATTGACGACTACCTGATGGCGCTGCACGAGTTCCGCAGGCTGACCAATGGCATGCCGCGAAACACTTTCCTCCAGCGCAAGAAGCTCTCAGCGCAAATCGGCGGCGCGTGGGACAATTACCTCAAGAGCCGCGCGCAGAAGCATCACCCCGTTTGGGCGCCGTGGTTCGCTTTCGAAGCGCTCGATGCCGGCGAGTTCACGACCAAGGCCCGCGAGCTTTCGGCAAAGTTTTACGCCAACACCAACAAGGCCAAATCCATCAATCCGCAGATCGCCAGGCTCTTCGTCTCGCCGCCGTCGAATCTCGCTCAGGTCGCCGCGCGCTACGCGTCGGCCATCACGACCGTCGCCAAACAGTGGGACACGACGGTGGCCAGTTACGAAGCCCGCGAGCGCAATTCCGCTTCGCCCGGCCCCGAGCCGTCGTCCCTGCCCGATGCGGCGGCGGAGGAAATCCGCCAGGTCGCCTTCGGAAAGGGGTCGCCGATCCATGTCGACGAGCGCGCTGTGCAGCAATTCATCCAGCGCGACAACCGGACGCGCGACAACTTCAACAATCTCCAGCGCGCGGTGAACGACGTGAGAGCCAACCATCCCGGCGCGCCCGTCCGCGCGCACATCCTGCAGGACAACGACAGGCCGCGGGACTCCTACGTCATGGTCAAGGGCAACCCCGGCAACCGCGGCCCGGTCGTCCCTCGCCAGGCGCCCGAGATCATCAAGCCTGGCCGCGCGCCCTTCAAGAATGGCTCGGGCCGGCTCGAGCTGGCTCAGACCATCGTGAGCAAGGACAACCCGCTCACCGCCCGCGTGCTGGTGAACCGCGTCTGGCTCCACCACTTCGGCGCGGGCCTGGCCTCGACGCCCGACGATTTCGGCGTGCGCTCCGACCCGCCGACGCATCCCGAATTGCTCGACTACCTCGCGGCCCGGTTCATGGAAGACGGCTGGTCGGTGAAGAACCTCCACCGTTTGATGATGCTCTCGGCGACCTACCAACAAAGCGGCGACGAAAACGCGCGCTTCATTCAGATCGATCCCGACAACCGTTATTACTGGCAGTTCACCCGCCAGCGACTGGATTTCGAAGCGATGCGCGACACGCTCCTGGCCATTGGCGGCAAGCTCGACACGACGATGGGCGGCCCCGGCGTCCCGCTGGATCGGGAGCCGTACCCGACGCGCCGCACCATTTACGGCACCGTGGACCGCACGCGCCTGCCGAACATGAGCCTGGCCTTCGACTTCGCGAGCCCCGATCTCACGACCGGCAAACGCAATCAGACCATCGTGCCGCAGCAGGCGCTCTTCATGATGAACAGCCCCCTGGTCGTCGAGCAGGCCAGGAACCTGACCTTGCGGCCCGACTTCAAGGCCCAGAAAAGCGCGCCGGACAAAATCAAGCTTCTCTACCGGATCATCTATCAGCGCGCGCCCACCGACGTGGAACTGAAGCTGGCGTTGAACTACCTCCAGGGTGAGTCCGCCGGCACGACCGCCAGCGCCGGCGCGCTCGCGTGGGAGTACGGCTACGGCGAATACGACGCCGCCGCCAAGCAGATGAAGACCTTCGTGCAGTTCGGCGCGTTCAACGGCTCGTGGGTGCCCGGCGGCCGCGGGCAACGCGCCGGCCCGGTTTCAATCAACGCCAAAGGCGGCCGGCCCGGCAATGGACCCGCGTTCGGCGCGGTGCGCCGCTGGACCGCGCGCAAGGACGGCTTCATCTCAATCGATGGATTCCTCGGCCAGCAGTCGAAGGATCCTTCGGACAGCGCCCGCGGCTACATTGTTTCGAGCGGGATCGGCCTGCTCGGCACTTTCTCCCCGCAGCCCGGTTCGCAGGCGCCGACGAAACTTCCCCGCGTGCTCGTCAAGCGCGGCGACACCATCGATTTCGTCGTCGTCGGCAAGGGGCCGTTCACCTGGGTGCCGACGATTCGATTGGAGGGCGGCAAGGCCGGCGAACTCGCCGAATGGAACGCCGAGAAGGATTTCAGCGGCTCGGTCTCGCCGAAGCACCTTGAGCCGTGGGAAAAGTTCGCGCAGGTGCTGCTGGAAACGAACGAACTGACGTTCATCAATTGAGCGAGGTGCTCCGCCTGGGCACCTCTTCGGTGTAGCTGCGACCGTGAGGTCGCAGGCCGAATTCTCATGCAGGAACGAAAACAGTGAAGGGGTCGGAACGCCCAAAGGTCGTTTGAGCCAACTGGAAGCCCAGTTGCTCCCCCTGGACTGGCAAGCCGTGCGTCCCGGTGTGGAGGTCAAACTGCTACCGCACCGGCAAGAACTCTATGTCCTGGCCCGCAGCCACGATCGCGTGAACAAGGAACGGGCCATGCGCCAGCGCCAACTCAAGGCCCTTTGCAAACGCCTGGCCAAACTGCGCCAGATGACTTTGACCCCCCGCCAGCTCCTGCTCAAACTGGGCGAAGCCCGCAGCCGCGACCGGGCCGCCTGGCGATTGTTGGATTTGCAACTGCCCGCTGCGGGACCCGCCAAACCGGCGAACTTTGCCTTTCGCTTGAACCGCGCCAAACTCCGCGCCGCTCGCCGGCGCGAAGGCCGCTATTTGTTGCGCACCAACCTGTGCGGACGCGACCCCGCCGTGCTGTGGCAATTTTACATCCAACTCACCGAGATCGAAGCCGCCTTCAAAAACCTCAAAGACGATTTGAGCCTGCGCCCCATTTACCACCCATTGGAACACCGGGTCGAAGCGCACATCTTCGTAGCCTTCATCGCCTATTGCCTGCACGTGACCCTGCGCGCCCGCTTGCGCCCCCTGGCCGGCGGACTGACCCCGCGCGCCGTGCTCGACAAGTTTGCGGCCCTGCAGATGCTCGACGTGCACTTCCCCACCACCGACGGGCGGGTGCAGATCCTATCCCGCTACACCCAGCCGGAGTTGGATCACAAAATCTTGCTCGAACGACTCGGACTGACCGTGCCGGCGCAGCCGCCCCCGCGAATCACTGCCGCCGGGAAACGGTTGGACTGAAACCCGGCCGGGCCAGCGGTCGCAATGTAGAGGAGACCTTTTGTTGCCGCTCCCCGTTTGACAACCTCTTACGAGTCATCCGCCCGCCGGTTGAGAAAGTCGGGCTAACGACCCAGCGACCCGGCCCGCAGGAGGGGTGGATTACAACCGGAGCGCGATGGCCGCGATAGGCGCTGTAGCTCAGGAGGCCGCATTGGTGTCATGCTTTCGGGTCAACACTTGCACGGCTAAAAGCGCCGTCACGGCTGAGGATGTCAGCAGAACGGCGGTGAAGACATCGCTCCGTGCTCGCTCCTGCTGTGCAAGCTGGCGAACCAAATCGACTGACGCCCGCGGCACTCGAACGATCTCGTTCGTCATGTCCTCGGCGACCGCTCCTAATCTGGCCTCGGCCAAGGCGGTGAGCTTCCGGCTCTGCTCCTCGCGAGCGGCTCGTAGGAAAACAAATGCGGGCGCGGCGACTGCCCAAACCAGGGCAAGAACCGCGAAGGTGATTGCGAGATGCTTCACGCGTGCGAGCCGTCTAGCGGCCCAAGCTCAGCGACCGCGGCCACGAGACGCGGCGATTGGAACGGGAGCGTGATGCCGCCGTTCGCAGCAGCGCAGGGTCAGGCGGCACGGTCATCAGCATCATTTTTCAGATAACACGAAACATCCGTTGCAGCAATCCAACACTGGCCGCCATTTCCAGCCCCGTCAGGGACGCAATCGTTGTAGAAACCGCCCGCCAATGATCCTCAGCCCCGTCAGGGGCGATATCACCAGGAGATGCCGCTCCTACGGCGCTTGGGTTTCCTGTTCGGACGCGATCCTACAAAGATTCCGCGCCTACGGCGCTGCCGACCTAGCTCAGCGACGGCGGCCACGAGGCGCGGCGATTGGAACAGGAGCGTGATGCCGCCGCTGCAGCTCCCTTGATAGGCCACAATCTCTGTGCTTTGATGAATCTGTAAACCGCTCCTCCGGTGATAACGAACCACAGGACTCCAACTACAGACAACCGAGCTACGGTCTCGGCGAAATGCCAATTCATGAGTCTGTCTGGAGTGGCGCTGACCCACTCCGGCTGGACCAAGCGGTGGGGCCAATACTGACGGATGATGGAGGCGTCAGTCGCTCCCGTGGAAGAGAGGTAAGAAGCGAAACCGAGTGGCCGGAGTGCCCAAAACCAAATCGCAGCGGCAGCGGCAACGATCGCCACTGCGACAATCGTAATCGTGGTCGTGCGTTGCATGGTGTTAGTGTGCGAAGTTCAACGGGAATTCGGCCAAAGGCGTGTTCGGCCGAGCGCGCTTCATGCACAGCAGTTTAAGCCTGTTCGGCTGCGAATGGCAAGCGACCTATTGGTCGATCCATGACCATCGGTCGAGCTCGGTTTCTTCCAAACCAGAGCAAGACACTGGCGGCCGCCCGGAGGACTGCAAGAAGGTTGCCGGGGGTTGAGGAGCGCGGCGCGCGACGATCCCCACAGTTCCAAGACACCACGCTCCCGACCACGGAAGGAGTCGTATCTCTTTAGCGTCCGGGAGGACGCCCGAAAACAGCCCAGCGATTCATCGCTGGGTATTCGAGCCGCCAGCCCCTCAAGTCCCGTAGGGACGGAAGAACTTCTCGCTCTGCCGTCCCTACGGGACTCCGAACGCCGACTCCCCTCAACCCAGCGATGAATCGCTGGGCTATTTTCGATACGTCCCTCACGGGACGCTAAACAGATACGAGGGGTCGCAGCTCCGCCCTACTTACGCCGGCCGTGGCGCCAGAGCTTGCGGTCGCGCCGCGCCGTTCACCTTCCGGGCGTGATAAAAATCGGCGAGGCTTCGCTTCGACGGGACCAGTCCTTCCTCCTGGATGGCCCGGAGAATCCGCTCCTCGGTCATGATGAACCGGTCGCGTTTGTAGAGCAGGTAGTCTCCGCGCAGCTCGGAGGGCGTGAGGTTGATCGTCGCCAGGTTCGCGCCCATGCTCAGGCCACGCCGGTAACCGGAGCCCGGCCCGGCCAGGTTCAGCGCGCTGACGGCGGGGATCACCCAATCCGGGCGCAGAAGCCGCAGCAACGCCATCGAGTTCAATGTCTCTTCGAGGTCCGCCGTCGCCGCGCGCGCGAAGGGCGTTGCTTCGCCGGGAATGAACGGACTGACGCTGCATCCGGCGAGCGGCAACGCCTTGGCCAGCTCGAAATTCTTCAAGCTCTGCTCCGCCGTTTGACCTGGCAGCCCCACAATGAAACCGGAGCTGACGCTCCAGCCGTTTCGGGCCAGCAACCGGATGTGCTCGAGGCGCTCGGCCAGCGTCCCCGGCGCTTTCATGGATTGGTAGAGCCGCGGGTCGGCCATCTCGAACTTCAGGATATAGGTGCTAGCGCCCGCTTCGCGCAGTTCGTCGTACAGCGGCAGGCTCAACGTGCCCAGGCACACGCTCACGCCCAGCGCCGTTTCGCGCCGCAACGTGCGGATGAGCGGGAGCACCACCTGGCGCGTCACTAGCGGGTCTTCGCCGCCCTGGATGTTCACGTCGGTCACGCTGGCGGGGCGCTGATGGACGAGCACTTCGGCCAGCGTGTCGTGGGCGGCGCGGAAGCGGTCCAGCTCGCGGTTGTCCCGTCTCATGCCGCAATAGGCGCAGTTCTCGCGGCAGAAGTTGGAAACCTCGACGACGGCGCGGACGAAGACGTTCCGCCCGAAGCGCGAGCGGGCTGCGGCCGAGGCGCGATGTTTTAATTCCTCCTGGGCGCGACCCCGCGCCTGCATCAGCTCGGCGGTCACGACGGGCGACAAGTCACTCACGCGCCGAGTAAACGGGCTGGCCTCGGATCAATCAACGGAATTTCTCCGGCCGGCGGGAACTCTGACACTTGCGCAACGGGAGCTTGACGCTCCCGCGGCTGTTACCTAGCGTTGGTTGCTCGCCGTTCCGCGAAGCGTTCCCTGAATTGGTCGCGGGGCGGCATTTTGAACCAGCGTCGTCCAGAAGGTCCGTTGTGAATATGAACGTGGAAACTCTTGCCCCGTGCAAACGGCTATTGCGCTTCGAAATCGATGTCAAGTCGGTGGAAGAAGCCTTCGAGGCCACTGCGCGGGACTTCATCAAGCACGCCAGGCTCCCCGGTTTCCGCCCCGGCAAGGCGCCCAAGGAGATGGTCTTCAAACAATTTGAGAAGGACATCGCCGAAGACGTGAAGCGCAAGCTCATAAGCGACGCCTATCGCCAGGGCATCAAGGACCAAAACCTCGACGTGCTCGGCTACCCCGACATCGAGGAAATCCATTTCGAGCGCGGTCAGGCGTTGCAATTCGCGGCCACCGTCGAAATCAAGCCCGAGTTCGAGTTGCCCGAATACCGCGGCCTGCCCGCCCGGCGCGAAACGGGCGGCGTGACCGATGAAGACGTCGCCAAGGCCATCGAGATCCTGCGCGACCAGGCCTCGAAGTTCAACAAAGTCGACCGCGAGGCCAGGGAGGGGGACATCGTCGTGGTCAACTACTCCGGCACGTGCGAAGGCAAGCCCCTTGCCGAATTGGCGCCGACCGCAAAAAGCCTGGGCGAGCAAAAGGGGTTCTGGATCGAAGTGAAGCCAACGTCCTTCATTCCCGGCTTCGCCATGCAACTCGTCGGTTCCAAGGCGGGCGACCATCGGAAGGTGACGGTGGACTTTCCACAGGAATCCGTGAGCGCGCCACTGGCGGGCAAGAAGGGCGATTACGAGGTCGAGGTGGTTGAAGTGAAGGAAAAGGCGCTGCCCGCGTTGGACGAAGCGTTCGCCAAAAGTCTTGGCGCCGACGGTGTGGAAGCACTGCGCGATGGGGTCCGCCGCGATCTTCAAAATGAATTCAACCAGCGCCAGAAGCGCAATATCCGAAGCCAAATCGCGGCGGCGCTGCTTTCGCGCGTGGATTTCGGGCTGCCGGAGTCGCTGCTGGCGGAGGAAACCCGGCAACAGGTTTATCAGTTGGTGGAGGACAACCAGCGCCGCGGCGTGCCCAAAGAGGCGATTGAAGCGCAAAAGGAACAGGTCTACGCACTGGCCCAGAACATTGCCCGCGACCGGATCAAGACCGGGTTCATCCTGCGCCGAATCGCTGACCGGGAAGGCATTCGCGCCGAACAGCACGAGGTCACCGCCCGGATTGCGGTCCTGGCGCAGGCCAGCGACATGGCGCCACAGAAGTATGCGCAGGAACTGGAGAAGAATGGCCGGGTTGGGGAGGTGTATCACCTCATCATCACCGAGAAAGTGATGAACTTCCTCCACGAGAACGCCCGGATCGAGGACGTGCCTCGGGAGAAGGGGGCGCATCTTGGAAGTACCACCGCGGTCGAGGTCGCACCGGAAACGTAGGGCAGGCGTCTCGCCTGCCCAGCCGCGCCGAAAGGCGCGGCATTCGCACCACCAAAGGCATCGCTTCGCTCGGCCGGGCAGGCGAGACGCCTGCCCTACTTTTTACCCGCGGTACATCACCATCAGTCCGTAGTCCGTGATCCACTGGCGCGAATTCAAATCCTGGTGCGTGTAGATGATCGGCTCGACTTTAATGATGTTGGACTCGCCGATTTCATTGAGAAACCTGGCCACGTGATCGTCGAAGTGGTCCTTGCCGACTTCGACGTGGTCGGAGTGGCGCAATGTCTTGATTCGGATATGCACTCCGTCCTTGGCCGCCGCTTCGAGCGGCTTCAACGGCTTGGCGATGAGCGGGTCGGCCGCTTTCTCCCGCTGCGGCACGCTGAAGTGCTTGTGCTCGCGCGCCGCGGCGGAGCTGGCGATGGGATTGAGGTTGCCCCCCGCCGGCCCGCCAGCGGCCGGCACGGCAGCCGGGATGACCAGATGGCCGTTGCAGGCCGGGCATTGAATCGCCGAGCCGGCGCCGGATTCATCCGCGGAAAGTTCCTGGCCGCAATTCGGGCACTTGAAGTTGATATCCATAACCGCAATGAGGTTGAGATGTAGTCTTGAGTCTAATGGCCGCAGGCCGGCCAGGCGAGGAAAAACATCCGCAACCCCTCCGCAACTCAAAAACAGGACTCAATAAACAGCTTGCGCAATCGTGGCGCCGCCTACAACCCACCTGACAGTGGGAATGAAATCGTCAACCATGTAACCAAACAACCAAACATAGATTCTGCGTAGCTTTGGCTACGGGCTCATCAGAAAACCGCGAATTTTGCCGAGTCAACAGACCAGTCAAGCGCGCGCCCCATCGGGCGCGGCTTGGCGCGCTCTGTTGACGGGCGCTTCGCGGTGCCTCTGATGGGGGTGCGTCGGGTTCGCGCCCCTTCAGTTCCGTGAGCAATGCGCCTCGCGGCAATCAAAGGAGATGGAAGTTATGAAGATGAAAAAGGTGGTCCTTCGCTCGACACTCGCCCTGCTCTTCGCAGGTCTTCTGTTCATTTTGGCCGGTTTGGCCGAATCGCCCGCCGGGGCGCAACCCAATCCTTGCCCGGGCTGCCCGCCCTGCACGAATTGCCCGCCGGTCACGAATAACCCCACGCGGCCGTACAGCGTGCCCGGCTTGAAACTCACGATTCCAATGCTGACCAACGGCAACATGCTCACCACCGTCTTCGAGTCGGATACCAACAGCGCCTACGACATTTTCCGGCGCCTGGTGTTGCAGACCAACGCGCCGTGGTTCCGCGCTGCCAGCGGCGAAATCGGGCAGACGAATTTCACCGTCCCAATCCCGGCGACGAATTCGGCGTTCCTGATCGCGGCGGAATACCTCGACTCGGACTTCGATGGCCTTCCGGACGCGTATGAAACACTGGTCTTGCATACCAACCCGCTGCTGGCGGACACAGACGGCGACGGCGTGCCCGATGGCGATGAGGATGCGGACCTCAATGGCATCCCGGATCGGGCGGATTACAGCGGCCTGACACGAGCCGTCATTTACACCGTCGACTCCACGGCCGCCGAGGGCGGCGGCGGCGGCGAGTTCAACCTCCTATTGCCCTTTCCCGCTCCCACCAATGGTACGACCATCCTCCTCAACCTCGGCGGCACCGCCGGATACGAATCAGACTATTTGCTCTCCACCTTTTTCGGGTACATCACCAACGAAGTTGTTTTCGGCGCAGGCGAATACCTCAAGCGCATTTTTGTGACCGCGGTGGATGACGCTGTCCAGCAAACGCGGCCACGCACCGTGCAAGTGGCGCTGCTTTCCTCCGCCAACTACGCCCTGGATCCAACGCCCGCCAACGTCTCGTTGATTGATAACGATCTGCCCGTCGTGGCGATTTTCAATGAAGACCCGATCGCCGGCGAGCAGACGAACGCGCTGGGCGTAATCACGAACAAAGGCGCGTTTCATTTCCGCCGTTACGGCGACACCACGCTGCCGCTGACCTTGTGGTTCAATGTCAGTGGCAGCGCCCAGAACGGAGTCGATTATCCGGGCACCGGGCCGGTCATCACCATCGCGGCCGAAAGCGATAGGTACACGCTCGAACTGACGCCGATCCAGGACAACGTCTTTGAAGGCGACGAGGACGTAATCCTCACCATGATCCCCAGCCCGTTTCAAGAATACACCATTCATCCGCTCCACACCTCGGCCCGGGTCGTCATCAAAGACGACGACCTGCCCGCGCTCACCGTCACCACGGTGGACGGGACGGCGGCGGAGTACGGTTCGGACACCGGCTTGATCCGCTTCCAGCGGAACGGTTCGCTGGCCCAACCCCTGACGCTGGACCTGGCTATAGCCGGCTCGGCCAAAAACGGGGTGGACTACGCCGCCATTTCCAACACCCTCACCTTCGCGGCAAACGTCAGCCAACTCGACCTGCCCATTCAGCCGCTGACCGACGGCGTGGAGGAAACCGTCGAGACCGTGATCGTGACCGTGCGAGGCAGCGCAAAGTTCACCTTTAACGGCACCAATGCCGCGACCGTGTTGATTGACGACAGCTCGAACACGCGGTTTGTTGTGACACCGAGGAAGCCGACTTCCGTGTACTGTCCCTTTCCCGTGATCGAGTCGCCGGCGGTTTTCGACATCGAACGCCGAGGGCGCTCGGCCGGCAGCACGAACCTGCCGTTCAATGTTTACACGAACACTGAGAGCGGCCTGCAAGTCACCGCGTATTTTCGGACGACGGGCGATGTGTCGGGCCAGAGCGTTGCCTTCGCCCCGTATGCCAGCCGGGCGCGTGTCAATTTCACGATCCCCGCGCCGCGCCGCTTGTTGCCTGCTGCCTCCGTGCTGCTGCAAGTTCCCGCGGTCGACAGCACGACACATGAAATCCGTTACTTGCCGGAGTGGCAGTTCGTGCGGCTGGAGATTCTGGCCACAAACGCCATTGAAGGCACCTCCACCAACGCCCGCCTGCGTCTCTCCCGGCTGGTCGCCGATGCGGCCGTGTCCGTCACGTTCACTTTGGGTGGGTCCGCCGCCGGGCCCGGCGACCCGCTGACGGTCGATTACAACTTCACTTCGCCCTTCACGATGACCATCCCGGCCAATTCCCTCTCGACGGAGACGAACATCGCCGCGCTGGCCGATGGTTACCTGGAAGGCTGGGAAAGCATCTTCGTCACGCCTGACTTCACGGCCACCGACGTCAGCCTCGACTACCAACTTCCCGCCGTCTTGTTCATTCGCGAGGACACGGCCGATCCCGGCTCCCTCCCCGGCTCGGACTTCGATCTCGACGGCCTGCCCGATTACTGGGAAGTGGCCAATGGCCTGGATCCCTTTACGCCGGGCCAGGCCGACTTGGACGCCGACGGCGACGGCTTGACCAATTTGGAAGAGTTCCAGTTCGGCACCAGCGCGCGCGCCGTCGATACGGACGCCAACGGCGTGAACGACTTCCGCCAGAACGTGCTGGGCGCTGACCCTGGACCGGATTACGTGCCGGTGCGACTTTATACGAAGGACACGGGCAAGGTGAACAACGGCATGAACTGCGCGGTCTGTCACACGACACAACTGAAGGTGGGCGACTATAGCCTTTACAGCATGCGTTCGGCCAACCAGGAGCCCGCGGAAAAAACCTACTGGTACCGCAAAGGCCAGAGTTACCCCATTTTCCTGCGCGAAATCGTGGCCACCCTCCCGCCGACGACCAACACCAGCGGCAACCCGACGACCACGGCGCTCTACACCGCCGGCATCCTGCCCGGCACCAACGTCCCGCAAGCCTTCGTCGTGCAGGATCCGGCCAACAAACTCGGCACCAACCGACCCTGGAGCAATTTTCCTTCCAACACCCTCACCCAGATAGGGACACTCGTCGTCCCGATCATCGAGTTGACTTGGGAGACATTTCCCGACAACA
>DASTLJ010000484.1:0-41113 GCA_035715125.1 Verrucomicrobiia bacterium
CGCAACGTTGGATGGCCGATGGCCGCCGTCATGCGCCGGACCTGCCGATTTCTGCCTTCGATGAGTTCGAGCCCAATCCAGCAATCCGGAACGTTTTTTCGAGCGCGAATTGGCGGGTCGCGAGGCGGCGGCTGCGGTTGCGGGTCGAGCAACCACGCGCGGCACGGAAGTGTCTTCCGCCCCTGCACGACCACGCCGCGCGAGAGCCGCTGCAGCGCCTCGTTCGTCGGGATGCGTTCCACCTGCGCCCAATAAGTGCGCGGGTGACCGCGGCGCGGAGGCAGCAGCCGCTCGTTCAACTCCGGCTCGTCGCTCAAGAGCAGCAAGCCTTCCGAGTCCGCGTCGAGCCGGCCAATGGGGTACACGTCCTTCGGAAAGCCGAACTCGGCCAGCGTCCGATTCGGCGAGCCGTCGCCGGTGAATTGAGACAACACTCCATAGTGCTTGTGGAACGCAATCAGCATCGGCAAGCAGGATGCCGCGAAAGGCGCGCCTCGGAAAGTCTGCACACCTCAACGCTATTCGGCATCCCGCGAGAATTCACATGACAATCTCTCGCCTTCGGCTAATCTGACAGTTGATCCTGCCAGACAAGGCGCCGATGGCTGTGGTGCGCGACGTAGCGAACTGGAAAAGTATGAAGGTGCTCATTCTTGGCGCGGGTCCGGCGGGCCTGACGCTGGCTTTCGAGTTGAAGCAGCGGGCCGTCGACTGTTTGCTCCTCGAAAAAGCCCCCGCTGTCGCGGACTCATGGGCGCGGATGCCGTCGCAACTGAAGCTCGTCAGCCCGTGGAAGGCCAACTGGCTGCCCGGCGCCGACCCGCGGGGGTTTCCGCCTAACTGCGCATTGTCCGCCGCCGAATACGGCTCGTGGCTCCAGCAATACGCCCGGTTGAGGGAATTGCCCATCGTGACGAACGCTGAGATCCGCGCCGTCTCTCGCGACGGGGATTCAGGTTTCCAGGTTCAAACGAGCGCCGGCACGTTCACCGCGCCGCTCGTCGTCAACGCGACCGGCTGCTTCGCGAACCCGTTCGTGCCGAAGCTTCCCGGCGCTGGCGAGTCGTCGATTCCGCAGATTCATTTCGCGGCGTTCCGCGACGCCGAGCACATCCGCAATGTCGTCGGCCATGCCGGCGGTAGCGTTCTCATCGTCGGCAAGCGCCTCTCCGCCGGTCAAGCGCTGGTCGAGCTGGCCGACGCCGGATTCGAGGTCGCGCTCTCCCGCCGCGGCCCGATTCAGTTCGGAGCGGGCCCGATCGGCTGGTGGATTTTCTTCCGCATCCACCCGGCTCTGGAGCGGCTCAAATTGGCGTTCCGCGGCGGCGCCGCCCACGGGTTCGAGGTCCGCATGCCCGGCGGAAGCGCCCGGCGACTCGTCGCCAGCGGCCGGGTGAAAGTATTCCCGGAGATCATCCGTTTCGAGGATCGCCGCGTCCTTTTCACCGACGGTCAATCGTTGCGCGCAGGCGCCGTGCTTTACGCCACCGGCTTTCGGCCCGCGCTGGCGCACCTGGCCCCGCTCGGCATCGCGTTCGATGAACGGACCGGCCAGCCGGCGCTGCGCGGTTTCGAGAGCGCGGAGGCGCCCGGACTTTTCTTCCTGGGCCTTGATGGACTGCGCAATTTTCGCAGCCGCTTTCTCCGCGGCATTCGCGAGGACGCCCCGCTGCTGGCCGAAGAGCTGGCGAAACGAACTTGTTCCCGGACCGCGAATCCGACTAATGTAGCTGTGAGGTCGCGGGCTGATCTCAAAAAACCGTGCCCCTCGATGACTCACACGGAAGAAACAGTCCGATCGCCTGCGACGTCGCGGTCGCAGTTACGCTGAAGACGCACGCGCCGTCGGCATCGCGCTATTCTTATGACCGCCTGGAGCCGCATTCGCTACTACGCGCTTGTGCCGAAAAACTGGCTCCAGCTCACCGCCCACAACACCTGGGGCATTCTGAACGTGCTCGACATCATCTGGCTTCGCCCCATGCCCGGCGGTTTGATCGACGAAACGCACCCCTTCTGCACCGGCATCAACCCGGCCACCGGCCGCCCCATCTGGCACGACAATCTGCTCTTCCGCACCCCGCCACACCCGCACTGGCCCGACGGACATCGTCCGCCCGATCCCGACGACGAGATCATTTCCAAAGTCGGCGACCACCTTTGCAAACAAGTCCGCATGGCCGCCGCCAGCGCAGGCCATCCGACGGGCCACGCCAGCCCGATGCCCCCCGGCATCCTTTACCTGCACGGGGGCGTTCACTTCAACGGCGGCTGGCTGCTCTTCAACGATTTCACCGAGGCCATCGAGCACTTCAGCGACCGGCGGTTCGCCGCCGAGTTCCGCCGTTTCGTGCGCGAGCAACGTCGCGAGCCGGTTACCCTCTTCCGCGACCGCGACTACGACCGCGACGCCTTCGGCCGTTACGTCTGTTTCATGCGGACGATTTTCCCGTGGTTCTCGAACTCGAACGGGCCGAAGAAATTCGTCCTGTGGGGCAACCCCTCGCCCTATCCCGCGGTGAACACGATCACGGGCAACTGGATTCGCGACTGCCGCCTCCTTAAATCCGACTCCGGCCGCCACGCCGTTGCCCGCCCGCCGATCCCGCCAGGCCGCTATTTCCAGGAGGGCCCCTACCACGGCGAGCGCAGCACAACGCTCTGGCCCGAGCACTTGTTGGCCCGCTTCACCGAGAAACGCATCGCGCTGCGCGGTGAGCAGGAGAACCTTTACTTCGTCGACAAACGAAAGCTGAAGCATGGCCTCCGCTACGGCCCCGAGCCGATTCCGAATCCGCTCCAGCGCGCCGGCCGATGGCTGCGGCGCCTCGCCCATCCGTTCGCCCGCCGGCAAAGGTTGACCCGGGCGGCCGGCTCAACCGAAGGCCGGCATTGAGCCAGCCTACTTCCCCTGAGCCGCGGTCGGGTCGCGATATCTGTAGAGGAGGGCGAAGACGATGAAGACGGCGCCAGTCCCAAAGGCCAGACCGGCGTAAAGCATGAAGCGCCCGGGAGTGACGGAGCTATGGCCGGATCCTCCACCCATTGTAGCCGTAATGGCCATGACAAGGAGATTCCCCAACGACACCGTCAAGTTCCAGAAGCCCATAATGGTACTCTTCATCGAGGGAGCCGCTTCGCGGAATGCAAACTCTAATCCGGTGGTGGAGACGAGCACTTCGGACGTAGTGAGAATGAAATAAGGGAGCAATTGCCACAGGATGGACAGCTTTTTGCCCGCATCGACTTGCTGTTGCAACCACGCGACCACGACGAAACTGGCTCCCGCCAAAAGAATGCCTATGGACATTCGCTTGAGCGGGGAGGCGAACCTGCCAAGCCGCGGATAGAGCCACCACGTCATAATGGGCACCAGGGCCATGACCATGAGAGCATTGACCGATTGCATGCTCGCCGCGTCCAATATCCAGCCAAAAGGAAGATTCACCGGGGTCATGCTGGTGCCCTGCGCAACCCAAGTCGTGTGAGTTTGGTCGAACATGGACCAGAATACGGGAATCATCGCGAAGATCGACAGAATCGGGACCACTGACCGGGCCGCATCGACTTCTTGTTCGGAGTAACGCTGGCGAGCGCGATTCCAGAATCCGCCAGAACCGGCATGGTTTTGCAGTGCTGCAAAGAAGACTGCGAAGAAGCCGGCCGTCCGCGACTCCCGGGCTGGTGGCACCATAACGTAATGCCGCGTCCCAAACCAGAAAATCAGCGTCGCAACACCCATGAGAATCCCCGGCACAAAGAATGCCCACGCCCAACTGTGGTTCTTGATCTGCGGGATCAGCATCATGGAAAAGAACGAACCGAAATTGATCGACCAATAAAATGCCGCGTAGGCCTTTTGGAGCAGGCGGGTCTGGTTCGCCTTGAATTGGTCACCGAGGAAGGCGGACACGCAGGGTTTGATGCCGCCAGAACCAAATGCGACCAGCATAAGGCCCGTGTAAAGGCAGGCCGTTCTGGCCTCCTTCGTCCCTGTAAAATCACCGAGAGCAAGGACTCCATGCCCAGCGCAGTACGCCAGCGAGATCCATAGGATGGTCCGGTAGCGACCCCAGTACCGGTCGGAAACCCACGCCCCCAGTAGAGGCATGAAATAGTTCACGAACTTGAACGCGTGGATGATGAAGGCGGAGTCGTCCTGAGTCTTCTCCAACACCTCCGTGATGTACACCATCAGAATACTAACCAGGCCGTAGTAGCTGAAACGCTCCGCCGCCTCATTGCCGATGATGAACTTGGTCTGCGCCGGCCAGCGGTCGCTGCGCGTTTCGACGGTCGGGGCGGCCGCTGCTTCAGCGGCAGTCGCAGTGGGCGTGCTCATGCGTGCATTAGGCGTTCGGGCTGTTGAGTAGCGGATTTGGCGCGGGCGGGGAAGCACTACTTTTGGCGGCAGATAACTTGAAGCGCCAACTGGTTAAATCGTTAAAACGTTGAATCGTTAAATCGTTGAAGCGAGCTGGCGCGCTTGCACTTCAGCGGTTTAACGATTCAACGATTCAACGATTAAACGATTCAACGCTTCAACGCTTCAACGCCTCATCGCCTAAAGCCCTCCCGCCACCCCGCCGTTCTACCTCCCGGCACAATGTCACCCATTGCTTCCGCGCCCCGCTTCGGCCACGCTCCCGCCGACAGGCACGGCGGCCTGGCAGATCTTGCAGGATGCAAACGCTCCTCATGAACCCCGCGCCCGGCGAGCGCCTCGTGCGCTTCGTCGGCGACCAGCTTTCCTTCAGTCTCGGCACCCCGGATGGCCGTCCGTTGCCCGAAGGCTGGCAGGCCCGGCTTCGCACCAACCTCGGCCGGGGTCATGTGCTGCGCCAGGAAATCATCCTCGCCCACAGCCGCAAACCCCAACTGGCCCTGGCCTCGTGGCGTGACCTCCCGATGCGCCCCGACGCCGCGGGCATGTGGACGCTTTCGTTGCCACTCACAGAGGTGGGCTTTTTCAAGGCCAAGGCGTACGCCATCGATCCGTTGGGCCGCCAGCAGTGGCCCGACGGACCCGACTTCGGCATGAGCGTCCATCCCGACGCCTATCGCACGGCCAACACCCTCTACTGCGCCTTCCCGCGCATGTTCGGCCCATCGAAGAAGCTCGTCAGCACGGTCGATAAGCCGCTGGAGGCGCAGCTTCGCGTGCTCGATGCGAAGGATTTTACGGTCATCCCACCGTCCGGCAAATTGCGCGATCTCGTTGCAGAACTCCCGTTCATCATCGGCGAACTCGGTTGCCGCATCCTCCACCTGCTCCCGATCACTCCCACGCCCACGACCTACGCGCGCTTCGGCCGGTTCGGGAGCCCGTACGCCGTGCAGGACCTGCTCGCCATCGATCCGGCGCTCATCGAGTTCGACAAACGCACGACCGGCGTGGACCAGTTCCGCGAGCTGGCCTTCGCCACGCACGCGCGCGGCGCGAAAGTGTTCCTGGACCTGGTGATCAATCACACAGGCTGGGGAGCGACGCTTCACGAGCAGCATCCCGAATGGTACTTGCGCGCGAAGGACGGTTCGTTCGTTTGCCCCGGCGCCTGGGGAGTCGTCTGGGAGGACCTCGTGGAATTGGACCACCGTGAGCCCGCGCTCTGGGAGCACATGGCCGACGTCTTCCTCGAATGGTGCCGGCGCGGTGTGGACGGTTTTCGCTGCGACGCCGGATACAAGATCCCGGTCCCCGCCTGGCGATACATCACCGCGCGTGTGCAGGAGGAATTCCCGGAAACCGTCTTCCTGCTCGAGGGCCTCGGCGGTTCGTGGGAAGCCACGGAGAATCTCCTTACCGACGGCGCGATGCAGTGGGCTTACTCGGAGCTGTTCCAGAATTTTTCCCGCCAGGAAATTGCCAACTACCTCGACTACGCGCTCAAGCAAAGCCGCCGCGCCGGCCTCTACATCCACTACTCGGAAACGCATGACAACGACCGCCTCGCCCAGCTCGGCCGCAGTTGGTCGCTGTTGCGCAACCGGCTGTGCGGCTTGACCAGCGTCAGCGGCGGCTTCGGCTTCACTTGTGGCGTCGAGTGGCTTGCGACGGAAAAGATTAACGTCCATTCCAGCCGCGGCCTGGCGTGGGGCCAGGAGCCGAACCTGGTCGGCGAACTGGCGCAGCTCAACCGGCTGCTGGCGCAGCATCCGTGCTTCTTCGACAACGCCGCTCTGACGCGCCTGAGCGCGCCCGACGATCACGTTCTGGCGTTGCGCCGCGTCTCCGACGAGGGCGTCGACCAAACGCTGGTGCTGGTGAACACGGACCCGAAGATCGCCCGCTCGATCACGCTGGACCTGGAGACGTGGGAGGAACTCGGCTCGCCGCGCCACGATTTGCTCGGCCAAACGGCGCCCGCGATCAAGGAGCACGCCGAAGGCATCGAGATTGTGCTCAAACCGGCGGACTGCTTTTGCCTCGCCGAACAGCTCGAGCCTCGCGGCCTGGCCGGCGACGCCTACCGCGCGCTGCGCGCGCAGGCCGCCTGGGCCATCGCCATGATCACCTTGCGCATCCGCATGCGGCACCTGAGCGCATTTGACTGGCGGGAGATGGCCTCGCGAGTCCAGGCCGGCGCAAAACCATTCCTCGCAGCCGTCAGGTACCTCGACCCTGCGCTGGTGAAGGAGGACGCGCTCGCCGCGCTGAAGCAGGCCGCGGCGGTCGAACGCTTCCCGCCCGTGGTGACGTGGGATCATTCCAACGCCAGCCGCGTGACCCTCGTGCCTTGCGACCATTGGCTGCTGGTCGAGGAGGACGCGCCCTTCCGCGCCGTTCTCAAGCCGGACGACACGTCCTTCCCCGGACACGCCGCATCGATTCGCATCGGCACCCGCTACTTTGCCAGCTTTGCCCCCGCCCGGCCGCCCGGCGACGCGACGTTGAAGCTGGAGCGCTACGACGGCGAACCGAAGTTTGTCGAGGCCCGTATCCGCTTCATCGATCTGCCAAAAGAAAATCCGCAATCCGCAGTCCGCAATCCGCAATGCCTGGTCCTTCTCACCAATGGCCTCGGCGGCATGGCGCGACTGGCGGTCGATCTGGGCCAGGTTTATTCCAAGTACGACTGCCTGCTCGGCGCCAACCTCCATCCCGCCTTGCCCGTGGACCGCCACATCCTGGCCAAGCGCGCCCGCGTTTGGATCGACGCCGACGGCTTCAGCACGCCTCTCAACTTCGACAATCTGCTCGATTTCGAGCTGCGCCCCGTCGCCCAGTGGCGCTTCCTGGCCAGCGCCGGCGACGACCGGGCCGTCGAAGTGCGCCTGTGCGCCGACATGCTCGAAGGCCGCAACGTCACCGTGCTCCAGTTCCATCGACCCGACGCCGCGCCGCGCGCCGGGCATGATCTGGCTCCCGAGTGCCGCGTGTCCCTCACCGTGCGCGTGGACATCGAGGACCGCAATTTCCACACCGAAACGCAACGCAACTCCGGCGCCGAACATCACTTCGCCTCCCACACGCGCACGTTGGGCGACCAAACCGGATTCGAGTTCGCTCCCGCGGTGGACCGCCGGTTGCGCGTTTTCGCCGACCACGGGCTTTATCATCCGCAGCCCGAGTGGAGCGAACACATCGAGCATCCGGTCGAAGCGACGCGCGGCCAGACGGCGCACGGCGACGCGTTCAGCCCCGGCTGGTTCGAATTGCCGCTGCCCAAAGGCCAGACTGTCACGCTCGTGATCAGCGCCGACCCCGTGGATCCAACCGCTGCCGAGTTGAAGGGCTTCGTCGAGCAACGCGAGGCTGCTGATGTGAAACTGCTGCGCGACGCGGATCTCCAGCGCGGCGACCGCTTCGGGCGCGAGCTGGCGCTGGCCCTGCGCGCGTTCGTCGCGAGGCGCGACCGCGGCCGGACCATCATCGCGGGCTACCCGTGGTTCCTCGATTGGGGGCGCGATTCGCTCATCTGCGCTCGCGGCCTGCTGGCCGCCGGCATGACCGATGAAGTGCAGCAATTGCTCACGGTTCTTGCCCACTTCGAGGATCGCGGCACGCTGCCCAACACGATTCGCGGGGAAGACGCTTCCAATCGCGACACCACCGACGCTCCGCTCTGGTTTGGCATCGTCTGCGAGGAACACGCTGAAACAATGACCCGCGCCCGCGCCACGGCGTTTTACGCGACGCAGGTCGATCACCGCGGGCGCACCGTGGCCGATGTGCTGCAGTCCATCGCCTGCGGCTTCCGCGACGGCACACCCAATGGCATCCGGATGGATCCCGAGTCCGCGCTGGTCTGGAGCCCGAGCCACTTCACCTGGATGGACACCAGTTTCCCCGCCGGCACCCCGCGCGAAGGCTACCCGGTCGAAATCCAGGCGCTGTGGGTGCGCTTGTTGCGGCAAGTCGCCCGCCTCGCCGGCCGCGGGGAAGGCGACGAATGGGCTGCGCTCGCCCAGCGCGCCGAGCAGTCCCTGCTCGAAAAATACTGGATCGAAGAACTTGGCTGGATCGCCGATTTGCTCGTGGCGGCGCCGTCGGTGCCCGCGCGCGACGCGGAGCAGGACACGTCCCTGCGGAGCAACGGCCTGCTGGCCGTCAGCCTGGGTTTGCTGACGGGCCAACGGGCCCGACGCACCGTGGACGCGGCGCTGCGGCACCTGGTCGTGCCGGGCGCGCTGCGGTCACTGGCGCCTTTGCCCGTTTCACCGCCGCTGCCCATTCACGGGCGGGACGGCCAATTGCTCAATGATCCCAGGAATCCCTACCGGGGCCGCTACGAAGGCGACGAGGACACGCGCCGCAAGCCCGCCTACCACAATGGCACCGCCTGGACGTGGACCTTCCCTGTCCTCTGCGAAGCAATTGCGCGAGCGTGGGATTTTGAGGAGGAGGCGGTGGCCGCCGCCCGTTCTTACCTCGGCAGCATGGACCAATTGCTCCGCGAAGGCTGCATTGGCCAGATTCCCGAAATCCTCGACGGGGACGCTCCGCACGCCCAGCGCGGCTGCGACGCGCAGGCCTGGGGCGTGACGGAGGCGCTGAGGGTGTGGAAGCTCTTGAGCAAGTCGTGATTGGATTTACGATTTACGGGCAAGTGGGTGAAACGCCCGAGCGAGCGAACGGCGCGTAAATCGTAAATCGTAAATCGTAAATCCCCATGGACATCATCGCCCACCGCGGTGCCTCGCACGAAGCGCCCGAGAACACGCTCGCGTCCGTCCGCCTCGGTTGGGCGCAGGGCGCGGACGCGGTGGAGGTGGACGTGCGCCAATCCCGCGACGGCCACATCGTGGTCATCCACGACGCTCATACGCGCCGGACCGCAGGCGTGGCCCGGCGCGTGCGCGCGCAGACGCTCGACGAGTTGCGCGCGCTCGATGTCGGGCGCTGGAAACATCCGCGCTTCGCCGGAGAAAAGATTCCGACGCTCGCGGACGTCCTCGAAACCGTCCCGCCCGGCAAGCGCCTCTTCGTCGAAATCAAATGCGGCCCCGAGTGCCTGCCGCAATTCGTCGACGCGGTGAAGCGCTCCGGGAAGAGCCCTTCGCAAGTCCTCCCCATCGGGTTCGATCTGACGACGATGAAGCTGGTGAAGTGGGCGCTACCCGAATGGGAGGTGGCGTGGGTCCAGGGCTTCCGCCGGAACTGGCGCGGCGGCTGGACTCCCACCGCCGAGAGACTGATCGCCCAGGCGAAGGAAGCCGGCCTCGATGCGCTCGACCTCGGTGGGCGCGGCCCGGTGAACCAGACGTTCGCGTCCAAGGTTCATGCGGCGGGTCTCAATCTCTACATCTGGACGGTCGACTCTCCCGCGAAAGCCTCGCGTCTGGCAGCCGCAGGCGTGGATGGAATCACGACCAACCGGCCTTCGTGGTTGCGGGAGAAACTGGCACGGCACGGAGTCCCGGCTTTAGCCGGCGGAGCAAGCGAAAGCATGCCGCGGTAGGCATGGCCGGACGCATCACCGGCTAAAGCCGGGACTCCATGCTTACAGCGCGACACGCTCAAAGCAGATCCGGGAGCGACTACGGCCTGGTTTCGCCCAACGCGAGCAGGCGATCGAATTGCCCGGCAGTCATCGACGAGACAGAGAGCCGCGAATGCTTCACCAGTGGCATCGAGGCCAGCACGAGGTCTCTCTTCATCGTCGCCAGACTGACCGGCTTTTTGAGCGGTTTCACGGGCGCAAGATCGACGCACGACCAATCCCCTTCATCGGCGGTCGGGTCGGCGTAAGCCTCGCGGTCCACTCGCGCAAGGCCCACCACCTGCTTTTCGCTCCCGCTATGATAGTACGCCACAAGTTCGCCCTTCTTCATCCCGCGAAGATTGTTTCGGGCCTGAAAGTTTCGGACGCCCGTCCATGCGGCGCGGCCGTCTGCAACGAACGTGTCCCACGAGTAGGATTCGGGTTCTTGTTTCACGAGCCAGTAATTGCGTGGCATCGGGGGATATTAGGCGGCGGCCACTGCGGGTGTAAACCTCAGTATCCGTAGCTACACTGGCACGTCGCTCACTTCCGCTTTGCGCCGGCCTGCGCGCCGATCTAGCCTCGTCCCTAATGAGCATCGCGACGCGCACGGGCGACGACGGCACGACGGGGCTGATGTATAACCGGCGCGTCTCGAAGTGCCATCCGCGCGTCGAGGCCTACGGTAGTGTCGATGAACTCAATGCGGCGCTCGGCGTGGCACGGGCTGCGGCTGAACATGATTTCGTCCAGCGGCACCTGCTCGTGACGCAGGAGGATTTGGTCATACTAATGGGCGAGCTGGCGACGCTCCCGGAAGATCGCGGGCGCTATGTGAAGGATGGCTTCAAACTCGTCACCGCGGAGCTGACGGCGAAACTCGACGCACTGGTCAAGGAGATCGAGGCGCAGAATGTTTCGTTTAAAGGCTGGGCGACGCCCGGTCAAACCGAAGCCTCCGCCGCGCTCGACGTAGCGCGCACGACTTGCCGTCGCGCCGAACGCCGTGTGTGCGCACTGCGCGAGGCGGGGCAATTGGGCAACGATGAGATTGGCGTTTACCTCAATCGCCTCTCGGACGCGCTTTGGCTGCTGGCGCGGTGGGTCGAAACGCAGGCCGCGCTCGTTACATCGGGACGAGCTTGAAGACCTTGCCGGTCTTGCCGCGAAGCGCGTTGCTGCCGTTGGTCAGCAGGTAGAGCTCGCCGTCGGCGTCTTCGCCCATCGCGACGATGTAGGCGCTGAGCTTCGCCGGCTCGACGAGCGGCAAATACTCCAGCGACCACGTGCCGGTCTTCCCATCAGCCGGCCGCGACGCGACGAGCAGCACGCCGTCGGCGATGGCCCAATTGCGCGACCAGTCGGCGAACACGTAGCGGGCTTGCAACGAGGGGATGGCCTTGCCGCGATAAACGTAGCCGCCGGTGACGGAAATGCCCTGCGGCTCGGTCGCGCTCGGCGGCTTGTTGCGCGGCGGATGGCGGTATTCGAGCACGGGATCGACGAACGGCCGGCCGGCGGCATCGGCGGTCGGGGCGTTGGTCGGCGTACGGTCGGCGTTCTTCGGATCGAAACCGTGGAACCCCTCGCGCACGTGCCAGCCGTAATTGCCCCCTTTGACCACAATGTTCAATTCCTCGTAAAGGTTCTGTCCGACATCCGCCGCGAACAGTTCCCGGCTGCCGCCGCGATCGAAGCTGATGCCCCACGGATTGCGAAAGCCCCACGCGAAAATCTCCGGCTTGCCCTGCTTGCCATCGGCGAACGGGTTGTCCTTGGGCGCGGAGTAGGGTGACCCGTGATCGACGTCGATGCGGAGAATTTTCCCGAGGAACGTCTGCGTATTCTGGCCGTTCCCGGGTTCGGGATGTCCTGTGTCGTTGTCGTTGGCTCCGCCGCCATCGCCAACGCCGACGTAGAGCAGGCCGTCCGGGCCGAACACCAGCCGCCCGCAATTGTGGTTGAACTGCGGTTCATCGAACTGGAGGAGCAGTTGCTCCGAGGCTGCGTCCACCCTGCTCAAGTCCTTCACGGCCGTGAACTCCGAGAGGTGGCTGGTGTGGTCCCAGTTTGTCGGCGCGGACTCGCGGCGGGGCGCGCTGTAGTAGAGGTAGAGCTTCTGGTTCTGGCGAAACTGCGGGTGCAGCGCCAGGCCCAACAATCCACGCTCATCGAAGGCGTCGTTCAGCTTGGTCATCTTCGGGCGCAAGTCGAGGAAGAGCTGATCGGAGAGTTTGCCGTCCTTGCCGAGCAGGTGGACTGTGCCGACCTGGTCGGCGACGAGCACGCGGCCGGAGCCGTCGTCGAGTGGCGCGAAATTGAGCGGGGAGACGAAGCCCTCGACGACGAGCTTGAGGCCGACGGACGGTTTGGCGTCCGAGGCGGGCGCGGCGGGCGACAGTCCAAACGCGACCGCAACGGCAACCACAGGGATGGCACAACGAGAATAGAAACTTTGGATGTTCACGGGCCGGATTCTAGCGTTGTCCCTTCCATGCTCAAGCTCCATGAACCGCAACGTAGGGCGGGCGTCTCGCTTGCCCCGCCGCGCCGAAAGGCGCGGCTTTCGCATCACCTGGGCCTCGCTTCGCTCGGCCGGGCCGGCGAGACGCCTGCCCTACTCTGTTGCCGCGCCCGTCAATGGCGCGAAGGCGTGCCTCTGTTTCAGTGATCTACTATTCTCATGAAGCCCCGTGCTGCAATCCTCGCTGGATTGACGTTCCGCCTGAAATTCGCGTAAACCACGTGGGCGGCTTCGCGAGCCACGCCCACAAGTCATGCCCGTTTTCGGATTTCCAGAGCCGCTTCTCGACGCGCTGCGCACGGCGCGCCGGATGGTGGTGTTGACCGGCGCGGGCGTGTCGGCGGAAAGCGGCGTGCCGACGTTTCGCGACGCGCAGACGGGCCTGTGGGCGAACTTCAAGCCCGAGGATCTCGCCACGCCCGGGGCGTTCCGGCGGAACCCCCGTCTCGTGTGGGAGTGGTACGCGACTCGACGCGCGCGGGTCGGCGAGGCGCAGCCGAATCCCGGCCACTTCGCCATCGCGGAATTGGAGCGGCGCATGCCGGAGTTTCTGCTGGCGACCCAAAACGTCGACGGCCTTCATCAGCGCGCCGGCAGCCGCAACGTCGTCGAGCTTCACGGCAACATCACCCGCACGAAATGCTTCGAGGAAGGCACGGCCGTGGAATCCTGGCCGGCGACGGCTGAAGCGCCCCCGCATTGCCCGCGCTGCGGCGGATGGCTGCGGCCGGACGTGGTGTGGTTTGGGGAGATGCTGCCGGAGGAGGAATTCGCGCGCGCCCTGGCGGCGAGCCGGCGCTGCGAGGTGTTGTTCAGCGTCGGCACCTCCGCGCTCGTGCACCCAGCGGCGTCCTTGCCGCTCGACGCGCTCGACGCGGGGGCCTGGGTCGTCGAGGTCAACCCGCAACGCACACCGCTGACACCGCGCGTGGATTACTTCCTGGAGGGCGTTTCAGGCGTCATCCTTCCGGCGTTGCTGAAGGCAGCCTGGCCTGCGTAAAGGCGATGTCTTCCGACGCTATCGATCATCCGCTGGTCTACGAGATTAATGCGCGATGTTGGTTGCGCGCGTTGAGCGCTCGTCACGGCCGGTCTATTCTGCTTGGGGACGTCCCGGAGGAGGAACTCGAGGTCTGGCGGAGCCTTGGCTTCACCCACATTTGGATGATGGGAGTGTGGACGACCGGCCCGCGCAGCCGCGATGTGTTTCTCCGGCAACCGGACACGGCGGGGCGGCTGAAGGTTGCGCTGCCCGATTGGCGCGAGGAGGATGTGGCCGGCTCCTCTTACGCGCTCGCGGCGTATCGGGTGCCGGCTTCGCTCGGGGGCGACGCCGGGCTGCGAGCTTTTCGCGAGCAGCTTCACCGGCACGGTCTCGGTCTTTTACTCGACTTCGTTCCGAACCACGTCGGGTTGGATCACCCCTGGCTGCGGGAACACCCGGATTGGTTCGTCCGCGCCGGACACCCGGCGCCTGGCACTTTTCCCATGCCGACGCGCAAGGGCGAAGTCCGGATTGCCCACGGCAAGGATCCGAATTTCCCGCCGTGGATCGACACCGCACAACTCGACTTCCGACTCCCCGCCTTGCGCGCCTCGGTGATCGAGCAACTTCAATCCGTCGCCACAATGTGCGACGGCGTTCGTTGCGACATGGCAATGTTGCTCATTAACGACGTCTTCGCGCGCACTTGGGAAGGATTTCCGAGCAGCAGCCCAACACCACAATCGGAGTTTTGGGCCGACGCCATCGCCGCCGTCCGGAAGCCCGGCTTCCTGTTCCTGGCTGAAGCCTATTGGGACCTCGAAGCGCGCCTCCAATCCCTGGGCTTCGACTTCACCTACGACAAGCGCGTGCTCGACTTCCTCATCGAACGCCGGCCGGCTGAATTGCGGCGCCATCTCCTCGAACGAGGTGTGGCCTTTGTCCGGCGTTGCGCGCATTTCCTGGAAAACCACGACGAGCCCCGAATTGCCCCCCGGCTTTCTCTCGAAGAACATCGCGCGGCGGCGCTCCTCGTCCTCGCCCTCCCTGGCTTGCGCCTGCTGCACGACGGCCAACTCGACGGCGCTCGCGTTCACGTTCCCGTGCACCTTGGCCGGCGTCCGTACGAAGCGCCCGACCCGGCGATTGCCGCGCTCTACCGACAACTCCTCGGCACGCTCGCCCCGACGGCCATCGGCCGCGGCACTCCCCGGATTCTCGAAGTGCTGCCCGCTGCAGCGACGGACGAGAGCTTTGAGAATGTCACGGTGATCGAGTGGCAAACGCAGATTGGGGCGTGCGACCTGGTGGTGGTGAACCTCTCCTCGCAGCCGGCCCGAGTCCGGATTCCTGTGCCGGGCAACCGGCCGGGGGCGAATGTGTGGCGCCTCCGTGATTTGGCCGACCCACAGGGCGCACCGCCCTGCGAGGTTCAGATGGAGCAAAACGCGTTGACACTCCACTTGCGCCCGCACGCCGCGCTTGTGCTGCATCCAAACTCTTGCAACTGAACTTAAGAATGGAAACCACGGATGGACACAGATGAACACGGATTTCGGTGGGGAACGTCCCTCCTAATGGGTGAACCCGCTTGCAGTCGCAACGATTTCTTATCCGTGTTCATCTGTGTCCATCCGTGGTTACAACTCCTCTGAGGCTGATTCCAAGTCGCTCCAACCTCCCGCTGGAAACCTGCCCGGTGGCGGACTACATTCCCCACATGAAGCCCGCCGCGCTCAAGGCCGGAACTCCTTCTCCCCCCACTGTTGCCGTATTTCCGGGAAGGCGCCGCTCCCCGCTTTCACGTTTTACGTTTCACGTTTTGCGCTTTTCGTTCTGCCCATGACCATTCACCACGAAATCGAAACGCTCATCCGCGCCCGCTACCCGCTGCTCTACGTCGTCACAAGCGAGGAGACCCGCGTGCAGGAGTTGTTGCTCGACATCGCGGCCAAGCGCCAAAAGAAACTTTACGAATGGAGCTGCACGACCGGCCTGGCGCTGGCCGGCGCGTCCGTGCAGACCGTAAGGCCGCGCAACCCGGCCACCCGCGAGCCGCTGGCCGCGCTCGACGAGGTCATCGCGCACGTCGAGCCGGCGGTGTACCTGTTCAAGGATTTGCACCCGTTCCTGGGCAAGCCGGGCTTCACCGTCACGCGCCGGCTCAAGGAAATCGCCCTGCACCTCAAGCACAGCTACAAGACCGTTGTGCTCGTTTCGCCCGTGCTCGAAATCCCCGTCGAGCTGGAGAAGGAGATCACCGTCCTCAACTTTCCGCTCCCGACGCGCGAGGAATTGACCGCCCTCCTTCACCAGATTTTGGCCGACGTCGCGCAGTTCAAGAACGTCGCCATCGACCTCGACCCCGCCGGCCGGGAGCGCCTTCTGCAAGCCGCCCTCGGCCTCACGCTCGGCGAGGCCGAAAACGTCTTCGCGAAAATCCTCGTGAAAAGCCAGCGCCTGGGAGTGGAAGACGTCGGCGAAGTGTTCGCAGAGAAACAGCAGATCATCCGCAAGAGCGGCCTGCTCGATTATTGCACGGGTGAGGAGTTCTCTCATGTCGGCGGTCTGGCCCTGCTGAAAGGCTGGCTGGGCAAGCGCGCGCTGGCCTTCAGCGATCAGGCGCGCGATTTCGGCCTGCCGGCGCCTAAGGGCATCCTGCTGCTGGGCGTGCAGGGTTGCGGCAAAAGCCTGTGCGCGAAAGCTGTTGCGAGCCTTTGGCAACTGCCACTGCTGCGCTTCGACATCGGCCGCATGTTCGGCAGCCTGGTCGGCTCGTCGGAGGAAAACGTCCGCCGGGCCATCGCCGTGGCCGAGTCGATCGCGCCCGCGGTGCTGTGGGTGGACGAAATCGACAAGGCGTTTGCCGGCGCCCAAAGCTCCTGGAGCGGTGACGGCGGCACGACTGCGCGCGTCTTCGGCACGTTCCTCACCTGGCTGTCGGAGAAGACGGCGCCGGTCTTCGTCGTCGCCACAGCCAACGACATCTCGAACCTCCCGCCCGAGCTGCTTCGCAAAGGCCGTTTCGATGAGATTTTTTTCGTGGACCTGCCCGCGCCGGGCGAGCGCGAGGAGATTTTCCGAATTCACCTGGCCCGTCGCGGCCGCGACGTCTTGGCGTTCGACCTGCCCGCGCTGGTCGGGGCGAGCCACGATTTCAGCGGCGCGGAAATCGAACAGAGCGTCATCAGCGCGTTGTTCGACGCCTTTTCCGACCGCCAGGAATTGACGACTCCGCACGTCCTCGCCGCGCTCCGCGAAACCGTGCCGCTCTCGCGGACGATGGACGAGCAGATCGGCCGGCTGCGGGCGTGGGCGGAGGGGCGGGCCAGGAATGCGAGTGTGGCGAGAGGAGCATGAGTAATCAGTAATCAGTATTCAGTATTCAGCCGGCCGAAGGGCGACCGCGCGCGCAACTGAATACTGAATACTGAATACTGACCTACTGAATACTGGATATGTGGCAAGGCTTCTGTGAACACTTGAAGGAATGTGGCCGCAATGGCGCGCCGTTCTGCTTGGCCGTCGTGGCGGTGCTGTGCATGGGAGCGCTGGGCGACTGGGGGTTGGCCGTGTTTGCGGTGGTGCTCGCGGCGGGCATCGCCTGGGTGTGGGCGTCCGTAGCCGAACAGCGTCAGAAATTCGAAAGGCTCGGAAAAATGCCTCCGCTCTCGGAGAACGAATTGCATCGTGCCCGGTCAAAGCTGGTGGATCGTGCGAAGCACTGAGTATGTTCACCATGCGCAACGCCATCAAAGTAGCCCTGATGCAGGTCGGAGTGATTGTGGCCGGCATTCTCGCCGCGGGCGTCGGTTATCATGCGGCGAGCGGGATGGGCGGAAGCATGCCTGCCTCCACGGCTTTTCTCGTTCACTTCGGGTTCCTGCTGTTGGCATTGCCGCTGGCGTGGATCTCGTTTGCTGCCCGGCTCCAGCACAATGCGGCTGCTTCTGACCGCAAGAAAACCCTGACGTTCGTTGTCGGCCTGGCCCTGCTGGTTGGGCTGACACTGTTCTCGCTGTATGCCGCAGGCGAACCGTGGATGGGAGGCGACCTATGGCCTCAGGGCGACTGATGAACCTCCCGCGCCGCAGTTGCGGGGCAAGATGGACAGGCGGCTCGACCGTGGACTGCGGGGGGATTCGACTGAGCCTCCACAAGTCTGCGATCACAATGGTGGAAATGTTAATTGTCGTCTTCGTCTTAGGTCTGTTGGTAGTTTTGCTCGTAGCCATGCTTCGCACGCGGCACGTTAAACAGGATTGGGGCAGCTGTATTAACCACCTAAAGTTTACCGGCTTGGCGTTTCAGCAATGGGCTGACGACAACAACAGCAGGTACCCGATGCAAGTTCCTGTGACGAATGGGGGAACAAGGGACTTCCTTACGAACGGCGAGGCGGCAGTTCATTTCAGAATCTTGTCGAATTATCTGAACACCCCGACGGTACTGTGGTGCCCTCGTGATGCCGGCCGAACGCGAGGCAGAGATTTTTCCGGCGAGTTCAACAACTCAAACGTCAGCTATTTCCTCGGTGTGGACGTGAACTTCAACTTTCCCGCCATGCTCCTTGCAGGTGATCGACTGATGACCATCAGTGGCAAGCAGGCCGCGAGCGGCGCTTTGGATCTGCACACGAATAGTCCGGTCGGCTGGACCAAGAGCATCCACAACGGAAAGGGGAATCTCCTATTTGTGGATGGTCACACTGAGCAGAGCGACACGCAATTGCTTCAGGCGAGTCTTCGGCGCACGGCCGCGACGAACCGAGTATTGATTCCGTGATGTCATGAGCCGTTTCGCCAATCTTGAATTCGGTCAGGAACCCGAGGGCGCGCCGCGACGGCACTCGGCCGGCCGCGACGAACAGCGCTGCCTGGATGATGCCCAGACCGCCTTCGAGCAGGCCGACTTCGAGGCGGCGCTGCGGGCCTTCTCCAAAGTGCTGGAGTTTAATCCGCACAACGCGGCCGCCTGGGCCGGGCAGGTCCGCGCGCTCGTCGAACTGGGCGAGTTCAATGAAGCCAAGCTCTGGGCCGACAAGGCGCTGGAGCGGTTCCCCGACGCCCACGAATTGCTCGCCGCCAAGGCCGTCGCCCTGGCGCGCCTGGGCGACACGGACGCCGCGATCGCCTTCTCCGATGCCGCGGTCGATTCGCAAGGCGACACCCCGTACGTCTGGCTGGCCCGCGGCGACGTGCTCCTGGCTCGGGCGGAAAAACGGGCCGATTACTGCTTCGACAAGGCGCTGGCGCTGGCGCCGGGCGACTGGTTTGTGACGTGGCTGGCGGCGCGCGTGCGGGCGTTCTACCGGCAGTTCGCCATCGCGTTGAAGCTCGTCCAGCAGGCGCTCGCATTGAAGCCGGACCACACTGTATTGTGGCTCATGGCCGGGCAATGCCAGCAAGCACTCGGGTTGGTGGCTGCGGCGCGCAACTCGTATGGTCAAGTCTTACAGTTGGACCCGCGCCGGCTCGAAGCGCGCGACGCGATCCACGCCCTTGAAAATACGGGCCTCGCCGCGCGCATCGCCGCATGGTGGCGCAGATGGAATTCCAAATGACGAATGACGAATGGAAACGACGGATACCGGATGAACTTTTCCACCATCCGTCCGATGCCCGCTTTCACGTAGCGATTCTACGGCAGGCCGCCTGTGCCCATTCGTCATTCGTCATTCGTCATTTAACCTCATGCACACCTCCCGCCTCGATCGGCTGCTTGCCATGGCCCGCGAGTACGAGGCCTCGGACCTGCACATCATCGCGGGCGTGCCGCCCTCCTTCCGCGTGAATGGCGAAATCATCCTCGCGGAAAGCGACGCGCTGGCCGAGGCCGACGCCGAAGAGATGGCGCTGCAACTGCTCAACGAATCGCAGCGCGACAAATTTGAGCGCGAGTGGGAGCTGTGCATTTCGTTGCGGCATCCCGTGGCTGGGCGGGTGCGCATCACGTTTTACAAGCGCAACGGGCACCCGGAAATGAGCTTTCGCTTCTGCGGCGACCGCATCGCGACGCGCGAGGAACTGGGTCTGCCGGCGAAAATCGACGACATGGCCCGCCGGCCCAACGGACTGTTCCTCATCACCGGCCCCACCGGCGCGGGCAAGACGACGACACTCAACTACATGGTGAACCTCATCAACAGCGAGCGCCGCTGCAAGGTCGTCACCATCGAGGATCCCATCGAATTCGTCCACCGAAACAACCGCGCCATCATCGTGCAACAGGAGGTGCTAACGGACGTTCATTCGTTCAACCGCGCGCTCATGCACGTCCTGCGCCAGGATCCCGACGTCATCGTCGTCGGCGAAGTGCGCGATCCGGAGGCGATTGCGACCGCGCTCACGGCGGCCGAGACGGGCCATCTGGTGCTGGCGACGATGCATTCGCCGAACGTGGCCCACGCGCTGGAGCGCATCATTGGCGTCTTCGAGGGGAGCGCCCAGCGGCAGATCGTCCTCCAACTCGCCAACACGCTTCAGGGCCTTATCGCCCAGGACCTGCTGCCGAGCGCCGACCGCTCGAGGCGCGTGCTGGTGTTCGAGTTTCTGACGGCGACGAGCGCGGTGCGGAACTTGATCCGCGAAAACCAGCTTCATTTCCTGGAAAACACCATCCAAACCGGCGCGAAGGAAGGCATGTCGCTCATGGACAATTGCCTTTACGACCTCTACTGCCGTTGCCTCATCAGTTACGATACCGCCATGAGCCGCGCCCGGCATCCGGACCGCATCAGCCGGAAAAAGGAGTGACGCATGGCGCTGCGCTTCGCGTTCGGGCTGTTGGTGCTGCTGCTTTTCGTCGCCTGCATCGGCTGGCTGTTCTGGCGGTCCCTCAAGAAAAACGAAGACCCGGCGCGGGTGGTATTCTATTGGGTCCTGTCGGCGTTGCTCATTGGAGGCGGGTTCTTCGGCATCTACAAGCTGTCGAAGGACGGAACCCCGGAAGGAAAGTTCACCGGACTCGTGCTGGGTCTGGCGCTAGGGGTGGTGTTAGGAATTATGTGGGCGCCGAGAATCGGGGCCAAAGTCGGGGACTGGTTTGGGAATCTCTACACTGGCGGCAGCACGCCGCCGGACCCCACGCCGCTCTATTCCATCGCCGAATCGCGCCACAAGCAAGGCCGCTACGTGGAGGCCGTTCGCGAAATCCGCGCGCAACTTGCGAAGTTCCCAACCGACGTAACCGGGCAACTGATGCTGGCTGAAATCCAGGCCGAGCACATGGACGATCTTCCCGGAGCGCAACTCGCTATCGAGCGATTCGTCGCCCAGCCCGGGCACGGGCCGAAGAACGTCGCCTTCGCGCTCAATTCACTGGCCGACTGGCACCTGAAATATGCCCGCGACGTCGAGGCGGCAAGGCAAACTCTCGAGAAGATTGTCGAACTCCTGCCCGACACGGATTTGGCGATGGGCGCCGCGCAACGCCTGGCCCACCTGGCCGACGCGGACGCCGTCCACGCAGTCCATGAACGCCGGCAGATCCGGCTGCCAGCCGGCGCCACGGACATCGGCCTCGGTCACGGGGCAACTCCCGCGTCTCCCAAGGGACTCTCTCCCGAAGACGCGGCCGAACGCCTTGTGAAACAACTCGAAGCTCACCCGCTCGACGCCGAAGCGCGCGAGAAGCTGGCCGGCATTTACTTCGATCACTACGACAGGCCCGACCTCGCCTTGGAGCAGCTCGAACAGCTCATCCAGGCCCCAAACCAGCCGGCGCGCGAAGTCGCCCGCTGGCTCAACGTGATTGCTGATTTGCAGGTGAAACAAGGCGCCCCCTACGAGTCGATTCAGGCCACGCTCCAGCGCATCATCGATCGCTTCCCTGGACTGGCCCCGGCGCGGCTGGCGCAGCAGCGGCTGGATCTGCTCCGGCTCGAATTGAAGGGCAAGGAACAGGGTCAATCATTGAAGCTTGGGGCTTACGAGAAGGACCTCGGACTCAAACGGGGGAAGCCGGGCTGACGGTTGAAACGTTAAACCGTTGAACCGCCAACCGTTTTAACGATTCAACGCTTTAACGATTCAACGCTTATTCAACGCTTATTCAACGGGGCGGCGTGCTGGCGGGGCTCAGGTTTCCGCTGGCCAGACGCACCGCGATCTCCTTTTCGAGGTACGCGGCCATCTGCATATCGGCGAAGCCCCCCTTCGTCCGCGCCTGAACGATCACGCGGGACAGTTTGTCGTCGATGGCGTCCACGCTGATCCAGACGTGCCGATCGTCCACGTTTCCTTGCAAGGACTGGCGCTCGACGTCCTCGCTGTTGATCCTCCCATGATACTTGATCACGTCCTTGGCGGCGGCCCACAGGTCCGCCACGGGGCGGGGGTACCGTCCTTCCGCGCGGTCCTGCTGGAACGGCATCCCGGCCCGATGCCGGCCATCGACCGTATCCACGCAGCCACTCAAAACACTCGCGCCCAGGCACACAGCCATCAGCGCCATCCATTTCGATTTCATGAGTGCCGATGCAATCAAATCCTCGCACGCGGTCAAGCTCGCATTTGTCCCCTGATCCATTCGTGTTCATTCGTGGTTAAAGCCTGCTGTCCGAAATTTCGTATGAATTTGAGCGTTCGGCGGCCTTCCCTGGAGTGAGACCACGCGAGTCGTTTCCCGTTTTCAACCGAGCCTGGCCCGCGCTAGGCTCACCCCCGGCCGCCCTCGGCGGCGGGTCGATGAAAAAATACTGGCGCCTTTTCAACGTCGGAATTCAGAACACGCTCGTTTACCGGGTGAACTTCCTTTTTCGCAGCGTGTTCGGCCTCATCCCGCTCTTCGCGACTCTCTCGCTCTGGCGGGCGGTCTACGCCGGCAAGCAGGGCGACGTGGCCGGTTACACACTGGGCGCGATGATTTCCTATTACCTCGTCGTGACCATCGTGGATGGGCTGACGGCGGTGGCGGAAGACGACTGGCAAATCGTCAGCGACATCCGGGACGGGCGCCTCAGCCAGTTGCTCCTCAAGCCCCTCGATTATCTCGCCTACCGGCTCACTCTGTACGTGGCCGGACGGGTTGTGTTCGTGGCCTGTGCGATAGTGCCGGTGACCGTCTTCATCTTTTTCCACCGCGAAAATCTGGTCGTTCCGGCGGACGCGCTGACGCTTGGCGCGTTTCTCATTTCGCTCGTGTTCACAGCCCTGCTGCAATTCTTCATTTCCTACACGATGGCGCTGCTGGCCTTCTGGGTGCTGGAAGTCTCGACCTTCATTTTCATTCTCTATTCGTTCGAATACATTGCCGGCGGTCATCTATTCCCGCTGGACATCCTGCCGTCGGCGCTGGTCAAGGCGCTGCATTACACACCGTTTCCGTATCAGCTTTTCTTTCCGGTCAACGTGTATCTGGGCCGTGTGACGGGCGTGGCGCTTTGGAGCGGGTTGTTCATCCAGTTCTGCTGGGTGGCCGCGGCGTATCTGGCTGCCCGCTTCGTTTGGGCGCGCGGGGTGCGGCACTATGGGGCGGTGGGAGGGTGACTTGTTCTATGCTCCTCCGTCGCTACGCCAGCATTTATTCCGCGCTCTGGAAGAACGGCGTGGCGCGGGAGATGGCCTTCAAGGTCAACTTCCTCCTCTGGATTGTCGTGGATCTTCTCTGGTTTGCGCTCCAAATCTGCTTCTTCAGCGTCCTTTACAGCCACACGGATAAAATCGGCGACTGGTCGAAGTGGGAAGTCATCCTGTTGGCCGGAGCGGGCAACTTCATCCAGCAGATTTTCGTCGCCCTGTTCCAAACCAACATGGTCCACCTCTCCGAGCAAGTCCGCACCGGCCGGCTCGATTTCCTGCTGCTGCTGCCCGTGAACACGCGGTTCATCGTGTCCCTTCGGCAGCCCGATCTCAACGCGTATGTGACCGGCGCGCTGGCTGTAGCGGTGATGGTTTACGCCGGGGTGCGGCTTAATCTGTCGCCTTCGCCCGCGGCCATCGCCGGTTTCCTCGTGCTTTGCGCGGCCGGGGTGCTAATCCATTACTCGATGATGTTCATGCTGTCTTGCGCGTGCTTTTGGACTGTTCGCGCGGAAGGCATCGTGTGGGGTTACTATCATCTTCTCCAGGTCTCGCGACAGCCCGACTCGGCTTTCAGCGGCGCGTTCAGGATTTTTTTCACGTTTGTGATTCCGATGATCCTGGTGGCGAATGTTCCCGCGAAACTTCTGGCCAAAAAGATCGAGTCTCCCGTTGAAATGCTGCTCTTGCTCGGCATGAGCGGCGTGATATTCCTGGGGTCGGAGGCGTTCTGGCGTTTTTCGATGAAACGCTATCGCAGTGCCAGCTCGTGAATCGTGGCAGCTTGTGAATGCAATGCAGGCAGAAGCAGATGCGTTTCGAAAACTCACCGGCTGCGTCACTGGCTTTGTCCCGAAGGGACTTCCCGAGAATAGCCCAGCGTTTCAACGCTGGGTTCAGAGGCACAATCAGCCTCGTCCCGAAGGGACGGCTGAACTCGTGTCACAAATGCCTCCACTCAGCCGTCCCTTCGGGACTGATCCAACGGGTGATGCATACCCGGCGTTGAAACGCCGGGCTATTGTCAATCATCCCTCCGGGATGATGCCTGCGGCCCGGTTGCGAAACACTTTCACAGGTTCCCGAAGAGCACTAAGCCTATGCACGTGGTGTTGAGCGCTGAGGATTGCGATCAGTTCCTGCTCGAAGAACTGCGGCGGAGCGGCCCGGGTGAGACCCACGAGGCAAAACCAGGCGGCCTGGTTTTCACCGAACTCAATCTCCAGCCGGAGGCGCCGCCTACGTTCGTTTTTGCGCGGCAGTTCCTGCCAAACGTCGAGGAGCGCCAGGCGGATTCGGTTTCCCAGTGGGTTGGCCGGGTGGTCGGCCCGATCGCATTGCGTCTGCCGGAGGGTCAGCCGTGGCTGCTGCACGTCGTTTCAGCCTACGGCTCCGGCCCGGCGGGTCGAAATCGCTGCCGGCTGATTCGCGAAGGAATTCGCGAATGGCTCCAACGCAAGCGCCGCCGCCTCCTTCGCTCCCTGCAAACCGAGCATTCCGCGTTCAGCCCGGCGCACTCGCTTGTGCAGGTTCTCCTCACCGCGCCCGACCACGGTTTTATCTCGGTGGCGCCCGCTCCACTGCCGTTTATGCTCCGCCGCCTCGTTTCGCCGTTTCCCAAAGGCGAAATTCCCATTGCCAGCGACAAGGCCGCCCCGTCCCGCGCGTTCGCCAAGCTTGTGGAGGCCGAGTTGCGCCTCGGCCGCCGCATCGGGCCCGGCGAAACGTGCGTCGACCTCGGCGCGTCGCCGGGAAGCTGGAGCTACATGGCGCTGAATCGCAGCGCCCGCGTCATCGCGGTGGACCGCGCGCCGCTGCGAGCCGATTTGATGCGCCACCCGTCCTTGGTTTTCCGCAAAGGCGACGCCTTCGGGTTCAAGCCGGAGGCGCCCGTGGACTGGCTGCTGTGCGACGTGATCGCCGCGCCGGAGCGGAGCATTGGCCTGTTGATCGACTGGCTACGCGAGCGGCGCACCCGCCGGTTCATCGTGACGATCAAGTTCCAAGGGCGCGAGGACTATGCGAAGCTGGAGCAATTGAAACACGCGCTCCCGCGGCTCTGCGGCGAGCACTTCCTCACCCGCCTGTGCGCGAACAAGAACGAGGCGTGCGCGTTTGGAGAAGGGGAAGGGTAGGACAGGCTTCCAGCCTGTCCTACTTCCCCGTCAGGTCGTAGCACAGCAGAATATCCTGATCGCGCAGCCACAGTTTGCCGTCCGAGACGACCGGGTGCGCCCAACTCGCTTGCTCGCTGCGGTTGGGCGGATCGAACCGGCCCTTTTCCCGGAAACCGTCGGGTGACGCTTCGATCAGCCACACCGTCCCCTTGCCTTCCTCCGCGCGGAGGATCAAATGGCCGTCGGCGTACACCACCGATCCTTTGGACGCCTTTCTTTTTTCTTCCCACGCTGCCTCGCCGGTCTTGAGATCCAGGCACACCCATCCTTTGCCCTCGGAGTGGCCGTAAATGTGGTCTCCCACGCGCAGCACGCCGCCGTGATGATTTGCCAGGGTCTTGTTGGCGTAAAGCTGCTCCGCGACGAACTTTCCTCCAGCCGCCGTCACCTTGAATGCGTTGCAGCCGACTCCGTAGCTCGACGTCACGAACACAATCCCGTCGTGGTACACCGGAGTCGGAATCACCGCGGTTGAACCTTTCCGTGGCGCGCGCCAAAGCAGCCGCCCGTCGTCCGCGGCCACGCCGGCCACGCTGGCGTCCGTGAGCTGGATGTATTGCCGCACGCCGCCGATCTCCGCGATGATGAGCGACGAGTAATGCGCCGAGTCGGTGAATTCCTTGCTTTGCCACACTGTCGCCCCGCTTTTCTTGTCCAACGCCACAATCGCGCCTTGCCTGCCGCCTGGCGTGACGATCACCTTGGTGCCGTCGAGCAAGGGCGATTCCGCGAAGCCCCATTCGGGCCGTTTCCCGCCGAAGTCTTTGGCGTAATCCTTCCGCCACTTCTCCGCGCCTGTTGCCGCGTCCACGCAAATGAAATCGCCCCATTGTCCGACCGCGAGGACGAGTTGGCCGTCGGTCGCCGGCGTGCAGCGCGGTCCGGCGTAGCCGCCCCAGCCTGGCGCCCCCGCCTGGCCGACCTTCGCAGACCAGAGCGGTTTGCCGTCCGCGCGATTCAACGCCACGATGAAGCACTCCTCGCCCTTGTCGCCCATCGAGAACACCTTGTCGCTCGAGGTGGCGATGCTTGAATACCCCCCGCCCAGGCCCGTCGCTTTCCAAAGCAGTTTCGGGCCGCCGGCTGGCCATTGCTTGAGCAGGCCGGTCTCGGCCGAGCGACCGTCGCGGTTCGGCCCGCGCCACTGCGGCCAGTCGTTGGCGGCCTGGGCGACTGCGCCGAGCACAAGCAAGCCGAAACACATCGTGGAAGGTTGAAGGAGGCGTGAAATGGTCATTGAGGAGAACGGGTTATTTGGCAAATTTGCTTTCGTAGCAGACGTTGCGCTGACGTTTCTATTCGCCCGGAACGCATGTGCTGCGATGCGGCTAACCGCCGCGCTTGCCGCGCCTGTTCAGGCTTGGTCGGCGCAGAGACGGCTGCTTCAATGGTCGCGTCTCGCGCGGAAAGCCTGTGAGCGGAAACATCATCATCGCCAATGGCCGAGAAACGCCGGCGGAGCTGCCCTGCACGGTGGAGCAATTCCTCGTCGCGCAAGGCTTGCTGCCGCGCAGTGTGGTGGTCGAGCACAACGGCCAAGCCGTCGCGCCGTCGGAGTTTTCGCGGCGCCAGCTCAAGGCCGGCGACCGGCTGGAAGTGGTGAAGATTGTGGCGGGGGGGTGAGGCGGCGGGCGGCCTTCAATTCACCAGCCGATACCAGTTGTCGCGTTGCCGCGGCTCGTAACCGAGATCGCGGATGAGCCGCTGCATGTCGGCCACGCCCATGCGGAACGTCGTCCCTGCCTGGCTCACGACGTTCTCTTCGATCATGATGCTCCCGAGATCATTGGCGCCATACTTCAACGCGATCTGTCCGATCTCCTGCCCTTGGGTCACCCACGAGCTTTGGATGTTCGGGATGTTGTCCAGGTAGATGCGCGAGAGGGCCTGCGTCCGCAGGTATTCGTGCGCGCCAACCGTCGGCGCCTTGAGCATCGTGTGCTCGGCCTGAAACGTCCACGCGATGAAGGCGGTGAACGCTCCACCGTTGGGCTTCGGTGCAATCGGCAATTGGCCATCGGCCATCGGCAATCTACCCAGCGACTTGTCCTGCTGAGCGCGGACCACCTCAAGATGCTCGATGCGGTCCTCGACCGTCTCGAGGTGGCCGAACATCATCGTTGCCGTGCTCGCCAGGCCCAGCCGGTGCGCGGTGTCCATCACGCCCATCCATTCGGCCGTCATCGCCTTGAGCGGCGCGATGCGTTTGCGCACGCGGTCGACGAGAATCTCCCCGCCACCGCCAGGGATGGAGCCCAGCCCCGCGCTCACGAAGTCGCGGATAATCTGTTCCACCGGCTCGCCAAAGAATTCCTGGAACGCGACGAATTCGCTGGGGCTGAAGCCGTGAATGTTCACCTGTGGGAACTTCTCTTTGATGTGCGCGAGCAGGTCGAGATACCACTGCTTGGTCAGCTTGGGATGATGCCCGCCCTGCATGAGGATCTGCGTGCCGCCCAGCGCGACCGTTTCCTCGATTTTCCGGTCCATCTCCTCGTGCGAAATGACGTAGGCGTCGGCGTCCTTCTCCGTCCGGTAGAACGCGCAGAACTTGCAGTAAACATTGCAGACGTTCGTGTAGTTGACGTTGCGGTCGACGATGTAGGTGACGATGCCGTTGCCGCGGCCATCGTAAGCGGTCTGCTTCGCGATCTGGCGCCGCCGATCCGCCAGCGCGCCCAATTCCTCCAGCGGCAGCCGATAAAGCTGCAACGCCTCGGCCTGGCTGATGCGCCCGCCGTCCCAAACCTTCTGGAGCAAGGAGTCGAGTGACGCGTCGTGAATCACGATGACAATGTTACCGGAAGACGATGGGCAAACAAGCGTCGGCTTCCAATCCGGCGGCGCGCCAAAGTAGGGCAGGCGTCTCGCCTGCCCAGCCGCGCTGAAAGGCGCGGCATTCGTACCACCTAGGCCTCGCTTCGCTCGGCCGGGCAGGCGAGACGCCCGCCCTACGTTGGCGGTTCATAAGTGGACTGAACAAGCGTCCCCCTGCTCCGTACTCGTCGCGTCGAACCCTGAATCATCCTCCCTCGCCGCTCGTCATTCCTCATGCACACGCTGGCGCAATTCAACGCTGGCCTGGCCTTTGCCGGCGTGCTAGAAATCACGACACGATGAACTGCCAGTCGCATCTTTATCGCGGACAGGATCCGCGGCTTGTCAGCCGCCGTTGGTTTTTCGAGCAGTGCGGCGTTGGCCTCGGCGCCCTCGCGCTCGGCTCGCTTTTGCGCCAGAACGGTTTCGCGTCGCCCGCGATGGCGAACCCGCTCGCGCTCAAGCAGCCGCACTTCGCCCCGAAGGCCAAACGCGTCATCTACCTGTTCATGGCCGGCGCGCCGAGCCACCTCGAATTGTTCGACAACAAACCGGAGTTGGCGAAGTGGGACGGCAAGCTGCCCCCGCCCGATCTGTTGAAAGGCTATCGCGCCGCGTTCATCACCCCGAACTCCGCGCTGCTCGGGCCGAAGTTCAAGTTTGCCCGCCACGGCCAGTGCGGCGTGGAACTCTCCGAACTGCTCCCCCACCTGGCGGACGTCGCGGATGACGTCGCCATCGTCAAGTCGATGGTCACCGACGCCTTCAACCACGCGCCCGGCCAAATCATGATGAACACCGGCTCGCAGATGTTCGGCCGGCCCAGCCTCGGCGCGTGGGCGACCTACGGGCTGGGGAGCGAGTCGAACGACCTGCCCGCCTTCGTCGTCTTCAGCACGGGCGGCAAGGGGACCAGCGGCGGCTCCTCGAACTGGGGCGCCGGATTCCTGCCGTCCGTCCATCAGGGCACGCTCTTCCGCAACACCGGCGAGCCTGTCCTTTATCTCTCGAACCCCAAGGGCATCGACGACCAGGCCCAGCGCGATTCGCTCGACACGATTGAGAAGCTCAACCGGCGCCGCCTCAGCCTCGTCGGCGATCCCGAGATCGCCACACGGATCAGTTCCTACGAGATGGCCTACCGCATGCAAACGAGCGCGCCCGATCTGATCGACGTGTCGAAGGAGCCGAAGCATATCCTCGACATGTACGGCGTCGAAGCGGGCAAGGCCAATTACGCCAGCGCCTGCCTGCTCGCCCGCCGGCTCGTCGAACGCGGCGTGCGCTTCGTGCAGATTTTCCACGAGTCGTGGGACCAGCACGGCAACCTCGTCGCCGACCTCAAGAAAAACTGCAAGAACACCGACCAGGCCAGCGCCGCGCTCGTGACGGACCTCAAGCAGCGCGGTCTGCTCGACGACACGCTGGTCATCTGGGGCGGCGAATTCGGCCGCACGCCCATGGTGCAGGGAGGCAATGACGGTCGCGATCATCATCCCAACTGTTTCAGCTATTGGCTGGCCGGCGGCGGTGTGAAGCCCGGCTCGACGCTGGGCGAATCCGACCAGTTCGGTTTCAACGCCACGCGGGATCGCGTCCACGTCCACGACCTGCACGCGACGATTCTGCACCTGCTCGGCTTCGACCACACCAAGCTCATCTACCGCTTCCAGGGCCGCGATTTCCGCCTCACCGACGTGCACGGGGAAGTGGTGACGAAGCTGCTGGCGTGAAGCGGAGTGCCAAGCCGGAGCTCGGCGCTCCAGCCTGGTTAAAGGGGCCGATGCAGCGCTTGACGCTGACCCGACAGCGTGGAACATGGCAGCATGAGAAAGAAAGATGACATGGGTAGAATCATTCAGAAAGCCAAACTGACCAACAGTGGCGATCTGGCCGCGGTGCGCGAGGGACGAATCAAGCCGGGCAAGGTCCGCTCCGTCGAGGTGGAACTCCTGGTGGACACTGGGGCGGCCATGTTGTGCCTTACGCCAAAAGTCATTGGGCAACTCGGACTTCACAAGATTAACGAGCGCGAAGTCATCACCGCCAACGGCATCGTCACTCGCGCGGTTTACGAGCCCGTCCTGATTCAGATCTTGGATCGCGAAGCGAACATCGACGTCATGGAAGTCCCCACCGGCACGCCCGGGCTGCTCGGCTATCTTCCCCTCGAAGCGCTTGACCTCTATCCCAATCCCAAGAAGCGCACTCTGGAAGGCAACCCCGCCTACGACGGCAAGATGGTCGTGGACCTGCTCTGAACAGTTGGGCCTGCGGCGCAAAGAGGAACCGGGACCAAGTGAAGATCGCGCAGCGATGAAGTGTGAGACGACGATAATGCTGGGCTGGATCGCCCGTCGGCTGAACCAGGGTGCGACCGGCTACGCGGCCAACCATCTGCGGCAGGCGTCATGAAGCCAATATGCGAACATGCGGTACTAACCGTTTTCCACATGATGCTATTCGCGCGTGCAAGTATCGTCGCGCGGCAGCAAGCGGGCGCTGCATACGAACGGATCGCATCAACGGGGACGGCTTGTCACGTTTAGTGGCAAGTGCGCTAGCGCTGAGTTCGGCGCTTTTCATTACGGGTTGTGATAGTCCCTATGCTGGTTGTGTGATCGGCTCAAAGTCCAAGCCTGGCGGTACCAACCAGTATTGTTACGTCGTACAGAATGTTAGGTCCAACGATTCTGGCCTCATGCCGTTGTGCGGCATTATCTGGATTTCGTCCCACCAAGGAGAGGTAAGTACCAGTGGCAATCGCATTACTTCAATCCATGGTAATCGCGTATCGATCAAGCCTGGAGTGTGTCGCATTTATGCCTTACTCCCGGATTACCGATTAGAAGCCATTGAAATGGCCAACCCGGAGATCGATCAGGTATTTGCTTTCCTGTTATCGACTAATAATCAAGCAACGGAATCAGACATCTGGAGGACAAACGTAGAGAGACGCCTCCACTTTATTAATCCTCCATGAAAACCCAGCCCCGCGCATGCGCCTTTCTGGCGCCTTCTCTCAGGGCCGAAGGCCTGCAAGGTGATAGCCTGGGCTGGAGCGAGCAGCGCGAGCGCAGGCCCAGGTGAGGTATCCCGAAATTGCCCGGAGGCCTGAAAGGCCGAAACAATGCGCTGGCGGGACGTGCTGGCCCGAATTCTCCTGGTTCCAAAGAAGCGGCCTTGCTTGCCACGGCTGCGAGGTGGATACTTGGCCTATGAGTGCCGACACTGCGACCGCGCTGCGCGCCGAGCCATTCGATTTGTCGGCTGGCCTCGCCACGCGCCTGCTCCGTTACTTCAAAGCGCAAGTCGAAGACTGGTACGACGCATGCCGCCATCTCCCCAACTGGGAAGACCGGCATTTGTTGGACCATCCCACGCCTGAGCGACTGGCCGACCATACGCGGCTCGTGGATGAATTGGAGCGCGTGGGTCGCTGGCTGTCGCTGACCGCCCAAAGTCCGGACTTCCCGGACCGGGCCACCGCCGACCTGATTGCCAGCACTCTCCAAGACCTGAAAGACGCCCGCGCGCTCTGGCACGGACAGATGAGCGAAGCCCGCCGCGCCGAAATCCGCCGCAGCGTCTTCCATGAGTCCTGAGCTGGAGCGGCTCCTCGAGGCCCTGCACGAAAAGCGGTCGTGCCCGCCGGAGGAGAAGCCGCACCGCCTGGCCACGTTCGAGCGACTGCTGCAAGAGGCCCTCGCGCGCCAGCCCGGCCTCAGCCGCGACGAATTGCTTGAGGCGATCCAAGTTCGCTATGAGGAATTCCGCCGCTCCCGTCGCAAACCCACCACCCTGCCGCCCAAGGCGTGACGGAAACGGAATCGGGTCAGAAAACGAACAGGCTCTACGTCTCGGCTGGGGCCGGCAGACCTCGTGTCAACCGTCCCGCGATCCAGGTCTCCATCACCAGCACCACGAGCGCCGTGGCCAGCAGCCAGCGCCACAGTTTCTGGCGCTGTTCGAGGTCCGCGGCGTGGAGTCTTGCTCGGGCGGCGGCTTGCGCCGCGACGACGGGCGGCGGGGTCTTCAAGGGCACTCCGAGCCGGTCGAGGTTTTCGAGCAGCATCGGATCGGTGCGGCTTTCGGTTGGATCGAGGTTCACCGAAAAGCGTTGAGTGACCGAACCGGAGAAAACTGTGTAGACGCCCGGCAATTCCGTTTCAGTGAAGCGGTTTCCGGAGGCGGTCGGCGCCTGGCGGCCATCGGGGCGGCGCACGAGCGTCGGCGTCGCGGCGTTTGTCGGGCCGAGCGGGACGGAGTCGCCCACGATGAACTGACTGGTCTGCGAGCTCGTGGCGCCGGACAGCTCCAGCATCGAGTAGAGCAACGGCACGAACTTTGTCGACAGCGCAAGCTGGCTGTCGGCCGGCGCCCAGCCCGCCGTGAAGAGCAGAAGCGAGCCGCGGCCCGCAGGCACCTGGATGATTGCGGGGTCGCCCTTATCGAACTTCGCCAGCACCCGCGCGCCAGGCAACGCGCCCGCGTCGACGCGGCGGTGTTTCCAGAAATGTATCTTCGCGAAGTCGCTGAAGCGAGGATCGGCGAATGGCGCAAAGAGCGGATGCTGAAAGTCGATTTGCCCCAGCAGCGCGTAGCCGTCAGCCGGGGCTTCCTCGGCAGGAACCGTTCCGACGCCGGCCACTGCCGCCAGCGTCTCCGCCAGGGCGGGCGATTTCATTACGAACAGGGCGGTGGCCCCATTGGTCACCGCGGAGCGCAGGCGGCTAGCTTCCTCCGGTCCGAGTGGATCGCTCACGACGAGCAACGGCACGGGCTCGCTCTCGCGCGGCAGCAGCGGCGCGTTGGCCGGCCGCACGACGACGCGCAGCGCCCGGCGCCGCGTTTCCTGAAACGCGCGCCGGATGTAATAGAGCAACTGCGCCGGGTCCTTCTCGTCATCGCGCCCGAGGAACAGCACGTTCACCTGTTCCGGATCGGCGGTGGTGACGAACGCCGTGTTGTCGAAATCCTCGTCATCGCCCACGAGCAGCAAACGGTCCGCGGGCGAATTCGTCGGCGCTCTTGGCGCGGTCAACGCCCGGCTCTGGCCCGGCGGCACGTAGAGATCGACTGGCGCGCCCGCGAATTCCCTCGAGCCCGGCCGCGCCCAGCCCAGCCGGAACTGTTCGCGCTTCGAGCTGGCGGCCGAAGTGACTCGCACGTGCAGTTCCTCGTCGCCCGCGAATTTCTCGGATTCGTCACGGCTGGTGACGAGTTGCAGCCCCGCGTTAGTGGGGCGCCTGGCCTTGACCGGTTCGAGCACGACCTCGAGGCCGCGCGGCCACTCGAAGCCTTGGAGCCCCTCGACGTGCGCGCCCTCCTGCAAGTCCGTGACGACGACTATCCGCCGTGCGGCTGGAGTGGCTGCCGGGCCGGTGGTCTGTTCCTCGAGCAGTTCGACGGCGTTGAGCAATGCGTGGCCCAGGTGCGTCCCGCCCCAACCCGGAGTTACTTCACCGAGCCGCTGCGAGGCCAGCGCGGCGCGGTCGCCCGGCGATGCGGACGCCCATTGCTCGAAGTTCACGAGCGTGCGCGAACTTTGGTCGAACACCACCAGCATCACCGCGTCGACCGGACTTGCGCCCCGCAGCACGCGCTCGGCTCGCGACCGGGCGTCGGCCCACAGGCCTTCGCGCCGCATGCTCGCGCTGAGATCGACCAGGACAACGACGCGCGAGCCGGCGCCGGCCGCCGGGTCGGCCGAAAGGGGCCGCTGGAGGAACGGCCGCGCGAATCCCAGCGCCAGCAGGCAGAGCACAAGGCAGCGGAGCAGCAGAAGAAAAATGTGCTCCAGCCGGCTCTTGCGCGTCATGCGCGGGGGCGTCTGCTGAAGAAACATCAGCGAGCTGAAGGTGATCTTCTCCCGCGACGTGCGGCGGATGAGATGGAAGAGGACCGGCAGCGCGAGCGCCGCCGCGCCGAGAAGGAAGAGCGGCGCCAGGAAACTCATGGCGTGACGCCAAGGGCCGGTTTATCGGACTTCACGCCCTTGCGCCGGGCATGGTCCACCATGTCGGCGATGTAGGCCTTGCGTTCGGCCAGGGGCAGGAAGTTGACCCGCGCCATCTCCTCGCCGAAGGCGCGGACGTGGAATTCGTACTCCACGCGGCGAAGGTGTTCCAACACCTCCGGGGTCAGCCAATCGGGTTTCTGCGTGGGTTCGTTCACGGTGCCAAACCAATAAAGCTTCCGCGCGCGTCTGGCAACCACTCCAGTGAACCGGGCGGGAGAAATCGGGCAGCCTGTTCGCGCGCTTCGGCCATCAGGCGCTCCAGACCATAAGCTCGCAAGGGGTTTTGGGCCAGCAGGCGTTCGGCGTGTTCGACTCGCGCCGCGTGCTGCACGGGGAGTTGGGGAGCGTCCGACCGCGCGTCTCGTTTCACAGCCAACATCCCGCTGGTAATGGCACAGGTGATGCCTTGCGCCCGGGCGCGGGTGACCAGCCCTTCGTAGAAGCGTTCGAGTTCGGCATAGCCCAATGGCACGGGGAGTTGTTAGCGGCACGCGCGCCGTTCGTCGAGAACAAGGCGCGGGGCGTTGGGGATTGGAAGAATGGAGTGCTGGAGTGATGGGGTAATTCTTTTCAACCACGAATGGACACGAATCCACACGAATAGAAGCGGGCGCGAGATCAGCGCTCGGCCATGCAATGGTCATGGACGCAAGGGCCGGAATGCGGCTGGCGGCTCGCGCCAGCGTTGATTCGTGTCCATTCGTGTTCATTCGTGGTTAAAGTCCGCTGTCCGGAATTACGCGTGGATTTGGGGGCGGCAAATCGCGTTGCGTGCCGGCCAGCGCTGGTGAACAGTTGGCCCGTGCAACTTCTCGATGTGCTTCGCGCCTCCAGACGTTCCGCGGCGCTGGCCGTAATCTTCGTTCTGCTCGCAAGTATCGCGGAGGGCGCGGCCCAGGAGACGGACCCCAGGCTTCTTCGCCTGCTGGGCAAGCGGCGGCTGGCTCAGATCGAATCGGCCAATGGGTTCACCGCGTTTCACCAGTTCCAATTCACCGACAACGTGAAATCCAGCGGCATCACGTTCGAGCATCATATCGTCGAGGACGCCGGAAAAAACTGGCAGCCGGCCCACTACGATCACGGCAACGGCCTGGCTGTGGCCGACGTGGACGGCGACGGGCGGCTGGACCTTTACTTCGTGTCGCAGCTTGGCTCGTGCGCGCTCTGCCGCAACCTTGGCGGCGGGAAGTTCGAAGATATCACCGACAAGGCCGGTGTTGCGCTCACCGATAAAGTGGGTGTCGCCGCGTCGTTTGGCGACATCGACAACGATGGGGATCCCGATTTGTTCGTCACGACGGTGCGGCACGGGAACCATCTGTTCGAGAACCTCGGCGGCGGGCGCTTCCGGGACGTGACGAAGGAGTCGGGCCTGGATTACTCAGGCCACTCCTCGGCCAGTGTCTTCTTCGACTACGACCGCGACGGCCTTCTGGATCTGTTCGTGTGCAACGTGGGCGTCTACACCGAGCCGGACCGCAAGGGCCCGGGCGGTTTTTATCGCGCGCTGACGAACGCCTTCCACGGCCATACATTTCCCGAGCGCACCGAATTCAGCCTTCTCTATCACAACGAGGGCGGGCGGAAGTTCAAGGAAGTCTCGCGCGACCTGAACCTGCGCGATGGCTACTGGACCGGCGAAGCGACCGTGTGCGACGTGAATGCCGACGGCTGGCCCGATCTCTACGTCGTCAACATGCAAGGCGACGACCACCTTTACGAGAACGACGGCGGCAAACGCTTCGTCGAGAGGACCGCGCGTTACTTTCCGAAAACGCCCTGGGGCGCCATGGGCGCGAAGTTTTTCGATTTCAATAACGACGGCCAGCTCGATCTTTTTGTGACTGACATGCACTCGGACATGACCGACGGGCAGGGCGCGGCGGCGTTCGACTTCTCGCTGGCTCCCGAAAAGTCCAAGAGCGAGAAATGGTGCACCGCGCAGTGGACCGACGAATTCCTTCAAGGCGCATCCAACAACATATTTGGCAACGCATTCTACGTGAACAAGGGCGCCGGGCGCTTCGAGGAGGCGTCGGAAGCGCTCGGACTTGAAACCTACTGGCCGTGGGGGCCAAGCGTGGGCGACCTGAACGCAGACGGCTTTGAGGACATTTTCATCACCGCCGGCATGGGGCACCCGTTTCGCTATGGCAACAACACCGTGGCGCTCAACGAAGGGGGCAAGCGTTTCTTCGACGCGGAGTTCGCGCTCGGCGTCGAGCCGCGCGCCAACGGCCGGTGCGAAAAGGTCTGCTTCACCCTGGACTGTGACGGCGCGGACAAGACGCACAAATACTGCGCGGGCCACACGGGCGTTCATCCGGTCATGGCGCCCCTCAGCACGCGCTCGGCGGCCATTTTCGACCTCGACGACGACGGCGACCTCGACATCGTCACCGCCGAGTTCAACGACCGTCCACAGGTGCTCGTAAGCGACCTCAGCACCCGGCGTCCAATCCGCTGGCTGAAGCTGAGGCTCGTCGGCACGGCGTCCAACCGCGACGCCGTCGGTGCGATTGTCCGCGTCCACGCCGGCGGCAAAATGTTCACGCGGTACCAGGACGGCAAGTCCGGCTACCTCTCCCAAAGCGTCATGCCCCTCTACTACGGCCTGGGCGACGCGACGACCCTCGACAAGATTGAAATCACCTGGCCGAGCGGAAAAAAGGAAACCGTGACTCGGGGATTGGCGATGAACCGGCTGCTCACGCTGAAAGAGCCCACGAACTAAAGTTCTGCGGTCTAACCCCAACTCTGCATCAGATTTTTCCCGATGCCTTTGTTCCCGCGAAGTACGGAGCCCATCCAATCGAACGACGGGTTTGAACCCGGTGTCAAACCCCGCTCTGTAATGATGTAGGGTATCGCGGGCTGCGACTTGCGCGCTCCTCTTTCCGTTGCGTCAAACAGAAGGAATGGGTGTGAGGGCCAGCCGTTCGGTTCCTGACTCTTGCGGCGCAAATAAACAAACAGGGAAACAGGGATAGACAAGCTGGCTGAAAAGCCAGGAGTAAAAACAGAAAGGTGGTGAGAGTGTAATGTTAAAGATAAATGAGACAGTTGCCGGGTATGATTTGGCTGAGTTGCTCCACGGTGAATCCGGGATCTTCGAGGCCACTTCGCCTGTCGGTGAGAAGTTCCAGTGCGTTTGTCGTGCAGGTGCTTCCATCAGTAATCTGCGCCCGATCACGGCACACACTGCGCCGGATTCACAGCAAAAGGCGTGGCGGGCACGGAAAATCGGCGAGCTACGGCTCGAACAACAAACAGTTGGTTAACCTCAACCCGCGGGGCGGAGTGTTCGCGCATTCCGCCACCGCGTTTGCGGCCCCTTAATCCTCCATTGGCGCCGCGTACCCCGCGCGCCAATCGGCGCGTGCGCGCAATGGGCGAATCCGCCGGGGCGCACCCGATCGATTCAATTGCCTCCCCTCTTCTTTGTGTTTGTTTCCTTGAGGTCCTCTGGCACGATGTTTCCGCGCGCCGGTCTGAATTCGGCCTGCTCAGATGGACAAAAACGCCCTTTGCCTCAGCTTGCTCAACGGCCAGTTCAAAGCGGCTGCGATGCGCAAGGGCGCCATCGCCGGCACCTGGGAGCGCGCCGAGCCGCTGGAGGACCTGGCTGGCCTGGGCCCAGTGCTCCGGGAAGCGGGTGAGCGCACCCGGCCCGCCAGCCGGCGCGTGGCCCTCGTGCTGGCGCATCCGCGACTGAGCCACCAGATTGTTGAAGTGCCGCCGGCCCGCGGCTGGGCCGTGGAGCGTTTTCTGGAACGCCGCGTGCAAACCATCAAGCCGTTCGAAGGCCAGGCGGCGTGGAGTTCGCAGCCCGCGTTGCCCACCCGTAACGCCAATGCCCGCCTCGTTGATTTGCTGCCCAAAGACGTCGTGGAGCAGATCGGCCAGGGCTGTGCCGCGGCCGGCCTGCAATTGGAGCGCATCATCCCCGCCACCGCCGTGCTCAGCGCTCAATTGCGGGAGCTGCCGCTGGAGAAGGACGAAGTGGCGCTCCTGGCGGCGGTGACCGGCCCAACGACCACGGTGGTCATCGGCCGGCGCGATGGCCGCGTGTGTCTGGCCCGCGTGTTAAGCAGCACATGGAGCACACAGCCCGAGCGGGTGGCGATGGACCTTACGCGCACCGTCGGGTTCGTGAACCAGCAGTCGGGCCTGTCGGTCAGCAGCGCCTGGCTATTCGGCGCCGGCGCCGAGATGGAAGTGACTTATCTGTCCTCCGCGCTCAAAATGCCCGTCCGGCTCAGCCCCGTACCTGCTTCGCCTTTCTATTGGGCCGAACAGGCTCTCAAGCTGCCGGTCAAAGACGACGGCAATTTGGTCAGCCGTGAGGCGCGGGAAGCGCCGCTACGCCGTCGCATGCTGGCGGTGACGGCGGCGGTCGTGGTGCTCGTGCTCGTAGCGTCGCTGGCCGGCGCCGGCTTTCTCGAAGTGCTGCGCCGCAATGAACTGGACACCATCGCTGCGCTCGACTCCGACATTGCCAAGCTCCAGAGGCGCGTGCGGGATCTGGAACAGCGCGAGGCGCAGCTCAAGAGCAAACGCGAACTGGTCGAATTCGTGCGCGAAGGAACGCTGCCGCCGGTGCCCGGTTGGTTTCTCGGTTACGTCAGCGAAGCGGTGCCTCAAACGCTGGTCCTCACCCAGCTTCGGGTCGCGCGCACCAACGATCAATGGCTGGTAAATCTTGCGGGCACGCTCCATCCCACGACCAACGCCGCTCCGTCTACGATCTTGCGCCAGGCCGTGACGACCTTGACCAACGAGCTGGCCACGGGTCCGTTTCATTTGAAGATCCACCAAAGCAACATCGACGACGCTCCCGCCCAGCCCGCAGGCCCTAAGCATCAGTTCTCGATCGAGGGGGTTGCGCAGTGAACAAGAAATGAGCAGACGAAACCACGGATGGACACAGATGAACACAGATAAGAGAGAGTTGAGAAGGGACCCAAGTTCACTGTTCCAGGAAGGCGCTTCAGCCGATCCTATCCGTGTGCATCTGTGTCCATCTGTGGTTTCCATTCTGTCATTCAAATCCAGCCGCCGCTTTTAGAGGATGAACGGGACCGCTTCACCCACACCTTCCCCGCCGCCGCTGCCGCGTCCAATGGTCCGCGGTGTGCTGATTCGTGTGGCAGTGGTCGTCGTGCTGGCCGGAGCGATCCTGCTGCCGGTATGGAGTTGGAAGCGCCTGCAGCCGGTCAGCCGGCAGCGGGCCGCCGCCGCCGCCCAGCAAATGCGACTCAACAACGAAGCCGACGGGTTGGAGCGGCGCTGGGACCCCGCCCAGGCCGAGCGCGTCGAGGCGCAGCTCAAACAAGTTCTGGAACGGCTCTTCGCCAGCCCTGAGGAACTCATGGAATGGCAAACCGAACTGGATCGCCAGACGCGCCAGCATGAGATCGAGGTGACCTCGCGCCTCGGCGCGACGGAAACCCGCTCCAGGGACGGGCACACGCTGGCCGTGCGCCCGGCGACCATCGAACTCCTCCCGACCGCGGCCGGCCGCTCGACCAATTCGTCGTACCAGAGGCTGCTCGGCTTCACTCGCACGCTGGCAAACATGAACCGGCGGATTGATCTGGTCGAATTGTCCGTCACCGGCCGCTCCAATTCCGTCGAACAAGCCCGGGCCACCGTCCAACTTTGGTCGCGGGAGGCGCAACCGTGAAACTCTTGCGCAATCCAGTCGCCGTGACGGTGCTCGCGGTGCTGGCTGTGGCCGTGATGGCCGTCCAATTCTGGCCGATGCTGCGCCCGCGCTTCGCGCGCTCTTCGCCGCCGCCGCCCCCACCCACGCCTGCTGTGATCCCGAGCAAGCCAGCCAAGCCTGCAAAACCGCCGGCCGACTCGCCCGTGCCGTCACAGGGGCCGGCGGCCACCGTCGAAATTGGCGTGCTCGAAACCAATGCCTTGCGTTGGGCCGAGGCGCCGCGGAACGACCCTTTCAAAGTCCGCTTCTATGTCGGCAGCGCGCAGGGCGCTACCAACCGGACGGCCATGGAGGCGCTCACCCTGAACGCCATCTGGCAGCAGACTGACGGTGCTCCCCTGGCAGTCATCAATAACCGGCTTCTCAGCGAAGGGGACGTCATTCTTGAATTCAAGATCACCACCATCGAGCCGGACCGCGTGTGGGTCGATGGTCCCAACGGACGCGAGCCTGTTCGCTTCAAACTTCCGACTCCCCTCGGCGATGCGGGCGAGATTAAACTTGAGAAGGAAGTCCGGGTCACTCCCAAATCGGTTCCGTGACTCACGTCTGAACGTTCATCCGGAGAAATGTCTTATGCATCTGATGCTCCCTGTTGTGCCACGACTCCAAAGTAGGGCAGGCGTCTCGCCTGGCCCGGCCGCGAAGCGGCCCGCTGGCGATGCGCCTTCGGGGCTGCTCCGCATTCCCAAAGGGATTCGAGCATGGGATTTCCGCAAGGCATTAACTTTAGACAGATATGACCGCCCCCGCTCCGCTTCGCAGCGGCTCATCCTCGCGTTGATGGCCTGTTGTCTCGCGTTGCAGGCGGGCGCCGCTGAGACCGCCGATTCCGCGCCTCAGACCGCGACTGCCCCGGCGGCGACACCGAACAAGAATGCGTTGGATTTGCTCCGCAGCATTACCCATCCGCCCATGCCCCGCTTCGAATCCTGGCCCAAGCCCCCGCTGCTTCCGCCGATCACGAACGCCCCGGCTCCGGCCACGCAAGCTGAAAAGGCGCCCGTCGCTCAAGCAGCCGGCGACAAGACGCTGTTCTCCTTTCGCGCCGAAAACCTGGAGATGAAGTCCGCCCTGGCGCTCTTCGCCCGCGCCAACAACCTGAACATCGTTCCCGACCTGGACGTGACGGGCGCGGTCACACTCGACGTGCGCGGCCTGTCGCTGGAGCGACTGATGCAGGCCCTGCTCGAAGCGCACGACCTGGCATGGACGGAAGAGGGCGGGCTGATTCGCGTGCGGGCGACTCAGACGCGGAACTTCGTCATCGATTATTTGCGGATGACCCGGGAAGGGCAGGGATCCAGTTTGGTGACTCTCTCGTCCTCCAGCACGTCGGGTGGCGGCGCCGGCGGAGGTGCTGGCGGAGGCGCCGGCGGGGGAGCGGGCGGCGGGGCGGGTGGCGGGGGC
>DASTLJ010000485.1:0-3797 GCA_035715125.1 Verrucomicrobiia bacterium
GAAAGTTCCGGTTATTTCACGGCGACCACGACGGATCTCGGCGCGTATTCGGCGAAGGTCACGCTGGCTGGCCGGGTTATTCCGATCAGCGGCAAGTTCGCCCTCGACGGCGGTGCGACGAACGTGATAGTGCGGCCCGAGTTTGATAATCCCATCACGGTCCTCCTCCAACTCCACTTCTACGACGACGCCAGCAACGTCGTCGATCGAATTTCGGGCGAATTGCTCGGAGGCAACTGGACCGCGGGACTCGCGGCCCATCGCGCCGTGTTTCACGCCACCACGAATCGCGCTCCGCAGTTCGGCAAATACACCCTCCTCATCGCCGGCGACACAGACCCGACGCGCGCCCCGCACGGCATGTCCTTCGGCACCGTGAACGTGGATGCGGCCGGCAAGGTCAGCTTCAGCGGCACGCTGGCCGACGGCACGAAGCTGACGCAAAAAACCACGCTGTCGAAAGCCGGCGACTGGCCGCTCTTTGGCCGGCTCTACGGCGGAGGCGGCAGCGCGCTGGGCTGGCTGAGTTTTGCGGACGCGTCCGCCGAGGACATCGCCGGCGCCATCGCCTGGACCAAGCCCGCGCTGGCGACGGGAAAACTTTACACGAACGGCTTCGTGCTTCCGGCCCAGGCCAGCGGCTCGCGCTACACGCCGCCGGCCGGTTCGACGAATCTGCTCCTGAGCTTCAGTCTGGGCGCCGCAGCCTTCAGCGGCGCCAACATCGACCCGTCATTCTCGAATGCCGTCCGTATCGATCCCGGCAACAAGGTCATCAACCTCGATGCCGACCGAAACAAACTCACCTGCGCCATCGTGCTCGCCAGCGGCGCGTTCGGCGGCACGGTGAACGTCCCCGGTACAACCCGCTCGCTGCCGTTCAAGGGCGCGCTGCACGTCAAAGGCCATTACGGCGGCGGCTTCCTGCTTGGGACCAATGAGGGCGGCCGGGTCCTGCTCGAGGCGTCTCCGTAAAATTCCCGCAATCCAATGGTTGCCCGCGACCGCGGGATCGGCAACCTTTCCAGTGTTGAACTGAATCGACATCATGGACAAAGCGAAACCAGACAACTCGCGCAGCGGCATTCGCCCCGGCGTCATCTTCGCCGTCGCGGTCGTGATTGGAATTCTCATCGCCGGCAAGTTCGCCGGTTGGTTTGGCGGCCAAAAGCAGGGCGAACGGGAAACCGCCGCAATGCAGGCGCCGCCTGGCGCTGAGTCGGCGTCGCTTCGGCCCGCGCCAGTAGCCGGCTCGCCTCTCGCGCCGGGACTTCGTAGTCCGACCCCTGTCCGGGCCACCCCGTCCGGCACTGTGCCTGGGACCGCCTCCACCGGGCCCGGCACGCGCCCGGCATCCGCACCACTTGGCGCCGCCGCTGTTCCCGACGCGGCCGGCGAGATGCCCGACTGGAATGACAAACTTGACACCATCCTCGGCTCGAACGAGGACGAGGCCCGCAAAGCCGAGCAGTTGCTCGCGCTCTGGCCCACCCTGCCCGAGGAGGGCCAGGTCGAAACGATGCAGCATATCTCCAATCTGCTCCCGGACGAGAAATTCTCGCTACTCTCTCAGACCCTGACCAACGCGGCCACTTCCGAAGCCGTCCTCGACATCATCATGGGTGACGCCCTCAACCGCCCCAACGCCCTCAAGCTCCCCTCGCTGCTCGAAGTGGCGAAGGTCCCCGGCCACCCGAAGGCCGAGGAAGCCCTCGAAATCCTCGAGGTATTCGTCGACCACAACTACGGCTCCGATTGGGCGCAGTGGGACAAAGCCGTGAAGGATTGGCTGAAGGAAAACCCCGACGAGCCCGAGGACGGGAAGTGACGGGGTCAGTCCTCACAATCGACAATCCTTTCCCTTGGTCATCAAGTGAGGAACATCCTCGAAGTGCAGTGGACGTGGCATAAGTCGCGCACACTTCAAGAATCTCAACGATTGTCAATTGTGAGGACCGCTTTACGCCAGGCCGTCCTGCCGAAGAATGCCCGTCGATGAAGTAAAACGTAAAACGTGAAACGTAATAGCTCAGGAACGCAGAAAGGCGAGCCGACGACGCAGCGTGTCCCTCTGGATTTACGTTTCACGTTTTACGTTTTCCTGGACGACCACGCCGTCACCACCCACCCCGCCGCCGCCACCACCGTCCCCGCCAGCAAATCTACGAAGTAATGGTAGCGCAGGTAAATCGTCGACACCCACAACACCACGCAAGGCCCGAGCACCCACCTGAAGCGCCGCCGGTTGAAGCACCAGTCGAACCCCAGCAGGTAAAGCGACACGGCGAGGTGAATGCTGGGAAACACGTCGACCCCGTTGCTGCCTCTGAGGATCAGCGGCGCCGCCAGCGCGGTGAACCAGCTTCCTTCGAGAGGCCGCTCGAAAGAGTGATGCAGATGCGGCCCGCCCGCCGGCCAGAGGGTGTAGCCGAGATACCCAAGGCCCATCACCGTGAACATCCCGACGATGCACAGCTTGAAACGGGGCAAATCCTTGATGCAGTACGTCGCCGGGCCGCCAATCAAATAAATGAAGTAGAACAAATAGCCCGCCATCATCAGGTCCGTGAGCCACGGGGAGACAAAACGTTGGCAGACGACGCTGAGGTTTCGCCCGAGCAGAGCGACGTCCCAGGAGTTGAGCAACGCATCGGCGTTGGGCACGTTCATCAGCGCCATAGCCGGCGTCAGCGAATAGAATGACGCGCCCATCAGCGCTGGATAAAACAGCAGGCGCAAGCGCCAGCGCGTCGGAGTCGGGTTTGCCGCAGACCAACGAATCATCCCCGCGCTGAGAAGGATGAATGCCAGGAACGCCATCGCCGGAATGCTGAGCAGATGCCCCTTCGCAACGAGTCGGAACCAGGTAATCAGAAGAAACGCGGTGAAAACAACCTCGTGCGGCAACACTTTCATCCCCGCCTTAGCGGAAGCCACGGGCGCCGGCGCGGGCCGGGCCTGGCTTTCCAGCAGTCCGGTGTCCGGCCCCTTCATCACGCCAGACCTCTTCGCCGGCGCAAACCCCACTCAGCCACGAAACACGCCAGCGCGAACAGAAAAACACCGGCCTGGTGCCACAGGGGCGAAGTCCAGGTCTCGGTGATGGGCGCCTTTCGATTCGGCAGGGCGCGGGTGAACGATCCGAGCGCGTCGGCGGATACGATTTCTCCCCCGCTGCGCTTCGCGATTTCTTCCATCAATGCCCGGTTCGGCCGCAGCGAGCGGAATTCCTCCGCTGCGGGATCGGAAGTCCAGCCCGCCTCGGCCCGTCCGACTTCCGCGCCGTTCTCGCCGGTCACGATGGCCTCGGCGAGGTAACCGCCCGTTTCCCGCGGCACAAAGACCGCTTCGTACAACCCCGGCTCACGGCCCGACGGTTCGGCGGTGAGCAGGACAGGCTTTCCACTGGGCTGGTTGGTGCCTTGACGCGCCAGGCCCGCTCCATCGTCGCGCACCGCTCGCATCGTCCGGCCCGTCGTGGACAAGCTGGAAGCCTGCCCGGCCGGGGCGACTTGCAGCGAGACGGTCGCGTTCTCCAGCGGCTGAAACTTCTTGTCCCGCGCCCGCACCTGAAGCAACACGGCGTTGTCCGGGTCGCCGGGTCTGGCTTGCACCTGCAAGTCGATGCTCTTGGGCACGTCCACGACCAGCCAGCGCATGAGCTGGCGCCACGCCTTGTCCATGTCCCGGTGATTTTCTTCGTCCTTGAAACCCCAGTGCCACACATCGCCGATCAACATTGCGCCGACGCGCCCGTTGCCGAACCGTTGCGCAACGAGCCCCGGGTGAACGTTGCC
>DASTLJ010000486.1:0-27662 GCA_035715125.1 Verrucomicrobiia bacterium
GTCGAGGACCTCGGCGGCGGTTTCGTGATGTTGGGCGGCCAGGATTCGTTCGGCCTCGGCGGCTATTACCGCACGGCCATCGAGGACGCGCTTCCCGTGCGCATGCGCTCCGAGAAGAAAAAGGACACGCCCGGCCTGGCCATGATGCTGGTCATCGACAAGTCCGGCAGCATGAGTGGCGACAAGATTCAACTCGCCAAGGAAGCAGCCATCGCCTCGGTGGAGCTGTTGGCCGATCGCGATTACGTCGGCGTGATCGCCTTCGATGGCGAGACCTATGTGATCGCCGAACTCCAAAGCGCCGCCAACAAACTGGGCATCGTGTCGAGCATCGAGCGCATCGAGGCCGACGGCGGCACCACGATGTATCCGCCGATGGTCCGCGCCCATGAGATGCTCCAACAGGTCACCGCCGCGCTCAAGCATTGCATCGTGCTGACCGACGGCGTCTCGCAACCGGGCGATTTCCAGGGCATCACCACTACGATGGCCGCCGAGCAAATTACCGTCTCCACCGTCGCCATCGGGCAGGATATCGACGCTGAGCTGCTCCAAAGCATCGCCCGCTGGGGCCGGGGCCGCTATTACCAGACGACTGATCCGCACGACGTGCCGCAGATCTTCACCAAGGAAACGATGACCGCCAGCAAGTCGTCGCTCATCGAGGAACCCTTCCTGCCGCAAGTGCTGCGCGACGAACAGGTCATCCGCGGCATCGACTGGAAGAACGCGCCTTTCCTGTTCGGTTACATCGTCACGTCGCCCAAGCCCACCGCCACCGCCTCGCTCATTACCGAGCGCGGCGACCCGCTGTTCGTGAGCTGGCGCTTCGGCCTGGGCAAGTCCGCCGCCTTCATGAGCGACGCCAAGAGCAAGTGGGCCGCCGACTGGGTGCGCTGGCCGGGCTTTGGCCAGTTTTGGGCGCAGGTCGTTCGAGACGTGATGCGCACCACGCAGCATCGCGGCGCGGAGACCACCATCACGGTCGGCGGCGACCACGGCCGCATCGTCATCGACACGGCGGACGAACAAGGCGCGTTCGTCAACGGTCTAAGGACCGTGGCCCAATTGGTGAAACCGGATCTGAGTCTTGCCTCGCTGGCCTTGCAACAGACCGCGCCGGGCCGCTACGAGACAACGTTCCCCATGCCCGACACCGGCAGCTACCTCTTGAAAATCCGGCAGAGTCGTTTGAACGAAACCGGCGCGGAAGAAGTCATCAACGACTACACGCGCGCCGTCACGGTGAGCTACAAGCCGGAATATCGCCACCTGGCCGTCAATGACGCCTACTTGAAGGAAATGGCCTTGTCCACCGGCGGGAAGTTCCAGCCGGCGGTCGAGGACCTGTTCAAAGTCGAGCCGGGCGAGAGCGTCCCGGTGCGCAGACGACTTTGGCCCTGGCTGCTCGGGTCCGCATTGTTGCTGTTCGTGGTGGATGTGGCGTTGCGAAGGTTGGATTTGGCGGGGTATCGGGTGTTCAGCGAAAGGCCGCAGCGGTATGGCTAACGCAGACTCAACTTTCCTCAGTGGGGCGCCACAAGCCGGTCGCAAGCCAAACCGCGCGCCTATCAACCTCGATTTCATCGTTCATGGCGAGGACCGCCACTGTGGCCCGTCCGACGGCCGAGATTCCGACGATGCGGGCCCCTTGCCAGCGAAAGTGCTCAGACCAACGTTCGGTTCGAGGGTTGAACAACTTTATGACTCCTGTATCGGGATCGATGCCTGTGAGGTTCGGCCCCTTGTGGCCATTGCAGTGGAAGCACGCGAACGCCAGGTTGGCGGGTTCGGTCAGCCCACCGTGTTGTTGGGGAATGATGTGGTCGATTTGGTGGGAGAGCCGGCTGAAGCGGGCTGGGAGACGGCAATATTCGCAGCAATTACCGGCGCGTTCGGCGACGGTCGCGCGCAGTCGGGCGTCCATGCTGGCGGGCTATTGGTCCAATCCCGCCTGACGAAGCGACAGTTGCGCCTTGGCGTGGACGATGCTCAGAATTGCGTCCACGACCATGAACGAACGGAGTTCCTGATCTTCGGCTTCCGTCAGCGTGCCGGCCCTTGCTTTGGCCGCGAGCTCATCCGCCCGCTTCTTGTCAGTCTCAGCGAAGTCCCATTTGAGAAACCGCCGCGCGGCTTCGGGCGAAAAGTCGCCGACCTCCGGATGCAGCACCCGCTGCCAAATGCCTGCGGCGTGGCTTTCCACCATCGTTGCGTTCATGCCCGTATCCTAAGACAGGTCCGCCGCGCATTTCAAGGCCAGGTGGGCCTTGGTCTTCAGACGGATGAGTGCGGTCTGAATCGACAGGTAGTTTTCAAGTTCCATCTTCTCCATTCAATGGAATTTCTATGAAACGTTCCCCGTCTCTTTCACTGGGTCTGGTAACGGCCCTCGCTGTCGCCTCCCTCGCGCTCACATCCCGCGCCGCCGACGCGCCCGACCCGGCGCGCGACAAGGAAATGCGCGACCGCTACGAACAAGTGCTCCTGAAAAACCCGTTCCAGGAGCGCGCCTTCAACGCCGTCTACGAGGGGTACTCGAAAGTTGAAGGCGTCGACAAGTGGGTCGAGGCGCTCAAGCCCAAGGCTGACACTGGCGATGACGCCCTCGCCCCGCTGCTGCTGCTCGGCCAGATTTTCGACCGCCAGTTCAAGACGGCCGACGCGATTGCCGCGCTGGAAAAAGCAGCGGCCAAAGGCGAGGCGCGTCCCCAGTTCAAGGTCCTGCTCGGCACCCTCTTCTACAAGGCCGGCCGCGACGACAAAGCCGCCGAGTTGCTCTCCGCCGCCATCGACACGCTAGCCGACCTGGACCAGCGCTCCGCCGTCTGCCGAATGCTGGGCAACCTCTACCTGCGCCAGGGCAAGCGCGACCAGGCCATCGCCGTCTGGAAACGCATCGCCGAGCAAAGTCCCGACGAAATCTTCGCCCAGCTCGAACTGGCCGAGATTTACCAGGACAACCGCATGTGGGACGAAGCGATCACCGTCCATCGGCGCATCGCCGAAGGTTCCAAGGACGACCCGTATCGGCGCTGCCGTGCCTTGCGGTCCATCGGTCAATGCCTCGTCCAGGCGGAGAAATTCAAGGATGCCATAGCGACTTACGAACAGGCATTGGAGCTGGTCGCGCCGGGCAACTGGCTCTTTGAAGACCTGAAGATCCGGCTCGTGGGCGTGTATGAGGACATTGGGGACCTCGCCGGCCTCGTGAAGTATGTCAACGCGCGGCTGGAGCAAAACGCCGGAGACATCGAGTTTCGCGACCTGCTGGCCGAAACGTACACACGCATGGCGAAATTCGCCGACGCGGAGAAGGAGTATCGGGCCATTCTCGAACGCAACCCGCGCAATTCCTCCACGTATGAAAAACTGCTGGCCCTGCACCTGCGCACGGGGCAGAAGACCAACGCCGTTGCCACTTTCGAGAAGCTCATCGAGCTGTTCCCGAGCGACACCGATTACTTGCGGCGCCTCGGCGAGCTCCACGTCCGCGACGGCCAGCCGGACAAGGCCAAAGCCGCCTGGCGCCGCGTCGTGCCGGTCCCGCCGGCCGGCGAGAAGCTCGCACAGTTGGCCGGCTGGTTCGAGAGCTACGAGTTCCCCGACGACGCCATCGCCACCTACCAGCAGGCCATCGAGAAGTCGAAGAACAAGGACTGGACTCTCCGCCTCGCCGGCTTGAAGCACCAGAAAGGCGACGAGGCCGAAGCGGTGAAACTCTGGCTCAGCGTGATCGACGCCGCGACGAGCAAGGCCGACGACTACGCCGAGATCGCTTCCATCCTCGAAGCCAGCCAAAAGCTCGATGAAGCCGTCAAGCTCCGCAAGGCCGCCGTCGACAAGGAACCGCAGAATCTCGAAGCCCGCCTGGCCTACGCGAAAATTCTGCTCAAGCAACAAAAGTTCGAACCCGCGGCCGTGGAGTTCGAGTTGCTCGCCGCGCAGGACCAAAACGAGTTCCTCCAGCTTCAAGGCGAGTCGGGCCGGATCGACGCCTGGCGCGAGCTGGGCATTCTGGAGGTGAAACAACAGGAGTTGGAGCGCGACCTCACGGCCAATCCCTCCGACGCGAAGAAACTGAGCCAGTTGGCGCGCGTCTACGAGCGCGGCGGACAGAAGGAAAAGGCCATCGCGCTTTACGAACAGCGCCGCGACAAGGAGCCGGACAACATCGAGCACCTGCGAATGCTCGCCGGTCTTTACAAAAACGCCAAGCAGGCCGAGCAAGCCATCGCCACCTCGAAGGCGCTGCTCGAAAAGGACAAAAACCGCGCCCGCATCTACTACAAGGACCTGCTCGACATCCACCTGAGCGTGGACCTCAAGGACGAAGCCATTGCCGCCGCCGAGGCCATCGTGAGCCTGGCGCCCAGCGATCCCGAGGCCCGGCTCACGCTGGCGCAGGTCTATCAGATGTATCGCCAGACTCCCAAGGCGCTCGACGAATACCGCTACGCGCTGCGCCTGGAGCCGAACGAACCGGATTACTGGCGCCAGTACGGCGAGGCACTGGAGCAGGACAAACGCTCTGGCGAGGCCCAGGAGGCCTTTCGCAAGATGCTCGACGTGGCCAAGGAGGATTCCACGCGGCTCGCGGCCGTTTCGTCACTGGCTCGAATTCATCTTCAACAGGACCGGCTGGCGGAGCTTCTCGGCGAGTTCCAGCGCCGCATTCGCAACACGCCGAAGAAACTCGCCGCCTACGAGGAACTGGCGGCCATTTACAAGGACTCCGGCCAGGTCGCGAAGTCGGTCGAGGTGCTGGAAGGGGCCCTGCAAAACGTGGACGACAAAGGGGCCGCTCTCAAGGCGCTCATCCGCACCAGCTACGAGGCGCAGGACTTCGCGAAGGCCCGGAGTTACTTCGAGCAGTTGCTCTCGCAGAGCGGCAAGCCCTCGGCCCAGGAGTACGAGCGGCTCGGGCAGATTTACGCGCAACTTGGCGATATCGAGAAAGCCAAGGCCACCTGGCAAAAGATTGCGTCCGAAGCGCCCAAGGACGCCAAGGCCCACGACCGGCTCGCTTCCATCCTGCGAGATGGTGGCTTCACCGACGAAGCCCTCCTGGTGAAAGGTCGCGCGGTCGAACTCGATCCCAACGATTACAAGCGCCGTTACGAATACGCCCAGCTCCTCGCGCAGAACGAGCAGCCGGTCGAGGCGCTCAAGCAGGCCAGCCAGATTCTTGAAATCGGCGACCGCGAAGAGGCCAAGAAACCGGCGGAGGCCGAGAAAAAGGTTCAACGCGTCGCCAAGGGCCAGCAGGGGCCGGGCGCGGTGAACCCTTACGCGTTCGTCTATGGCATCCGCAACTACGGCAGCGGTTACTACGGCGGCGCCGGATGGCAGGGGACGTTCAAGCAGTTCCGGCCGCAGGTGCTCACGTTCATGGCGGGTGTCGCCCAGCGCAGCCTGGGCGAGGACGCGTTCGTCGAGCAGATCACGGAGAAGGCGAAAAAGGCCAAAGGCAACGTGGACGCCAAGCGCGACTTGCTCATGGTGCTCCAGATGTACAACCGCATCGAGGACGCGCTGAAGGTCGCGCTCGAAATTCTCGACGCCACGCCCAACGACGTGGACCTCCTCCAGCAAGCCGCCCTCTACTATCAGAACCAGCAGCAACACGACAAAGCCATCGCGCTGCTGGAAAAGCTCGCGCAGACCCAGCCCAAGATGCGCGTGCAGGCCTTCCAGGGACTCGTGCCGCTCTACTTCCAGAACAAGCAGCAGGAAAAGGCGATGGAGCTCGCCGATCAGTTGATCAAGGAAAACCCGACCGACATGCAGGCCGTCTGGGCCATCGGCAACTTCATGCAGCAGAACGGCAAGTGGGACAAGGCGCGGGAGGTCTACCAGAAGGCCATCAACCTCGATCCGAACTATCGCGCGAACATGCTCTACAACATCGCCTACTCCGCCCAGCAGCAGGGCAAGAAGGACGAGGCGCGCCAGCTCTACACCGACTTGCTGACTGACTCCGAGGCCGGCCGCTACGCATGGATGTCACCGCGCCGCGCGCAGTACCTTTACGTCCCGGAAATCGGCGGCAATCGTCAAAACTACGGCGGCCTTCAGCGCAACATCCCCACCCAGGTCTTTGGCTACATCGACTACTCCAAAGGCCAGGCCATCCAGTACCTCAAACAGTCCGACAAGGACGCCACGAATTCCGTCTTCGCGCAGTTGGAAAAAATCGCCCGTGGTTACAAGTCCGCCGTCACTCCCACTGAGCGGAACCGCGCCTGGGACACGACAAAGCTCCTCTGCGCCTTGTACCTCAACGAAAAGGAAAACGACAAGGCCGCCGACCTGCTCAAGGCCCTTCGCGAAGGCGGTTTCGACGAGATGGAATGGTTCAATAGCGCCCTCTACCTGGCGCAAGTTCAGGACGACTACGAACGGATGCTCAAGCTCTACGATGAAGTGTTGCAACGCTTCCCCGCCAAAGGCCGTGACGTTGCCCAGGCCAAGGCCGTCACCTTCATCCTCGCCCGGAAGTATGACGACGCGGCGAAAATCATCCGCGAAATGAACCAGCAGCGCGTTCCGCCCCAGCAAATCCTCGGCCTCATCAACCACCTCTCCAACGCCGGCGAAAAGAAGCTCGCCAAGTCGCTCCTCGAGGAACACCTCTCCGGCGTCAGTCGAAACAGTGAAGCCCTGGCCGCGCTGGCCCGCCTTTACAACGAGGACAATGATTTCGACAAAGCCATCGCGCTGGCCGACGAATCATGGGAACGCAAGTCGCACGGCCGCGGTTCCCAAGGCTACTACTACGGGCCCGGCTATTACTATTCGGGCTACAGCAGCGGCGGCGGCGACGCTTCGCTCAGCGATTTGCACCGCTACTACGTCGGCGCCGGCAAGAGCGACGAGCTGATCGCCAAATTCAAGGAACGCCTCGAAAAACAGCCCGGCTCCGTGCAGGCGCATGAAAACCTCGCCCAGCTTTACCGCAGCAGCGGCAAGCGCGACGAGGCGCTTGCCATCTACCAGCAGCTCGTCGAAAAGCGCCCGCACCTGTTGCAGGCCAAGCGCCAAATCGCCGGCATCTACTCCGAGATGGGCGAGATGAAAAAAGCCACCGAGTTTTACGAAGCGATGCTCAAGGCCAACCCCAACGCCTACCAGGAAATCTCCTGGGAACTCCGTTACCTCTACCAGCGCATGGGCAAGGGCAAGGAACTCGCGCAGATGGAGGACAAAATCACCGCGAAAGCCAACCAGCCCTACCAGGTGCGCGATCTGGCCCAGCGTTACCAGCAGGAGGGCGACCTCGACAAGGCGATGGAACTCTACCGCAAGGCCATCAAAATGTCACCCACCGATTCCTACCTCAAAAACCAGTTGGCCAGCGTTTTCATGCAATTGGGCCAGCTCGACGAAGCGGTGAAACTGTACGAGGAGTATCTGTCGGCGCCTCAGACGCGGGCCCAGGGCAATTACCTGGATCACAATTCCATCAAGCAAATCGTCGGTCTCTACCGTGCCACGGGCAAATTGCAACAGATCAAGGACCGTTGCGACGCCGAGCTGAAAAAGAATTCCGACGACCGCATCTCCAAGGCCATGCAGGTTCACATCGCCGTCGTCGAAAAACGCTTCCCCGACGCCATCGCCGGTTTCAAGGCGCTCGCCGAGGGCGGCCGCGACGCCAACGGGATCTACGAGATCATGACCCTGGCCGAAATCACCGGCGACGTGCAGGCGGCCCTCGACGTCGTCGAGAAGAGCGACAAGCAACAAATTTGGGACCACCAGCGCGTCGCCCGGCTCTATATGGTCAAGGGCGACAGGAAAAAGGCTGGGCAAATGCTCGAGGATTTCTTCGATCGGCAAACCCAATACGGCAACAACAGCTACTATTTGCGCCAGGCTTTGACCCAGTTCGCCGAGTTCGAACTCTGGGAAGCGGCGGAAAAGTTTGCCCTCAAGCACCGCGCCGACCGCTTCGATTCCACCTACGACCAGCAGGAGTTCGACCGAACCATCGCCACCGGCTATTCGCGACATGGGCGCTTCGCCCCACTGGTCGAGGCTGTGCTCAAGAAGGAGTCGTTCAAGGGCCGCGACCTCGAATTGCTCAAAGCCATCGCCAGTGAGTTGCAGGGAACCACCGAAGGCGGCGAGCGGCGTGCCTTCGTCGAGCGCCTCGTGGCCGCCGACCCGAAGAATCGCGAACTGGCATGGCAGCTTGCCGAGATTTACAACAATCCCGCCGACTCCGCCAAACGCATGGAAATCGTCAAGCGCCTGCTCGACGAGGATCCCAACAGTTCGACTTACCGCAATGCCTACACCAAGGCGCTCATGGACTCAGGCCGGGTGGATGAGGCTCTTGCCGGCTATGAGCAGTGGGCCAACGCCAAACCGTCCGAGTCGCGCTTCAACGCGCTGGCCACGCAGCAGAAGAACGCTGGCCGCCTCAAGGAAGCCCGGGCTTCGATGGAGAAGGCGATCCAGCTCGCCGACTCCTCGCGCAAGGCCGACGCGCGTCTCCAGCTCGCCGAATTCGACACCGAGCACGGCGACCGCGATGCCCGCAAGAACGGGCTGCGCGAGCGATTTGAGAAAAAGAAGGACGCCAGTTCTTTCCAGGCATTGCTTAGCTACCTGGAATCCTCCGGTCTGCCGGACGAGGCCTACGCGCTGTTCCTGGCGCACAAAGACGCCGGCTACCTGGATCGTTATCAGGGCGACAGCATGTACAAAGTCTGCATCGAACGCGGCGACTTCCAGACGCCCCTGGACATGAATTGGCAGTTCTCCCGCTACGGCGAGCGCTATTACGGGGACAATTACTTCAGCCGCATCGCCAAACTTTTCGAAGAGCGTGGCAAGGCGCCGGTGCTCGCGGCCGACGTGCAGGCCCGCATCGCCGCGGAGACCAACCGCAACGTCAACATCCAGGAGCGCCTCGCCAGGGCCTGGTCCGACGCCGGGTACCCCGACAAGGCACTGGCGTATTACGACGAGAAGATCAAGCAAAGCCCTTTCAACCGCGCCGCTGCCAGCGCCAAGGCCGCACTGCTCGTGAAGCTCCATCGCGGCGACGAAGCCGTCGCTCTATTGCGCGACACCAAGGGCGTCACCACGCTCCAGGACGAAATCCAGCAGGCGATCCAGCTTGCAACGATGCTCTTCCAATTGAAGCGACCCGCCGAGGCTGAGCAGGAGTTGAACACGCTCCTGGGGTGGGCCAAGGGCGGCGACACCTTCGAGAAAGCGGGCCACGTTTATTTCGACCAGAAGCAATGGGCGAAGGCCGCCGCGCACTACGAGCAATCCATGAAGCTCGCTCGTTCGTGGAACTTCGATTACATGCTCACCCGGCTCGGCCAATGCTATGCCAAGTTGGGCCGGAGCGAAGAGGCAACGAAGATTTGGGACTCCCGCCCCACCAGCCGCGGCGTCGGCACCGGCTCGAGCATGATGGACTGGCTGCTGCGCGAGGGCTTGTTCGATTCAGCGGTCCATTACATCGAGGCGCGTATGGACAAAAAGAGCGACTCGGTCGATCCGCGCCGATACACGGGCCTGGCCGAAGCCTACTGCGGCCTCGGAAAGACCAACGAAGCTTTCGCCGCCCTCGCGCGCGGGGGCGACGCCGTTCCGCGCGGCAGCCGAATGGCCGACTTCAACCGCCGCACCGCCGCCTTGTTCGTCTCGCACCAACTCACGGCCGAGGCCGCGGACCGCTACGCCAGGGACAAGGAACCGTGGCTCGCCACGCCGCTGGTCGGCGCCATTGTCATCACTTCCAGTAACGGGACCTCCGGCGAACTCCTTGCCAAACGCATCGAAGCATTGCCTGTCGAGGACCGTGACCAGCAACTCCAAATCGCCGACGCGTTCGCCCGGCTGAAGTTTGCGAAGCAAGCCGCCGCCTGGTATCGCAAGGCGCTCGCCTCAAGTCGATCGAGCGTCAAAGTCGCCGCTGCCCGGGGCCTGGCCATGTGCGGCGGCGGCGCGGAAGCCGCGCCCGTGCTTGCCGAATTCATCCAAGCCAAGCCGCACGAAGCGTTGGGGGACATGAATCTAATCATCGCCGTTGCGAAAACCGGCGACGCTGCCGCCATCGACACGCTCACAAAGATTCTCACCGACGGCGCCCTCCACGACAGCAAGCGCGACTATTTCCTGGCCCTTGTGACCTACCATCGCGGCCAGACCAACGAAGCCCGTGCCAAACTCGCCGCCCTGGCCGACGCGCCCAGGCTCTCGCAAGCCGAACTCAAGACCCTTGCCGACCTTTGCACCGACCAGAAGATGACGGCCGAACGAATCAAGATTCTGCAACGCCTGGCCGCGGGCGGCTACGGCTCAGTTCCGCGCGCCGAAGCCAACGCCGATCTCGTGCGGCTCCACGCCCGGGCCGGCGACCTCAAACAAGCCGTCTCCGCGCTTGCCGAGTTGCAAGGCGCCTGGGGCCAGGCCCTGGTCGAAGACGCCCGCGAAGCCATCGCCGACGCCGTCACCACCGGCAACTTCGCGCAATTCAAAGGCGCCGTTCTCGATCTCGTGCAAAAAGCTCCCGAGCACGACCGCGTTTCCAATCTGCTCGGCCTCGCCCAGCAAATCGCCCAACGTCTCGGCCTCCCCGACACTGCGGCGCGCCTCGCTGGCGAAGCCAGACTCAAAGGCGTGGAACGCGACGAAGCCATCGCCTGGGACGGCCTGCTCGAAGACTGGGAGATCGCCGGCCCCTATCGCGGCAGCGACAGTTCCGCTCCGGCCAGCACTTCCAGCCGTGGCAGTAGCAGCAGTTCGAGCCGCACCAGCAGCTCCGCCCGGGATGAATCCTTCGACACGGTTTACCCGCCCGAACGCGAGGCCCTCGCCAAAGAGAGCGAGCGCCCCGCCACCAGCACCGTCACCTGGAAAAAGACTGACCCGAAGCAATCCCTTGGCATCGTTCGATTCGGTCGCGTGCTGGGCCTGAACGTTCGCGAGTTGAACGGCCGGACCGCCTACGCCCGCACCACGCTCAACAGCCCCGAAGCCCGCATCGCTACCTTCTGCCTCGGCTCCAGTGATTCGGTCAAAGTCTGGGTCAACGGCGAGGAAGTCCACACCAGCACCGACACACGTGTCTGTTCGCCCGATCAGGACCGTTTCAGCGTCTCTTTGAAGAAAGGCCCGAACAACCTCCTGCTGAAAGTCACCAACGCCACCGACGACTGGAGCTTCTGCCTGCGCGTGGCCGAGGGCAGCGAGGGCTTGGTGCTGGCGGGAGCCGAAACGACCCACTAAGTTGCGACGCGAATTCAATTCGTGAAAATTCGTGCAATTCGTGTCGAAAGGAAACGGTCGCCTGACTGCACCGGGCTCGTTCGACACACGGTCGTATTGAGGCTCCGCGCGACTACGACCTCGACGTGCTCAACGTACTTGGCGCGCTCCGTTCAAAGCTACCCTTGGGGTTAGGCGGCATCGTCATGGCTTGTCATCCAAATCGAAATTGCTCTGGAATCGTTTGAATGGACTGGGCTTCCGTCCACAGTCAGACTGGACCGCGGCCTTCACGATCATATCCTTCTCCGTCTCCGTGATGAGACCGGCTGCTAAAAATTCCTCGGCAGTCCGGGCGACGGCGGAAACATACTGACCGTGATTTGTCCAAGTACTGCCGGAAGACGGGCCGGCACAGGGCACAAGTTGATCAATGGTGCAGCCGTGCGAGTCCACAGCTGCTCCCGCAGGTGTGTTCGGGCACAGGTCTTGGCTGTCAGGCACACCGTCCCCGTCGGCGTCTGGAATGACGTTGGCTTGCAGGCCATCCACCACCACAAAACCGCCTGAGTAGCTTATACTAGTGATGCCTGTCGCAAAATGCCACCCGTGCCACTCAAGAGTACCGCTATGATCCGGAGCAAAGTAGGTGAAGCTATCAAAAGATCCATCGCTGAAAGCTAGTGAGACCGTGGTCGGAGTCGGCTCAACCGGCGGAGCCTGCGGTCCCCACGGTGGAGTGGCGGAGCCCCAAAAAGCCCCAAAATCAACCACCGGGTTCGCGAATGTGATCGTTGCTGTCTGAGCGAAACCATCCAGCCCCATCCCTTTCGCCCCATCGGCAACCTTGGCGTTCCCACTGGAACCGAGCCCGAAACTTGTGGCTGAGTTGGTAAGATAAACGCTCATGAGCGAATTGTAGATGAAAGCGCCACCGCCCATGATGCTGGTCGAGTCTGCGAGGTAGCGCGGGCCCGACAAATAGTCGTTAAACGACTCCCAAGTCTCGCTCAGACTCCCGGTGAACGGACCGATGGGAGTGACAGCCGCCCGTGTGCTTACGCCGAGCAATAGCAGCGCCACCAAGGTCGCGCTCAGAAATAGATGCTGCCGGACACATGAATTTGTATTCGCCTTCATAGATTTCACCAACTTTCATCTAGTGGTTACGAGACGCTCTTGCCGCCTAGCAGGTGAGTGAGCCGCAATTCTGCGGTTTTATTGTTCACGATACGCATGTATCTCAGTCGGGCATGATTGTCGAGCGAGGAGTCGTGTCGAAAGTCGAGCCGGGCCTGGCGGCAGAGACCGCAGCAGGAGCGGGACGTCAGCGGTGCGCAGGCGCAGCCTGCCTGCAGTCGCGGAGCGACGGCCTGACGGTAGCCGTGGGTTTCAACCCACGGACCACCCGACCCAGCGGCGATGCGCCGCGTCAGCGACGCTTGAACGGGGCTCCCAGTCGCTCATTTCAAGCGTCGCTGACGCGACGCGCGCTCTCCTCCCGCCGTACCGTGGGCTGAAGCCCACGGCTAACATCGCAGCCTCGCGCTGCGAGGCGGAGAGGATGTCCCAACCCGGCTGTGACAATCTGGGTTGCGCTCGAGACGGCTTTGGATTGCCTATCAATATCGGATTCGGCAACCTTTTGTGTCGTGCCATGACGAGCAACAGAAAAAAGCTCTGGCTGTGGGTTGTTGGCCTGTTGGTCCTGGTTCAATTCGTCGTCGTGGTGGTGCTGCTGCTGGCGCCCGCGAAAAGTCCCGGGTTCAGGCCCGTGGACCTGTCCCGGCACACGAACGGTGTTCTGCACACGAGCTGGCTGCCGAACGAAGACCCTGGTAACAACCTGGCCACCCTGCCCACGGGCCGGCAGGAGTTTGGAGGGGTCGTCTTCGACGTGCAGGGCCTGATCCAATTGCAGGGCCAATGCTGGGTGAAACGCCGCTACGTGTTGCCCGAAAAAGTGGCGGGAATGCCGGTGGGCCGGCCCTGCCGGCGCGTGCACATCCTGCACGCCAACTCGGGATTCGGCGATCCGCCCGGGACCACGGTCGCCAGCCTCGTGCTGCATTACTCGGGTGGAGGGCAGGCCGAGCTCGAGATTCAGCATCGCGTCAACGTCCTCGATTTTTGGGACTACAAGGGCCAGATGCCCGCGGACCCCAATACGGTCATCGCCTGGACTGGCGACAGCCCGGCCACGGTCCGGCGTGGTCTCGGGGTGCGCTTGTGCCGAACCACCTTCGAAAATCCGCACCCGCGGAAACGCGTTGAGACGATTGACTACGTTTCGGCGATGGCCGGTTCGGCGCCGTTTTTGGTTGCGCTGACGGTCGAGTGAGCGAGAAAAACTTCGCATAAAGCCTTGAAGGAAAGCGTCTATTCGGGTTAAGTACGCAAAAGCCCTTCAACCGAGCCAATGTTATGAGCAAGAAGTTCATCCCCACCTGGTGCAATAGTTCTGACCACCCCTGGCGTCCGAGCCGCCGCGAGTTTCTTCACGTCGGCGCCGTCGGCGGATTGGGCCTGACGCTCGGCGGACTTTTCCGGCTCGAGGCGCGCGCGGCGGGCTCGGCCGAAGCGAAATCGGCCGCGGCGCAGTCGGTCATCAGCATCTACCTGCCCGGCGGCATGGCGGCGCAGGAATCGTTCGACCCAAAGCTGTTCGCGCCGATCGAATACCGCGGGCCGCTCGGCACAGTTAAGACCAGGCTGGACGGCATCCAGTTCTCCGAACTCATGGCCAACACGGCCAAGGTCGCCGACAAGATTTGCGTGGTCCGCTCGATGACCCACGGCGAAGCCGACCACGACCGGGGCACGCACAACATGTTCACCGGTTACCGGCCCAGCCCGGCCATTCAGTATCCGAGCTTCGGCTCGATTGTGTCGCACGAACTGGGCTCGCGCAACGACCTGCCGCCTTACGTGTGCGTGCCCACCCCGCCGAGCACCTTCGCCGGCACCGGCTACCTCGGCAGCGCCTTCGGGCCGTTCAGCCTGGGCGCGGACCCGTCGAACAAGGAGTTTCGCGTGCGCGACCTCACCCTGCCCAGTGGCATCGACGAGAAACGCTTCGCCGACCGGCGCGAAATGCGCGCGGCCGTGGACGCCCACTTCTCCGCGTTGGAAAAGTCCGACGCGCTCGACGGCATGGATTCCTTCTACCAACGCGCATACTCGATGATTTCCTCGGACAAAGCCCGCGCCGCCTTCTCGCTCAAGGACGAGCCGGAGAAGCTCCGCGAGGAGTATGGTCAGAACAACGGCGGCCAGCGGATGCTGCTCGCCCGGCGGCTGGTCGAGGCGGGGGTGCGATTTGTCAGCCTCAGTTACGGCGGTTGGGATCATCACGACAACATCAAGAACGCGATGAACAACCAGATGCCGAACCTCGACAAGGCCTTCGCCGCGCTCATCCGCGACCTGGACCAGCGCGGGATGCTCGACAGCACACTGGTGATGATCACCACCGAATTCGGCCGCACGCCGAAGATCAACGGCAACGCCGGACGCGACCATTACCCGAAAGTCTTCTCCATCTGCCTGGCCGGCGGCGGCCTGAAAAAGGGCCACGTTTACGGAACGTCCGACCCAACGGGCTCCGAGCCTGAGAGCGACCCGCTCAAGGTCGAAGACCTGGCGGCGACGATTTATCACCAGCTCGGCATCGATTACACCAAGCCGTTGCTGGCCCCGGGCAACCGGCCCATCCCGATCGTGAAGGACGGCGAGGTGCAGAAGGGATTGCTGGGGTGAGGGGCGTGGGATCCGTGATCCCAGGAAGTCAAAATGACCCGTGATAAAAGGTCAACAGGCGCCTCACTTCTCCGTTTCGGCGCGGCATGGCCGTTCCCGAGCCCCTTTCGCCAGCGGACGCTTCGAACGGGCGGCTGCCGCTCAGTTTTGGTTTAGGCGGCTGCGCGCGTATGTCACAATTCGTCAACTATACGAAACGGAGTTTCAAGTTGCCTCCGGGCTGCAAGGACCTCATCGACATCTTGGAGCCTTCACGTAGGCGGACCAAAGCTGATTTGCCGAGTGGCTGTGTCGAGATCCCCCAAATTAAGCAAGACCACTTCCACACGTCGGGGTTGGCCCAGATTGGACGCTATGTATCCATGTTACTGGACTCCTCGGCGGAGGTTTTCATGCTGATGGTCACTTATCGCGATGACCAGAATCCAATGTTGTTATACCGCAGCAAGAGTGAGTGCACAGTTGCGATTGCTTTGCTCGCCACAAATAGAGATCGCGAGCAGGCGATCCGAGCTTTCTTCGACGAGCGGGGCATCCAGCCGCTACAGGATTACCCATTCTCCGACGCAGGGACGCCTGACGCTGCACGGGACCTGATTTATCGGTTGCCTTTCGATGCGTCACATACCACTAGCCTTACCACAGACTTGCTGCGCGTAGTGTATGGCCTTAGTGACGTGGCAGGGCTTGATTTCACTTATTATGAAATGGGGAGAGCCGCCTAATAGTGCGCTGGAGAAGAAACACGCAGGTTTACCAGAGACCCACTGTCGGCGTGGCCATCCAAGCGCGGCCGAGCGCGCGGACTTCGTCCAACGCGATGAAGAACAGATCGTGTCCACCAAGAACGTCGGCGAGCCAGTTGGGGCGGCAGCCGCTGAACGCCAACGGCGTTCCGACTCAAAGCCCAGGGTTGGCGCCACGCGCCTACCCTGGGTAAAACGGCCGGAGTATTCTCAACCCCAACGGGGTTGCGGCCCAATGACGTCGCTTCGCCGCAACCCCGTTGGGGTTGAGATCCCCTGTTCCATCCGAACCCAGGGTAGCCTGCGGCAACCCTGGGCTGGAGGACGGAACGCCGTTGGCGTTCCCGCGAGTTCGGACATTTTTTGGCCTCCGTTGCGCGGCCACCAAAGGCTGATCATCTGCCGTCTCCCGGAGGGAGATTTGAAAATAGCCCACCCTTTCAAGGGTGGGATTGTCGAAGCGGCGAATCGAGTCCCGAAGGGACGGCTGAATTCGTGCCACAGAGATGGAAATATGAACACACGCACGACATTCGCTGGATTCAACCGTCCCTTCGGGACTTTTACAACTGCTAATCCGAACCCGGCAGTGAACTGCCGGGCTATTATCAAATCTCCCTCCGGGAGACGCGAACCATGATTAGAACCATCCCTTCACTCCTTGTCTTGCTGCTTGCCCCGGCGCTGGCGCAGGCCGTCTCCCCAAAGCTCAACTCCATCTCGCCCTCCGGCGCCCAGCGCGGCACCGAAGTCGAGGTCCGCTTCAACGGCCAGCGCCTTGATGACACAAAGGAAATCGTTCTCTACACGTCCGGCATCTCCGTCGTGAAGAAGGCGGCGGACAAAGCCGACGTGGTCAAAGCCACCCTAAAAATCGCGGGTGACTGTCGTCTTGGCGAACACCAGATGCGCCTGCGCACGGCGACGGGCGTCTCCGAACTGCGGACGTTCTTTGTCGGCGCCCTTCCGGTCGTGGCCGAGGTCGAGCCAAACAGCGAACCGGCCAAAGCGCAAAAGATTTCGCTGAATTCGACCGTCGCCGGCACGGTGGCATCCGAGGACCAGGACTTTTTCGTCGTCACCCTTGAAAAAGGCCAGCGGCTCACCGCCGAGGTCGAGGCGATGCGCCTGGGCCGCGCGGCGTTCGACGCCGCGCTCTCCATCCACGATGCCAGCGGCAAGCCACTGGCCGCCGCGGACGACTCGGTGCTGGCGATGCAGGATCCGTTCCTCAGCTTCGTCGCGCCGGCCGCGGGCGACTACCTGGTGCAGGTTCGCGAGACCTCCTACGGCGGCAACGATAACTACGCCTACCGCCTCCACATCGGCGACTTCCCACGGCCCAGCGCCGTCTACCCCGCAGGCGGCCCGGCTGGCGAAAGCCTTGAAGTGAAATTCCTCGGCGATCCGGCCGGCGATTTCGCCCGGCAGATCAAGCTCCCCATCGCGCCGCAGGACAAATTCGGCGTGTTCGCGCAACAAGGCGATGCCGTCGCGCCGTCGCCCAACTGGCTGCGTGTCTCGCCATTCCCGAACGTTTTGGAATCCGGCGCGAACCAGTCCCGCGACAAAGCCACGGCAACAGATCGGACCCCGCCGCTGGCCCTCAACGGCATCATCGCCGAAAAAGGCCAGAACGATTGGTTTCGCTTCAAGGCGAAGAAGGACCAGCCGCTGGAGGTCAACGTTTACGCGCGGCGCCTCCGTTCGCCGCTCGACTCGGTAATCGAAGTCTTCGATGCCAAGGGCAGCAGCGTCGCCTCGAACGACGACGCCTCCGGCCCGGACAGCTCGGTCAAGTTCACTCCCGGCGCGGATGGCGACTACTTCGTCAAGATTCGTGACCACCTCAACGGAGGCGGCCGGGACTATGTCTATCGCATCGAAATTACCGCGCCCGCGCCGGGCCTTTCGCTCAAGATTCCCGAGGTCGCCCGCAACGACACGCAGACTCGCCAATACATCGCCGTGTCGCGCGGCAACCGTTTTGCGACGCTCGTCGGCGTCAAACGCGCCAACGTCAACGACGATCTCTCCTTCAAAGTGGACGGGCTTCCGGAAGGCGTGAAGCTCATCGCCGACCCGATGCCTTCTGCCGTCGATTCGTTTCCAGTGGTCTTCGAAGCCGCGTCGGATGCGCCCGTCGCCGGAAAGTTGCTGGATTTGGTTGCCACCGCGCCCAACGGCGTCAGCGGCCATTGGCGCAACGACATCGAACTCGTCCAAGGGCCGAACAACACTTCCTACTACGGCACGCGCGTCGACAAACTCCTCGTCGCCGTCACGGAAGCCGCGCCGTTCAAGCTGCGCATCGAGCCGCCCAAGGTGCCCATCGTGCAGGGCGGTTCGATGGAATTGAAAGTCGTCGCAGAGCGCGAGCCCGGTTTCGACGAGCCAATATCCGTCAGGCTGGTCTGGAACCCGCCCGGCGTGACCTCCCAGCCCGACATCACGATCCCCAAGGGCGAAAGCTCCGCGTTCTACACGCTCAATGCCAAAGGCGGCGCCAGCCTTCGCTCGTGGAAAATCGCCGTCCACGGCTCCGCGACGGTCAATGGCGGTTCGCTTTGGGTTTCCTCGGCGCTCACGCCTCTGGAAGTGGCCGAACCGTTCCTGACCGCGAAGATCGAGACCTCGGCCTGCCAGCCCGGCCACGGCACGAACATTGTCGTGAAGCTGGAGCAGAAGATTCCATTCGAGGGCAAGGCGGCCATCCGACTCATCGGCCTTCCGGAGAAGGCGGCGGTTCCCGAGAAGGAAATCACGTGCAAGGATACGGAGGTCGTCTTCCCGCTCAAAGTGGAAGCGACCTGTCCCACCGGATCGCACAAAAACCTGTTCTGCACTGTGGCGATCAAAAAGGGCGGCGACGAGATCCCGCACAATTTGGGAGCTGGCGGCATTCTCCGCATTGTGCCCATCAAGAAACCCGCCGCGGCGAGCGGCGAGCCGAAGAAGGTGGCGAAGAACCAAAAGCAGTGATGCGTGAAGCATATTCAATGAAGTCCGATTGCCTGATGCGCCAGAGAATGGCTGTAGCCGCCATTTCTCACCATGAGCTTGAGGACACGACAGTCGGTAGCCGCCGACGTGAGGAGGCGGAGAACGCGCGCGCATGGTCCATCCGCCTACTCACGTCGGCGGCTACCACCGTCGGTGAGAAATGCAGGCTAGTGGCAAGTCTCGGTTGGATATTGGTCTGGGCGATTCCTGGCGCTTCGCTCACGTCCCTGGCTGCCAACAGATCCGCGGCGGATTCCGAGATCAAAGTCTATCCCCCCGAAATCCGCCTCTCCGCCAGGCAGGACCGCCAGTCGCTCGTCGTCCAAGCCACGTGCGCTGACGGCGCCACTCGCGACGTGACCGACGCGGCGTCATTCGCTTTCACGGGCAAGACGCTCGCCCGCGTCGAGAAAGGTTGCGTGTTGCCACTGGCCGACGGGAAGACGGAACTCCAAGTCAAGTTCGACGGGCGCACCCTCAGCGTGCCCGTGACCGTCGCCAACGCGCGGAACGAGCGCCCCCTGAGTTTCAAGCTCGACGTCATGCCCGTGTTTATGAAGGCCGGCTGCAACGCCGGCGCCTGTCACGGCTCCTCGCAGGGCAAGGACGGCTTTCGGCTCTCCCTCTTTGGCTTCGACCCCGACGGCGACTACACCCGCCTCACCCGCGAGCAAATCGGCCGGCGCATCAACCTGGCCCTTCCCGAGGAGAGCCTGCTCCTGGAAAAAGGCCTCGGCATCGTGAACCACACCGGCGGCGAGCGTTTCACGAAGGACAGTAATCTCTACAAGACCCTCCTACAATGGATCGACCTTGGAGCGCCGAAGGATTCGACCAATGTCGCCAGGGTCGTCGATGTCGAGGTGATGCCGAAGTCCGCCGTGCTCGAAGGTTCCAACGCCACCCAGCGCCTCACGGCCCGCGCGAAATACTCCGACGGCTCCGAGCGCGACGTCACGCCCCTTGCGGTTTTTATCAGCAACAATGACGTCTCCGCCAAGGTCTCCGACACCGGCGTCATCACCGCCGGCCAGCGGGGCGAGGCGTTCGTGATGGCCCGCTTCAATACCTTCACGGTTGGCTCCCAGGTCATCGTCGTGCCGAAGGACTCGGCGTTCGAGTATCCGAAAGACCTCGTTCGCAACAACTACATCGACGACTTCGTCGATGCCAAGCTCAAGAAGCTGCGCATCCGCCCGAGCGAGGTTTGCGACGACGCCACGTTCCTACGCCGCGCCACGCTCGACATCACCGGCACGCTGCCGGCGCCCGACGAATTGAAGAATTTCCTGGCCGATTCCAGCAGCGCCAAGCGCGACCACGCCGTCGAGTCGTTGCTCAACCGCAAGGAGTTTGCGGACCTCTGGGTAATGAAATTCGCCGAACTGCTTCAGATTCGCTCCCGCCAGGACCAGTTCAGCTCCAAGGCCGCGCTGGCCTACTACAACTGGCTGCGCGAGCAGATGCTGGCCAACGTTCCTATCGACCAGATCGTTCGCCAGTTGCTCACCGGCCGCGGCTCGACCCTCAAGAACCCAGCGGCCAACTATTACCAGGTGACGACCGACACGCTCAAGATAGCGGAGAACACCGCGCAGGTCTTCATGGGCATGCGCATCCAATGCGCCCAATGCCACAACCATCCCTTCGACCGCTGGACGATGAACGACTATTACAGCTTCGCCAGCTTCTTCCCCCAGGTCGGCCGCAAGCAGGGAGAAGATCCCCGCGAATACATCGTTTACGACCGCGGCGAGGGCGAGGTGAAGCACCTGGTCACCGGCAAACCGCTGCCGCCGAAATTCCTCGGGGCGTCCCAACCCGAGATTTCGCCCGGCGAAAGCCGCCGCGAGGTTCTCGCCGCCTGGCTGGCCTCACCGGAGAATCCCTACTTCGCCCGGAACCTGGCCAACCTCGTTTGGGCCCACTTCCTCGGCAAGGGCATCATCGATCCCGTGGACGACGTGCGGATCAGCAATCCCGCGTCGAACCCCGAGCTCCTGGAGGCGCTGGGCATGAAGTTCACGGAATACCAGTACGACTTCAAGCGGCTCGTCCGAGACATCTGCTCCTCACGCACCTACCAACTCTCCACCCGCGCCAACGAGTCCAACGCACTGGACGACCGCAACTTCGCCCGCGCCGCCATTCGCCGGCTCCGTGCCGAGGTGCTTCTGGATTGCCTCACGCAGGTCACGGAAACCAGGGACAAGTTTACCGGATTGCCCCGTGGCGCGCACGCCGTCGAGATCGCCGACGGCAATACCAGCACCTTTTTCCTCACCACTTTCGGCCGGGCCCGGCGCGATAGCGTCTGCTCCTGCGAAGTGAAGGTCGAACCGAACCTCTCCCAGGCCCTGCACCTGCTCAACGGCGCGACCGTCGAAGGCAAGATCAACGACGGCGCCGTCGTCAAGAAGCTCCTCAAATCCGGCAAGCAACCCGGCGAAGTGGTCGAAGACCTCTACGTGCGCTGCTTCAGCCGTCCGCCCACGGCCGACGAGAGCGGCAAGCTCCTGGCGTTCCTCAAGGATGGCAAAAGCCAGGAGCAGGTCCTCACGGACGTTTTCTGGGCGCTCTTGAACTCCAAGGAGTTCCTTTTCAACCATTGAAAGTTGAACGCGTGATGGAACCGGCGCGGCTGGCCGCTGGGCGCGCTGACAAGGAAGCCCAACCGCTTCAGCGCCCGTTGCTCGCCCGGTAGAATCTCGCGGGCTGACCTTCATAGCCGGTATCGAGCACGGTGGTCCAGGCAGAGACCAGGCGGTTGGTGGCAATGGGTGTCCAGGTGATCAAGTTGGTCGAAGCCTCAGTGATATAGCTGCGTCCTGGAGTTCCATTCAGCTCGATGCGTGGCAGGTCGCCTGTCCATTGCAAGGAAAGCCGGGCCGGCAGGAATTCCAGAGTGTAGGAATCAATCACCTCGTTGAAGATGTTGATGAAGTCGGACACGAAGTTGGTTTCTGTCACAATCAGGCGGACGGCTCCGTAGGTGGTGTTGTAGCGCGACACGCTGCCGGCCACCGGGGTGACGAAGCCGTCGATGCGCACGCCTCCAAGACCGATGGTGACGTAGTTCAATCCGTTGGTGAGGACCCGTTCGTAGAGATGATTGTGCCCCGTGTAGATAGCCGTCGCGCCCCATTCAGTAAATGGCCACAGCATGTTGTCCGCCTGATGAGTGTAGGAGCCGTGGCTCGCGCTCGACGAGTACGGGCAGGCGTGGAAATAGACGACGCGCCACGGGGCGGTGGAGCTGGCCAGGGCGTTGCTTAACCACATGGCCTGAATCGAGGTGGGTGTGGCGCCGTCCGGCTCCTGTTGATCGCCGACGGCGGCGAACAGCTCCACCGGGCCGTGACGATGGTTGTAATAGCGTTCGTTGCCCGGAAGTGTGAAGTAAGCCAGATAAGGCGCGAGGCCGGAGACACCAAAGGGCCATTCATGATTGCCGATGCACGGAAAGAACCGGTTCGAACTCGCCCCCGCGCCGAACGTGCCGACGTACGGATAAATGTATTCGTGGAAGAATTGGCCGATGTTGGTGTCGATGTTGGACGCCTCGCCGTCGGGGTAATTGTTGTCGCCCGTGGTGATGATGAAATCCGGGTTCCAGCTTTTGATCAGATTGGCGACCGCCTGCACATTGGAAAGGGAAGCGCCGCCGAGGTAGGCCGCGCCGTAGTCGCCGATGACGCCGATGGTCAACGGGGCAGCTTGAGCCGCAGGGACTCCGAGCCAAAAAACGCACTGGGCCAATGTGAGCAAGGCCAGAAAGGGAGTCGACAAGCCAGAACGCGCCGAGCCGGACGCGTCAGCAAGCCGGCACCCCAAAGGATTCGACTGCATGTTCACACCTTCATTCTTCGCAATCGGACCCGGAAAGTTTTCGCTTCGGTTGAAGAATTTCAGGGTCACGGGCCGTTAGCCCGGTCATTTACCTTCCCGGCTGCCCTCGAGGCCACGTCTCATTAGCACCCCGCTTTAGCGGGGTGTTCGGGCGGGGCGAGACGAGAAACCGTTTCAACGGTTTTTCACCCCCCGCCGAAACCGTTGAAACGGTTTCGACCACCTCCGGCGCGCACACACCCCCGCTGAAGCTGGGGTACCTGTTTAGCGGCGGGCGGCCCTCCCCGCATGGAGTCTCGGCTTTAGCCGGCAGTGCGACCGAAGTTATGGCGGGCTGGTTCTAGCCGGATGCCCAACCGGCTAAAGCCGGGACTCCATGCCTTCAGCGCCGCAGGCACGCTAAACACGTACGAAGCGGGGTGTTAATGAAACACGCTTACGGCCCAAGCATGGGCGCCCGCCAACAGTGCAGCCGGCCGTTGGTGTCCGTGGCGAACAGGGCCTGGCCATCGGCGGAGAACTCAAGCCAGACCTTCGGTTCACCGCGGAACAACGTGGCTAGTTCGCGCCGGGCGGCCACGCTCCATAGCTTTACAGTGCCGTCTTCGCTGGCGCTGGCCAGTGTGCGGCCGTCCGGCGCGAAGGCCAGCCGCACGACAGGTTCGGCGTGGCCGGCGAGCGTGGTGAGCAGGCGGCCCGTCGCGGCATCCCATAGCTCGATTGCATTGCTGGTGTCTGCAACGGCGAGGATTTCACCGTTCGGCGAGAAGGCCAGATCCAAGGCACCGGCTGCGGGAATACTCAGCGCGCGAATTTCGCGCCCATTATCCACGCTCCACAGCCTCAAACCGCCGCCCTTGGCAAAGGACGCCAGCGTCCGCCCATCGGGCGCGAAGCGGATGGCCTGCACTTCGTTGGAAGGCCCACGCAACGTCGTGAGTTGCGAACCGTCCGCTGCGCGCCATTGGGTGATTTGCCCATCGTAACTCCCCAGCGCGAACAGATCGCGGCGCGCGCAATAATCGGTCGCAGTGCGAGGACGGTCGCTATTGAGCAGTTTGACCGGCTCGGTGGCCCTGCCGCTGCGAAGGTCAAAACGTCGCAACCAGAGCGGTTCCGCCTGGAACGGGCGCGTCATAGTTAGCAACCCACCCGCTGGGTTGGCGAAGGCAATGGGCTGCGCGTTCGTCACGCCGGGCAGCCGCATGGTCTCCCACGTGGCAACGTTCCAGACCATCACTTCCACATTCGTGCGTCGGCCGAGGCGATCCTGTGTCGCCAGGGACAGACCATCCGCCGACAACGCGCACGGCGGAAAGGCGTTGGTCGGGAAAGCTTCGGGCCTCGGGATGCGTGCATTCCACAATCGCACGGTGCCGTCTTTGCCGGCGCTGGCCAGGAGCCGGCCATCCGGGGAAAAGGCGACCGCGCGCACTTCATTCTCATGGCCTTTCAGCTCGCCGACATTCCGGCGCGCTTCCAGATCCCAGAGATGGATGGTCTGGTCCGTGCCACAGGCCGCCAGCCATCGGCCGTCAGGAGAGAAGTCGCCACCGCGAAGTTTGGTGTCAGCGACCGCAAACTCGGCGACAACCCGGGCCGAATCCGTTTCCCAGACTCGGACGCTTCGGCCGTCGGCAGCGAACGTTGCGAGCCGCCGATCGTCCGGCGAAAACACAAGAACACCACAAGCCCCGGTCTCGGGGTGTTCTCGCACGACAGTCAAGTTGGCGGTGTCCCAGATGGCGAAGCCGGCGGGACGCGCTGTTGCCAGCCGGCGACCCTCGTGCGCGAACGCGGCGTCTGCTCCCGCGTGCCGCAGCGTGCCGGCTGCCTTGCCCGTGAGTGCGTCGAAAAGTTTAACAACATTCTCGCGGCCCGTCGCTGGAAAGATGGTCAACGCGACAGCGGCGAGATTTGTGGATGGAGCCAGAATCACGCGCCCTTCGCCCGCTGACCAGCTTGCAACGTGCGCGCCACTCTCGGTGTCCCAAACGCTCAAGTCCGCGTCGGCGCTGCCGACGGTGAGGCGCTGGCCATCCGCCGAGAATGCGAGGGCTACGACGGCTTCGCCGAATGGACCGGGCGATTGGCGCACCGTGCGTGTTGCGATGTCCCAGATGCGAACAAATCGGTCTTCGCCGCCCGAGGCAAGCCTCCGTCCATCGGGGGAGAAGACCACACAGCCCACACTGCCTTTGTGACCGTCGAGAATTGCCACCTGGTCCCCCTGGCACAGCGACCACAAGTAGCGCCACTCGAAGCCGCGCAAATCCTTTTGGCCGACACGCGGAACGTGGGCTTGGAGCGCGCGTCGGGCGAGGCCCAGGTTGCCGGAGCCGAGCGCCTGCTGGGCCAGGTAAACGTCGGCCGCGTAGAGGTTCTGCCGCGTGGCTTCCTCCTGCGCGACCGCACGGTTACGTTCTCCTTCGAGCCGTCGCTGATTGAACCATTGCAGGGTGACGAAGACGAAGACAGAAAGCGTTGTAACTGCAACCAGCGCCGCAACGGCTGGCCGGCGGCGGACCCATTTTGCGGCCAGCTCCCACGCGGTCATGGGCCGGGCTGCAATAGGTTCGTGACGCTGCCAGCGCTCGAGATCTTCCGCCAGCGCCAGCGCGGAGGGGTAGCGCCGAAGTGGATTCTTTTCCAAACACTTGAGGCAAATCGTCTCCAGGTCGCGGTCGGTGCACGGCGCGAGGGCGCTCGGCCGCTGCGGCTCTTCGTCGAGCACACGGCGAAGGGTTTCCGCCGGTGTCGCTCCCTCGAACGGCGCGCGGCCGCTCAACAGGAAGTACAGGACGGCCCCGAGGCCGTAAACATCCGCGGCTGTTGTCAATTCCCTCGCCGCGCCTGCCGCCTGTTCCGGGGCCATGAACGAGGGGGTGCCCATCACCGTGCCGGGCAACGTCAACCCGCTCTCCTGCTCCGCCAGCCGGGCGAGACCGAAGTCTGTCACATGCGGTTCGCCCTGGGCGTCCACCAGGATGTTCGCCGGCTTGAGATCCCGGTGCAGCACCCCGCGCTGATGGGCGTGATGGACGGCCCGGGCCAGCTTGGCGATGAGAGTTGCCAGTTTCGAGTTCCGGGTTCCGAGTTCCGAGTTGGATGGAGCATTGCCAAACCCGGAACTCGGAGCTCGGAACTCGGAACTTTTGGCTGCCAGGCTCCCGCCTTCCACGAACTTCATCGCGAAGAAGTGACGCCCCTCCTCCTCTCCGACTTCGTAGACGGGAACGATGTTCGGATGATCCAACTGGGCGGCGGCCTCGGCTTCCGTGCGAAAACGGCGCACTTCCGCCTCGGTGGCCAGCCGTCCGGCGAGGATGAGCTTCAGTGCGACGACGCGATTGAGCGAGATCTGTCGGGCTTTATAGACGGCACCCATGCCGCCCTCGGCGATCTTCTCCAGCAATTCGTAATCACCCAGCCGGCCCAGCGACGGGGACGGCTTGCTATTGGTTTCCAGGGCCTCGGACCCGGCGATAACCGCCGCGTGGCCTGAACGGGACGCTCCACGGAGTAGGCACCGCGGACACAACCCCTCCGACGTCGCGGCCCGGATGGGCGCGCCGCAGGTGGGACAAGTGGTTCGGGTTGTGGGCATGCTTAAAGCTCAAGCTTCGACGACTTCGCGGCACGTTCGGCCTAACCTGCGTTGCTTTCCGACGATCGTAGCCGCCGACGTGAGGAGGCGGACGAACCGTGTGCTCGCGTTCTCCGCCTCCTCACGTCGGCGGCTACCGACTGTCGTGTCCTCAAGCTCATCGTGGGTAATGACGGCTTCAGACTACCCGCCTAAGGCTTCCAAGAGATGGGCCAGCTCCTGTTCGACGTCCTCGGGGCGCGACACCGTCTCGGCAATTTCGGCCCGAATGGCATCGCCGTAGCGCTGGCGCAGCTTGTAAATGGCCGACTTCACAGCCGGCAGGGTGAGCGCGAGTTGCGCCGCGACGTTCGCGTAGGAAGCCGGTTCGTGGCCACTCAGCAAGTATTCTTTGAGCGCCTCAAAACGTTCGCCTTGTCCCTCCGATTCGTAGGCGGCGCGCAAGCGGGCATTGGCCCGGGCGATGAGCGCTTCGGCCCAGCGGCGGTCGTAAGCTTGCTCCGGCGTGAAAACTTCGACGGGCTCCAGCGCCCACTGTTCCTCCTCGCGCGCTTCATCCAGCGAGAAGAACATGCGCCCGCCACCGCGCTTCTGGGCGGTGCTCCGGCGCCATTCATCAATGAGAAAGCCCGACAGGCACCGCAACAGGAAGGACCGGAAACGGCCCCGCTGCGGGTCAGCCGGCCGAAGCCAGCGGCCTTCGATGAGCCGCGTGAAAAAGTCCTGTGTCAGATCGCGTGCTGTTTCCATGTCGTGGCCCCGACGTCGCACGTGCGCGTGAACAGGCCGCCAATAAGCGCGGCAGAGCGATTCCAGCGCCGCGGCGGCCTCAGGACCTGGCGAACGTTCCGCCGCCAGCACCGCGCTCCAATGGGTAGTGCGGAATTGCGCCGCGTCTGCGCCGAATCGGGTGCTCGGGGGAGTTTCCATTGCGGACCGAGCCATCAGCGGCCGGGCTTGCGCAAGCCGTCGCCGCCCCGCCGAAACTGTCTGCCGTGTGCGGGCGCAGTTCGGGATTTCGTGGGCACGAGCCTACCGTGGTCGGTCGCCCACGTATTGTCAAACTTCGCAATGTGGATCCCAAATCAGGGAATTTGCGATTTGTGATTCTGCATTTCCAATTGGAAGCAACCATCGCCGTAAAGCGAGGCAGCGAACGCGACGCGCTCGTCCTCCGCGGACGCGTCGCGCTTCCACCTTCAACGCGGTCTGTTACTTGACGGTGAAGTCAAACGTCACATCCAGTGTGAACTCCGAATCGAACGGGTCGCCCTCCGCGACGCTGTAGCTGCCAGCGCTCGTGAAGCGGATTGTGTGGTTCCCCGACGACTGCGGCCGGAGCATGATCCAGTAACCGTCCGACACACTCGGGCTGCGCGGACCGGGCGGATAGCCGAAATCTTCGAGCGCGTCCGAAAGTTGGATGGTAAACGCGGATGATTCGGCTCGGTATTGCCACGGAT
>DASTLJ010000487.1:0-9734 GCA_035715125.1 Verrucomicrobiia bacterium
CGAACTTCAATCCGACCAGGTAAATGATGTTCAGTGCGTCGGGCAGGCGGGCGACGGAACTCGCATCCAAGAGATCGCAACTGGCGGTCTTCACGCCGAGCGCTTCGAGCCATCGGCGCGCGCTGTCATCGCTGAACCGGCTGACCGCTACGACCTCGAGGCCATGTCCGGCCACCTCGGCCGCCCGGCGTGCCAGCACGCACAACGTCGGCCCCATCTTGCCGCCCGCGCCCAGGATGAGCAGCGGGCTGGCAAGCTCCTTGATGAACTGGATGAGCCCGGCGCCCGGTCGCGTCAGCACTTCCTCCAACTTCGGCTCGGTGCGGATGAGGCGCGGGCGTGTCCGCGCGCGAGTCGCAGGCCTGGTTGAAAGCGGTTTCTGCACGGCTTCGACAAATACGCGATTGGCAGGACCGGGACAACCGTTCTGTTCGCGGTCCCAGAGCTGATTCAAGAAAGCAGCGCGGACAGCCATATCCACGTGTGATTTGGCGTCGCCCGAGATTCGCGCGGACAAGGCTGTCCGCGCTCCTCACCAGATGTTCTTCCGGGCTTGCTTCCTGGCGCGCTTTGGGCTACAGATCGCGCGTATGAAAAAACTCATCCTCGGTTTGACTCTGGCTGTGATGGCCTGCGTTTCCGCGCAGGCCGGCGACGACAAGAAGACTTGCGACAAGGCTTGCTCGGACAAGGCCAAAGCCGCTTGCAGCGCATCGGCAAAAGTGGCCGGCACCGACTGCTCGGGCTGCACCGGCAAGGCGAAGTTCACCCGCAAAGTGGACCCCACCTCGAAGGGCGCCACCCTCCTCCTGGTCCGTCGCTAAAGCCTCCATTCCTTCACCTCCCCGTCCGCGCGAGCGAACGGGGATTTTTTATTGCCGCCGGCCAGCCGTTTGCGGCTCACTTGGTTTCGCGAGTGAAGAAGACTGTGTTCGATTCGATTGAAGCCGTCGTGGCCGATATTCGGCGGGGACGGATGGTGATCCTCGTCGACGACGCCGACCGCGAGAACGAGGGTGACCTGATCCTGGCCGCCGAACACGCCACGCCGGCGGCGATTAACTTCATGGCTCGCTTCGGCCGGGGACTCATTTGCGTGCCGACCACCGAGGATCGGCTCAAGCAACTGGGCGTCGAACGCATGGTGCTCCAGAATCGCGAGACGTTCAGAACGGACTTCCAGGTGAGCGTCGATGCCGCCCGCGGCATTACCACCGGCATCAGCGCGGCGGACCGCGCCCTGACGGTGCAAGTGATGGCCAGCCCCACGGCCGTGGCGGAGGACCTCGTCCAGCCCGGACACGTCTTCCCGCTTCGCGCGCGCCCCGGCGGCGTGCTCCAGCGGGCGGGCCACACGGAGGCGGCCGTCGACCTGGCGCGGCTGGCCGGCTGCCGGCCGATTGGCGTCATTTGCGAGATCCTCAAGGACGACGGCGCGATGGCGCGGTTGCCCGATCTCGTGAGGTTCGCCCGCAGGCACAAACTCAAGCTGGCGGCCATCGAAGACCTGATCAAGTTCCGCCGCACGCGCGAGAAACTCGTGCAGCGAGTCGAGACGGTTCGGATGCCCACGGATTTCGGCGAATTTGAGCTGCACCTCTACCGATCCACAACGGACGGCCAGCATCATCTCGCGCTGGTGATGGGCGAGGTGATCAGCCAACCCGGCGTGCTCGTGCGCGTCCACAGCGAGTGCCTGACCGGGGATGTCTTCGGCTCGCGCCGGTGCGATTGCGGGCCGCAACTGCACCAGGCGATGAAGCAGATTGCGCAGGAAGGCCGGGGCGTCATCGTTTACATGCGCCAGGAAGGCCGCGGCATCGGGCTGGCGCCCAAAATCCTTGCCTACAAACTTCAGGAGCGCGGACTCGACACTGTGCAGGCCAACCTCAAGCTCGGGTTCAAGATGGACCTGCGCGAATACGGCCTGGGCGCGCAAATCCTGGTCGACCTGGGGCTTAAGACCATCCGACTGCTGACGAACAACCCCAAAAAAATCGTCGGACTCGAAGGCTACGGCCTCGAGGTCATTGAACAGGTGCCCATCCGAGTCCCGCCCAATCCGCACAACGCGCGCTACTTGAAGACGAAGCGGGAGAAGTTGGGGCACCTGGTGTGAACGTAAAACGTAAAACGTGAAACGTAAGTTGAGGGCCGAGTCAAATGGACTGCTGAGTGCTTCCGTTTGCTATTACGTTTTACGTTTTACGTTTTAGCCTCACGACGCCATGCTCAAGAAAATCAAATCCTCCTCCCTCCGTCCGTCCGGCGGCCGTTTCGCCATCGTCGCCTCGACGTATAACGGGCAGTACGTCGCCGGCATGTTGAGTGCCGCGAGCAAATGCCTGCGTGCCGCGAAAGCGGAAACGATTAAGACCGTCCGGGTGCCGGGGGCCTACGAGATTCCGGTTGCCGCCGCGCGCCTGGCACGGGCTCACATCCCGCCGCTCGATGCGATTATTTGTTTGGGCGTGATCTTGCGCGGCGCGACCACGCACGCCCAACACATCGCCGAGGCCGTCACCGGCGCGCTGACTCAACTTCAGCTTCAATACGAAATTCCAATCATCCATGAGGTCCTGCTTCTGGAGAGCAAGGAACAGGCAGCGGTCCGTTGTCTGAGCAAGGACCACAATCGCGGCGCCGAAGCGGCGCAGACCGCACTCGAGATGGCGCGCGTGATGCGCGAGCTTCATAAGTAGCCAAATCGAGGTTTTCCTGGTTCTCACCGGCGTGTCACAGGTTCGTCACAGTCCGGACCGTCTCTATTGCTGTCGGCGCATGAAATCGATTATGGATATGGGCGCGATGAGACTGGACGCGCAGGTGATACCCGTGGGTGAACAGTTGGCCTTGCCCTGGGATCTGCGCGAGTGGTTCGCGCCGGCGGTCCTGCGCCAGTGGATTTCGGAGGAGATCGACTCGTTGGACTGGAACAACCCCCAACTCGTCGAACACTTGCGCGGCCGGCCGGGCTTCAAGCCCAAGCCGCTGTTCAGCCTGATGGTCTACGCTTACGCAACCGCCGCGTTCGAATCGGAGGAGATTGCCCGGCGCTTCTTCGCCGAAGCAGAGTACCGCTCGATCGGAGGGCCGAACGTGCGGTGGGACGCGCGGACTTTCACGCGGTTCCGCCGCGAGAACCGAGGCTTGCTGAAGTGGGCGCTCGTCCAGATTTTCAAGCGCGCCATCCGCGCAAAGCGCGGGGATTTTCTCCTGCCTGCCGGGGTAAAGCGCCGTCTGGTTGGCGCAGCGGTCACGCGGCTGGATCTGGCCCGGCAGATGGATCGCGGCAACGATGGACTGTAGCTGGAGCGAGTCAGGTGCTCTTCAAGACGATCAGGATGATGACGTTGCCGGCGTCGCGGCAACGATCCGTCGCGCGTTCGAGCAAGTCGTAGAGATCCTTCAGGAACAGCGCCCGCCCCACGTCGCCCTGAATCCGGTAGAGCCCGCCGGAGAGTTGCGTCATGATCTGGTCCACTTCGCCCTCGATGTGCTGCAACTCCGCGTTGAGCCGGCGGACCGTATCAATCGACGCGGCCTGCCGCAGGTCGCGAATCATCAGGAGGAGGATGTTGGTCGCCTTCTCCAGCATCGCGACGGGCTTGGATAAATCGACGCCTTGGAGCAGGTCGGGCGCCAGCAGCATCCGCTCGCCGATCTTCTCGACTGTCTTGGGAATCTTGTAGAGCGCCTTGGCCAGGGCCTCGACGTCCTCGCGTTCGAACGTCGTCATCACCTGGGTCGCCAGCGATTCGACGATCTCCGCGTTGATCTGCTTTTCCTTGCGACGGGATTGGGCGATAGCATCGAGGGAGCGCGCTGTGCCGGTCGCCTGGAAGAACCGGGTGAGCGCCTGAGCGCTGGCCTGCGCCTCCGTCGCTCCCGCCTCCAACAATTCGAAGAACCGGTCGTCCCGGCCGAGTGCTTTTTGCAATGAAAACATAATCCACTCCCTGCGTAGCACAGCGCGGGGAAAAGGCACGTTAAAAAAGTGGGCCACTCACGAAGCTGGTCCACGCCCTCCCTTCATCAGCGCCAAATAGAAATCCTCCAGCGTTTCCTCCTCCGGCGCGACCTCGAAAACCGGCATCCCCTGCTCGACCAACCGGCGCACAACACGGTCGGCGCCGATACCCTCCGCCAGTGTGATGAGGCAGCCATCGCGGTGGTCGGTGATGAGTTGCTCGGCGCGCAAGGATTTCACCGCGGCGGCGAAGTCGCCGACGCGCAGGCGGACCCAATTCGGACGGCTCATGGCTTCGTCAAGGGTTCCCTCGAAGACCTTCCGTCCCTGGTTCATCACGGCGATGCGCGAGCAGAGCTGCTCGACTTCGTTCAGTTGGTGGGAAGAGAGCAGGATGGTGAGGTCCAACTCGCGGTGAAGGCGGAGGATGGTGTGGCGCATTTCATGGATGCCCTCGGGGTCGAGGCCATTGCCCGGCTCGTCGAGGATGAGCAGTTCGGGATGAGGCAGCATCGCCTGGGCGATGGCCAGGCGGGCGCGCATTCCGTGCGAGTAGGTGCGCACCTTCGAGTGCTCGCGGCCGGCCAGCCCAACCCAGTGGATGACTTCGTTGAGGCGCGCGGGCGAAACCGGCGCGGTATAGCTGGCGAGCATCTCCAGGTTGCGCCACCCGCTGAGGTAGTCATGAAAGGCGGGCGTCTCGAATATCGCGCCGACCTGTTTCAGCGCCCGCCCGCGTTGGGTGGTCACATCGTGGCCGCAAACGCGCAATTCCCCGGCAGAAGGCCAGACCTGGCCGAGCATCATGCCGATGGCCGTGCTTTTTCCGGCGCCGTTGTGGCCAAGCAGTCCGAAGATTTCACCGCGGTGGACCGTGAGACTGAGGTCGTCCACCGCGAGACGGCCGGCGAAACGCTTGGTGAGGTGGTGAAGTTCGATCATGGGCGGGGGAATGGCCGAATGACGAATGACGAATGACGAATGAAGGCGGCCGGCGAGCTTTGCGCCGTAATCGGCAATCGGCAATCGGCAATCGGCAATGGGCAATTCATCGGGAGCCGGGGCGTTCGAGAAGCTTTTGAATGTGGCCGTCGGCGTAAAGGAAGTTGTAACCGAGTTGCTCGCCGCGGTTGCGATGGAACGATTCCTTGTCGAACACGAGCGGGGCCTCGTGGGATTCGAGGGAAATACTGAAGGCCTTCAACTGGTCGGCGGGCTGGCCATTGAGCAGGAAGTTCCACGAGTAGCTGGAGCCGGTCTTCTCGAACAGCGATTTGTCGTCCGAGGGGCAGCGCAGGATTCGTGGCGAGCCGAGGTGGTTGGTGAGGACGAGATCGATGGCGGCGAGATTGGTCACCGGAGTTCCGTTGGTTGTCAGAAGCGTGTCGTACATCACCGGCATCCGATTATCGTTTTCCTGGACGTAGATTTGCAGAGCGACGCCAATCTGCCGCAAGTTGCTCAGGCAGGCGGTCCCGCGGCCCTGTTCCTTGGCCTTGCTGAGCACCGGCAGGAGAATCGCCGCCAGAACTGCGATGATGGCAATAACGATGAGCAATTCGATGAGGGTGAAGGCCCGGCGCGGCCGTTGAGCCGTGTCCATTCTGCCCGGACGCAGGCCAGGCGAGACGCATGCCCTATATTGAAGGTTGGACCTCATTTCACAAATGCCGTGGTGGGGCGCGTCGCTCCGCGCGCGCCGTCGCGCGGACTGGAGAAGGCTGGCCTTCCCTGAAAATCGGACGCTTCGGCGCGCGCGGAGCGACGCGCCCTACCATTTGCGAGATGGGTTCCATGGAGAAGAGTTCGCTCGAACAGCATAGGCCCGCCTCAATGCCTCACGCGTAGCTCAAACTGCCGGATGATCTCGAGGAGAGCCTCGGCGTTGCCGCGCGCGTCGTCCACGGGATGGTGCGTGTGTGGCGTCTTTCGCAGGTGTTTGAAGTTGCGCGACGTATCCCGCACCACGCCCTTGTAGAGCGAGCCGAGGTTGGTGGACGAGTGGCCGAAGGGATTGGCGCCGAGGAAATGGTGGAAGTACCAATTGATGAATCTCATCGTCGCCGTCTCCCGAGCAGCGCCCCGTTCTCCATCAGCCGTTGCATCTCTTCGAGCACCGGCGCCAATTCGGCCTTCGTCTGGGCGGAGCTTTCGGTGTAAAAGGTCTGCAGCCCGATTTTCACCACTTTCTGCTGGAGTTCCTCGCTCAGTTCGGGCGGGCGGCTGCTGTTGATGCGCAGCTCGGACGGCTCGTCGTTCAACGCCGCTTCGCGGGCTTTGCGCAGGTCGCGCAATGCGTCGGAGACAGCCTTGCGGCGTTTGTCATCCGGAAGCTGCTCAAAGCTGGCGAGCATTTGCTTGAAGCCGCTGGGCAAGGTGGCTTCGATGAGCGCGCCTTTTTCGGGCTCCGTCATTAGGGCAAACCACTTCTCCCACGCTTCGTCCATGCGCGCCTTGCGCCGCTCTTCAACCGGGAGGGCGGCCATCTGCCCGGAGAGTTCTCGCAAAGCGCGGGCGCGCTGTTCGGCCGACATCGTCGAGAGGTCATTCTTGTGCAGGTACGCCGCGACCTTCTCGGCGGTGGCCTTGGCGCGGTTCGAGATGAGCCAGCCTGCGCCGAGCACGAGCCACACTCCCAGCAGCCCCAGCCCCGCGAAAACCAGCGTCCTGCGCCGATGATTTGACATGCTCTGTTGGACACCACTCTAGCTAATCCGGCATGGCTCGCCATGAGAAAAAGCACTGGTTCAAGCGGCGTCCCGTTCCCGCCGACATAGACAGTGGACGCGCGCCCGTTGCGAGCGCGCATTAGTGCCTTATCCATGGCGCGACGAACAAATCAGCCAAAGCCGTACCGTCCCGCGCAGGCTGCCCCGTTGGCGGCAATCCTGATCGCGTTCGCGCTGACCTTGCTGGTTGTGGCCTTGAACTCAAGGCCTTATCTCGATGCGGGCTTACATCTCAGTCCGGCGCACTCGCAACTGGCGACGCTCTCAAGTCTCCTGGCCGTCGTTGTTCTCCTCGTTTGGATTGGCTGGGCCACGGCGCGCAATGCACGGGCGGTCCGGGGGCGTGACAATGAGCTTTCCCGCCTGTCCCTGGTCGCCAATAAGACGGAGAACGCCATCCTCATCACCGACGGCGACGGCCTGATTCAGTGGGTCAATGAGGGCTTCACCCGCATCACCGGACACGCTCATGACGACGCCATCGGCAAGGCGCCGGGGGCGTATCTCAGCGGTCCGGTCCAGAATGTCCATGCGATTCAGAGCATTCGCGAGGCAGTCATCCGCCAGCATCCGCTCACGGTCGAGATGCAGTGCGCCCACCGGCGTGGTCATCGCTACTGGCTCGGCCTCCACCTCACGCCAGTCTTTGATGAACATGGGCGCCTTACGAATTTCGTTGGCGTCGGTTCCGACATCACCGCCCGGAAGGGCGCCGAGGAGGAATTGAAACGCGTTCACCGCCGCAACGAGCTTTTCCTCAGCGCGGCGGGCGAGGGTATTTTCGGGCTGGATATGCAGGGCGCGATCTCATTCGCCAACCCCGCCGCGGCGCAACTCACCGGTTGGAAGGCTGAAGAACTCAGCGGCAAGCCGGTCAGCACGATCCTCCACCAGCTACGGGTCAACCAGGTCACCGGACTGCGGGATGATCTATTCACCGGCGCGGCATTCATTGACGGCACGGTGCAAATTGGCGATACGGACGAGTTCCGCCGCCGCGACGGCACCCCTTTCCCCGTCGAGTACACAAGCACGCCCATCCGTGAGGGGGCCACGCTCACCGGTTCGGTGGTGATCTTTCGCGACGTGAGCGACCGCCGCCAGGGCGAGGCGCTGCGCGGCAAGCAGGCCCGCCAGTTCGCCTTGCGCGCTGACGTCGCCTTCGGCCTCACCAACGGCGACAACCTGCGCAATTTTCTCCAGCGCGCCATGCAGTCCGTCGTGAAGCATCTGGATGGCGCATTCGCCCGCGTCTGGACACTCAATTCCGAAGACAAAGTCCTGGAGCTCCAGGCCAGTGCCGGCCTCTATACCCATGTCAACGGCCAGCACAGCCGTATTCCCGTCGGTACGCTCAAGCCCGGCAGGATCGCCAAGGAAGGCATGCCGCAAGTGAGTCACAACCTGGTCGTCGATCCCGACGTCATCGACAAGGACTGGATTTTGCGCGAGCGCATGCAGTCCTTCCTCGGCTTTCCGCTCTTTGTCGAGGGCCGGGTCGTTGGGGTGATGGCGATGTACTCGCGCAACCGGCTTCCCAGCGACGCGGTTGAATTGCTCGCCTCCGTTGCCGACACCATCGCGCAAGGCACTATCCGCAAACGCGCCGAGGAAAAAGTCATCGAGCAGGCCGCGTTGCTCGACAAATCCGCGGACGCAATCCTCGTCATTGACCTCAACAACCGTTGCACGTACTGGAATGCGTCGGCCGAAGCGCTCTACGGCTGGGCGGCGCAGGAGGTGTATGGCAAGACGGCCGACCAAATTGTCTTCCGGGACCGGCCCTATTTCGAGCGCGCCAAGGCCCTGACCCTCCAACGCGGCGAGTTCAGCGACCAAAGCTGCCAGATTGGAAAAGGGGAGAAGCCCGTGACGGCCGAAACTCGCTGGACGCTTGTCCGTGACGACGAGGGCCGGCCCAAGTCGATCCTGATTGTCAGCACCGACATCAGCGAGAGGAAGAAGATCGAGGAGCAATTCCTGCGCACGCAGCGCATGGAGAGCATCGGCACACTGGCCGGCGGTATTGCCCACGATTTGAACAACGTGCTCGCGCCCATCATGATGTCAGTGGAGATGCTCAAGGAGAAGTTCAAGGACGAAAACAGCCGCCGCATGCTCGGCATCCTTGAAACCAGCGCCCGGCGCGGCGCCGGCATGGTCAAGCAGGTGCTTACTTTTGCCCGTGGTGTGGACGGCGAGCGGGTCCTCCTTCAGCCCAAACACCTCATCAAGGACATTTCGAAAATCATCCACGACACCTTCCCGAAGTCAATTCAGCTCAAGCTCAACATCTCCGAATCCCTCTGGCCGGTCCTTGGCGACGCGACGCAACTCCACCAGGTGTTGCTCAACCTGGCGGTCAACGCCCGCGACGCCATGTCCAACGGCGGCACCCTGTCCATCGTGGCCGAGAACTGCGTTGTCGAGGACGGCGTCGATCCGCCCGCTCCCGGCCTCATGCCCGGCTACTATACGCTCATCAAAGTGAGCGACAACGGCACTGGAATACCACCTGAGGTTCTTGAAAAGATTTGGGAACCTTTCTACACCACCAAGGCGATAGGCAAGGGCACCGGGCTTGGACTCTCGACGGTGCTCGGCATTTTGAGGAGCCACAACGGCGTCGTGGCGGTGCAAACCGAGATGAACAAGGGGACAGCCTTCTTCATCTATCTGCCCGCGCAGGACAGCGCCAGCAGCACCGCAGTCGAGGAAGGCCCCAAAGAGCTGCCGGTCGGCAATGGCGAACTCATTCTCGCCATTGACGATGAAGCGTCCATCCTGAGAATGACCCAGGAAACGCTTGAGACCTTTGGCTACCGCGTCGTCACGGCTAGAGACGGCGCCGAAGCCGTGGCGGCATTCACCGCGCATCGCGACGAGATTCGCGGCGTCATCACTGACTTGCTGATGCCGCACATGGACGGTCCCTCGACCATTCGCGTGCTCCGCAAACTGGATCCCAACGTGAAGGTCATCGCCGCCAGCGGCCTGGTGGAGGCCGAAAAGTTGAAGGACGTGACCGGCCTGGA
>DASTLJ010000488.1:0-11432 GCA_035715125.1 Verrucomicrobiia bacterium
CGGATCCTCCCAGGTGCGGACGGCGTTCGTTGCGGCGCGCGCGGCCACGACGAGCGAAGCCGCGGCGCGGAGCGCGGGGTGGTTCGAGCGCACTTGGTCTGCCAGTTGATTGATGTAGGCAGCGGTGAGGCGGACGACGTTAGTCGCCGGCACTCCCGGCGCTGGCTCGGCCGAGTGCGCGACTCCGGCAAATCCAAGCCACAAGATCGGAATGAGACTGCTCTTCATAACCGCAAAACGGATGGTTCAATGAGCGCAGGGAAGCGATGAAGCCACAGTGCGCCTGCGCGGATCACACTGCGGGCGGCCGGCGGGGAGCGGTCAGATCAGAAGCGCGCAATGCCGCCGGAAGAGCGGAAGCGCGGGGACCCGTTGGGCAACGGGCGGAGCGAAGTTCTTGCGAACAGGCGAAACAATAACAGTGCGGGATTCACTGACGGCCGGCTTGGGAAGCTTTGCCTGATCCTGCGCCGCAAGGCGGACCGCGGCCGTGGGTGGAGGCTGGGGATTCGACGGGGGAGGGGAGCCGCAGCAGTCCCGCTTTCCACAATCGCAGCAGCAGCACGCCGCCGACTTGAAGTGAACCACCGGGGACACGGCGCCCACCGCCTGCGTCCACATCAGCAGGCTCGCCACCAGAAAGGCAATGGCCGCGCGCACGACAGAACATTACGCGCTCCGCGCCGGAACGCAATGGTTAGTTCGGACTTGCTCACCACTTCATCAAGGCGTTGATGACCTGCATCGCCGCCGGGTCATCGGGGAAGATGACCTGCGTGGCGTCGGTGCGAGCGGTCCCTTCGCCGGCGCGGCGGCACTTGACTTTGATGGGGCAGCCGCAGGCGCTGTAGGTGAAAGTCAATTCGCGCACCTCGCCTTCGGGCCAGATTGGCCCGATCTGCACGCCCGGTTCCTTGAGCATCGCGGTGAGGATGGACGACGGGCCGGTCGAGCCGTCCACGGTGAACACCTTGCCATCGCCCACGTCGAAATAGATCGTGAGCGAGCCGCCAGTGAAGGGAGGCTTGTGGGTGGCGGGTGTGATGCGGCACTTCCATAGCTCTTTGCCTGTGCGCCGGTAAGTGATTTGTCCAATACCCGGCTTCTCGGTGCTGATGCGCAAGCAAAGGTTGATGTTGCTCGTCTCCAGATCGGGTTGGGTAAATGCCTCGAGGATCGCGAATGTTCGGCCGTGTCCATCTTCGGGTTGGGAGTGACGCTCGATGTCACGCACCACGTCTTCCAGCCGCGGTGGCTGGCGGCCGAACCCGAGGTCCTTTACGACCACGACGGATTGGGCGGCTTCCATCGTCGTGATCCCATTGGTGCTCGCAAATGGGGAATTCGTGACCGGAGTCGCGACATTATTCGGCTGTTTTGCCGGTGAGTCGGCGGCGCTGGTCGGACTTTGCTCGCTGCACGAATTGAGCAGGAGCACGAACACGATCGCGATCGCGGCGGAGATCAAAGCAGTGATGCACCACCGGAGCGGCGGCATGTTCCGGTCGGGCGGCGGGCGGCGGAGGTCGTTTGGATTGGACATGGCTGAAATCGCGCGTCGCCGGCGAGCATGGCGCAGCGCGGCTCCGAACTGAACTCCAAAGTTGCGGATCTTCACCACTGGAAACCGGCATTGAAGCCGAATTCGCGCCCGGTAGAATGGCGTCCAACGAACACAACTTTATGACACGCCAGCAAGTGCTCGACCTCTACTTCATGGAGAACCGCGCCAAGCTTATCGACCTGGCCGCGTTCCTCGACCGCGTGGACCGCGCGGGCGGCGAAGCCGATTTCCGCCTCGACGCCTTCAAGCAGGCGCTGCGCGAACTGGGCGGCGGACAGCCGGAGAGGGCGATGAAGGTGTTGGTTGCACTGAGCGATCCAACGACCGAACCAATCGACAAAGCGCCAGGCAAGGGCGCGGTCGGCGCCTGGCCAGGTACGAAGTGAATTTTACGTTTTACGTTTCACGTTTTACGCCTCACGTATGCGCTACATCGAACCCCACGGCCACATGGTCAGCCGCACGACCGACGATTACACGGACATGGCCGCTGCCGGCTGCGCCTGCGTGTGCGAACCCGCCTTCTGGGCCGGCTACGACCGTGCCGGCGTCCAGGGCTTCCACGACTACTTTTGCCAGCTCACGGATTACGAGCCCAAGCGGGCCGCCAAATTCGGCCTCGCGCACTACACCTGGCTTTGCATCAACCCCAAGGAATCCGAGGACGTCGGCCTCGCCAAGGATGTGCTGGGCATCATCCCCAAATTCCTCGACCGGCCCAACGTGCTGGGCATCGGCGAAATCGGATTGAACAAGAATTCGCGCAACGAAATGAAAGTGCTCGAAATGCACGTCGATCTCGCCGCGCGCGCCGGCCAGCTCATCCTCGTCCACACCCCGCACCTGGAAGACAAGCTCAAGGGCACCCGCCTGATCCTCGACGTGCTCAAGGCCGACCGCCGCATCCGGCCCGAGCGGTGCATCATCGATCACGTCGAGGAACACACGGTGCAGATGGTGCTCGACCGGGGACATTGGGCCGGCATGACGCTCTATCCCGAGAGCAAATGCACCGCCGCCCGCGCCGCCGACATCCTGGAGACCTTCGGTCACGAGCGGCTCTGGATGAACAGCGCGTGCGACTGGGGCGTGAGCGTGCCGTTGGCCGTCCCCTACGCCGCCCTCGAAATGCGCCGCCGCGGGTGGACGGCGGAGCAGATCGACAGCGTGATCTACCAGAACCCGATTCGGTTTATGGGACAGTCGGCGAAGTTCAAGGCGCCTGCCTGAACGCAAGGCACAGATAGATTTGGCAATCTCAATTTACGCTGTTACGATTACGGCCATGAAGACCGTCCATGCCGTTTACGAACAAGGCGTGTTCAAACCCACGGAACGCGTTGAGTTGCCAGACCATAGCGAGGTGGAATTCGAGCCGCGCCTCGTCGGCGCTAGTGCCAACAACGGCGCCGCTCTGGCGGACGTTTACGAAGTGCTGTCTGAACGGTACGAGTCTGGTGAATCGGATGTCGCCGCCCGCCACGACGAGCACCAGCCGTGACGACCGTCTTTCTGGACACGGTCAAGCAGATCAACAGCGCGATTTACCAGAACCCGATTCGCTTCATGAGCCAGTCCCCGAAGTTCAAGGCGCCGCCCGCGTGAATGAGCTATCGCTGCCGCATGATTGACAGCCTCGGCACTCTGCCGGAAAGTCCTGTGATATGCCAAAGACATTGTCTGAGCTTACGCGGGAGGCCGCAGAATTGCCGGCGCAGGAACAACTGAAGCTCGCCCGCATCCTCCTCGAACTTTCCGAATCGGAAACCGCGCCGACGGCGGACGCGCAGGCCGCATGGGACGAGGAGATCGAGCGTCGCCTTCAAGAATTACGCTCTGGTGCAGTCCGCGGGGTACCCTTGGATGAAGTGCGGTTCCGGCGGGATAGGGCGAGTATCGATTGTTAGGACTGACCCCGTTCCTACGCACTAAAGAATGGCCTTGGAACGAGTGAATTGGGACTTCAGTGCACATCTTTGAAATGAAGATCGCATATATTTTGACCATTAGCTTACTTTTTCTAACAGCGTGTTCAAAGACTGGCCCACCAAACGCCGATGGCATGTCTCAAGAATGTCTGGCGCGTTTAGCGGTATTCTACAATTGTCGAGTGCCGACCAACATTATTGAGAATAATGCCACGGAATGGGGCGGCAGAAGTCTATCGGAGGGAAGCAGAACGACGTTTTCATTAGTGCGGGTCGTGACGGACGAACCAAGCGCGAGTGACTTTGTCAAATCATTCTCAAACCGAATTGATTTGGTAAGCAATTTTCCGCCCGTCAAGAATGAGGAATTCCTTGCAAAGGCCAATTGGTGGATTCCGCATTCATATAATTCATCAGATTCATTTATTCTGTCCCAAAAAGGTGGCAACCGATCCGGGGTGCTAAGTGCATACATTGTTGGGACTCCAACTAATCGGGTTATTTTTCTCGATAGCGTTATATCTGAAAAATGAGGATCGCATGGAGCAAGATCGCGATCCGGACCCCGACTAACTGACGCGGGTGATGCTCGATTGCCAGCGCCACTAAGCGCATCTTCGCCCGCTCGTCAGTATTTGGCGCTGATGGGCGCCTGGAAAAGCTGAAAACGGGACCCCCACTCATGCATGCCCTGCGGATTCGGGGCCGTGATCACTCGGCCTGCTCCGTTTCTTACGCGGCGAGGAACGAAATCAACGTAAGCGTCACCCGTAGCACCTCTGGCTGAAGTGACGATAGACTGTCATAGCATAGGGGCTATGACACCTACGGAGAATCTGGAGAATAGTTCACCCATACTCAAAAGCGACACGGTGGGTCGCGTCGTGACCCCGCCGGCCCGACGCGAGCAGTTGCTTGTCAGCGGGCACTCAAAACCAGCCAGGGAGGGGCAGATGAAAACTTGCAGAGTTCTTTCAAGGCCAATTGCGGGGAGAAGTCTGAACACGCTCCGTGATGCGTCGATTAAGGATAGGGCGGCGGGAGCGGGTCGGGCGTCTTGTTGGGTTCGCAAATGGCATTGCGCACGGTACTAGTAAGGAAATCCACCAGCACGGCAACGAGTTTTCTGGACGGCCACGCCCTGACTTTGCTCGACAAGCGGCGCTTCATTCGACCACAAAACACGCCGTCATGTCGAAGAAAGCCAGGCTCGTCGAATCTTCCTTCCGTCTCGCTCGGGAACGCTATGCCGGCCTCGGCGTGGACGTGGACCGCGCGTTGAAGTCTCTCGCCAGAATCCCTGTTTCGCTCCATTGCTGGCAGGGGGATGATTTGGGCGGCTTCGAGAACCACGGCGGCGTGCTTGGCGGCGGCCTGGCGGTCACGGGGAATTACTCGGGCAAGGCGCGCACGGCCGACGAGCTGCGGATGGATCTGGAGAAGGCGTTGTCGCTCATCCCCGGCCGGCATCGGGTGAATCTCCACGCGATGTATGGCGAATTCGGCGGCAAGCGCGTGGACCGGGACGACATCGAGCCGGCGCACTTTCGCAATTGGATTGCCTGGGCCAAAGCCCACGGCCTCGGCCTCGACTTCAATCCGACGTGCTTTGCACACGTGAGGGCTGACGACGGTTTCACTCTTTCGCACCTCAATAAGGCCATCCGTCGGTTCTGGATCGAACACTGCCGCCGCTCGCGCGAAATCGGCGCCGCGATGGGCCGCGCGCTCGGCACGCCGTGCGTCACTAATGTGTGGATTCCCGACGGCTTCAAGGACACCCCTGCCGACCGCCGCGCCCCGCGCGAACGCCTCGCCGAATCGCTCGACGAAGTTTTCAAGAAACCGCTCCCTGCGAAGCACAACCTCGATTCCGTCGAGCCGAAGCTATTCGGAATCGGCGCGGAGAGTTGCACTATTGGCTCGCACGAGTTCTATCTCGGCTACGCCATCACGCGGCGCAAGCTGCTCTGCCTCGACGCGGGACATTTCCATCCCACTGAGACCATTGCCGACAAGATCTCCAGCGTGCTGCTCTACCTGCCGGAGATTCTGCTGCACGTCAGCCGCGGCGTCCGCTGGGATAGCGACCACGTCGTGACCTTCACCGACGACCTCCAGGCCATTGCCCGCGAAATCATCGCCAACGGCTACGCCGACCGTGTTCACCTCGGCCTCGACTATTTCGACGCAAGCCTCAACCGCATCGCTGCCTGGGTCATCGGCGGGCGCAACCTGCTCCGCGCCCTGCTGCTCGCGCTGCTCGAACCGCCCGCAATACGCGCCGCCGAACTCGCCGGCGACAACACGGCCCGCCTCGCACTACAGGAAGAAGCCAAGACGCTCCCGGGCGGCGCTGTGTGGAATTTCTATTGCGAGAGCAAAGGGGTGCCCGTCGGCGAAACGTGGCTTGTGGAAGTCCGCAAATTTGAAGGACATGTTTTGGTGAACCGCAGATAAACGCAAATGAACGCAGATAGAACGAAACGTCTCAGCAGAGGCGATCGCACGATGCCATGAAAGTTTCGGAGCTGGTGTTTTTCAGCGCTTTCGGTCTGATGATGACATTCCTCATCACCTCGGGGATCCGCGATTGGCTCAGGAAGAGGCGGCTCGTGGCTTCGCTTGCCGCCCGAATTCAATACAATGACGAGCAGTTCGGGCACGGGTTCTTTCGCGACCCGAAACGCGCGGACATTGCAGTCCGGGCTCGCCGGATGCTGTCGAACCATCTGAAGATTCCCCTGGACGGCCTTACGCCGAGCGACCGATTCAAGGAGGACTTGAGTTTCGAACGCCCGGCCAACCCGAATTTCTTCTGGGACCTGGAAGATGAGTTCGGAATCAAAAGTGGTCTTGAGGATTTGGAAGCTTTTGAAAAAACGCTGCAACGGCTGGTTACGTTCCAGGATTTGGTGGAGTACGTGGAAAGGAAGATTTCCGAGCCGCCAGCCGAAACGCCGGGCCGGAAGGAGAACCAGGAACCCTCGCGTGCCTATGAGTTCGCCATCCGCAGCATTCCCTGGCTGTGCATTGGCGGATTTTTGATCGCGCTGGTCGGGGCCATTCTTCAGATAAGGTGGGTCCCAACGCTGGGGATATTGATGTTCTTATCGGGCTTTGCGGTTTGGGCTTTGGCCAATGGCGGGGAGTTGCTTCGGGGCATGATTCAGGACATTCGGGTGATGTCCCTCAAGGAAATCGCCGCGCGCCCCGTGATGCTCATTTTCCTGACATGCCTGGTTCTCTTTTTTCTTGGTTTTGGAGGCATAATGCTCTGGGCAATTCTAAAGAACATATTAATGCACAGATGACCGTTTGCTCTTCCCAAGCCGGAACGATTCAGTTGGAACAGGAGCAAACGGAGAAAACAGAGGCCAACGAATCCGGGCATTTCTGGCGATCACTCACCGCTCCTTGTTTGGTGACCGAAATGCCTTCAGCGAAAAAGCTGTAAATTGACGCTACCAGCCTCCGTTTCCTCTGTTTTCTCCTGTTCAGAATTGAATAGACGCGGCCAGGAGAGAGACGTTGTCCTACTCGCTGGTGGAGAGGGGGGATTGGATTTGCCGGTAAAGCCAAGCCCGCGCAAAGGCCCAGCGCCGTTCGACGGTTGGCTCGGAAACGCCGAGAACCTCCGCGGCTTCCTTGTTCGTCAGGCCAACGAAGAACCGCAGCTTCACCAGTTGGGCCAGCCCCGCATCCTCCGCGGCCAGCTTGTCGACCGCTTCATGCACCGCCAGCAATTCATCATCCCTGGCGGCCGCGGCGATCTCGACTTCCTGGATATCCACGCGCGCCTGCCCGCCACCGTGGCGCAGCGCGCGCTTCCGCCGCGCGTTGTCGATGAGAATGCGGCGCATGGCCTCCGCGGCGGCCGCGAAAAAGTGCGCGCGCCCGTCGAACTTCGGATTCGCATCGCCGACGAGCCGCAGCCAGGCCTCGTGGACGAGCGCCGTCGGTTGCAGCGTCTGGCCGGGCGATTCCTGCGCCATGCGCGCCGCGGCCAGCTTGCGCAATTCTTCGTAGACGAGCGGAAGCAATTCGTCCGCGCGGGCCGGGGCGCCCTGGTCAATGGCGGTGAGGATTTCCGTGACGTCGCTCATGGGGGCGTGTGTTAGCAGCGTCTCAAGGTGTCCAGATCGCAGTTTCAGCCCGGCCCCCTTCCACCGCCGCGATTTCCTCGAACGACGGCGCACGCACGAGTTGAACGTGAAAGCCGCTTTCGTCGAAATAGTCGATGGCGAGCGCCCGTCCATCCGGGGAGAAACGCGCGGAAGTGACATGCCCGGCGAACGGGAACGCGACCAATTCCTGGTGTGTGGCCACGTTCCACAGTTTTACTTTACTATCGTGGCTGGCCGTTGCGAGCGTCTTGCCGTCCGGAGAAAACTCTACGGCAATGACGCCCTGGACGTGCCCCTTGAGGGTGGCGATTTGCCGGCCGGAAGGCAGTTCCCAGAGATGCGCCTCGTCGGTGATGAGCGTCGTGGTGGCCAGCAGCTTGCCATCGGGAGAGAACGCCACGGAGAGTACGGCCTGGCCATGGCCGCCCAGTTCGAGCAGTTCGCGCCCGCTGGCCACGTCCCAAAGCCAGACCCGGCTGCTCATGCCGGATCCGGCCAGCATTTTCCCGTCTGCGGAGAATGCCAGACAAATGAGATGGCGGCCCACTGGTTCGATCCGCACGGCTTCCCGCCGCGTCGCTGAGTCCCAGATCTTCACTTCGCCATTGGCGCTGCTGGTGGCGAGCCGCTTGCCGTCTGCTGAAAAGGCAACCGCTCCGACCGCCTCGTCGTGCGCCGGCCAGGAGGTGGCCTTGGCACCCGCGGTCAGCGGCCAGAGTTCGATCGAACCGTCGCTGCGGCCCACGGCGTAGAGCTGCTCGGTCGGCTTGAGGTCGTATGACTTGCCTGAAAGACCTTTGATCGTCCTCAGGTTGGGCGGAACTGGAAAATCGACTCGCGCCCCGTTTTCCAGCGTCCACATACAGACGCTGTTGGTGGAGACGCCGACCAAGTGGCGTCCGCCGCCGAGGAATCCCAGCATGAGGCCCGCGCCATTCAGGACCGTGTTCGTGTGGCGCGTCCCAGTGCTCCACAGCTTCGTCGCGTCGTCGGCGCTGCACGAAACCACCATGCTTCCATCAGGCGAAATCGCCCCGGCCCACACCTCGCCGACGTGGCCGCGCAGCCTCACCAGAAGTTTGTACGTGGCGGCGTCCCAGACATTGACGGTCCGGTCGGTACTGGTTGTGGCAAACATCTTGCCGTCTGCTGCCAGAGCGATGGCTGTGACCGATCCAGTGTGTTCGCGGAGTGTCGCCACAACTTTTCGAGTTGCGAAATCCCAGACCACAATCTCCCCCGTCCAATACCCCACGATGAGCTGCTTACCATCCGCGGAAAACGCCACGGAGATGGGAGGGATGCCGCCGCCGAACCCGCCGAAACGGATGGCCGGAAGCTCTTCCAGACCGGGCAGTCGCCACACGCGCAGATGGTCCACAATTTGGAAGACCTCCGAGGCGCCCGTGACGAGAAATTGGCTGTCGGGAGAAAATGCGACCGCGTTCCGCCCGTGCCAGCGCGATGGCGACGTTCCTGGACAATCGCCCGCCGGCTCCCATGTTTGCGTATTCCAAAGCCGCCAGCCTTCAGGCGTTCCTGTCACCAGCCAGCGGCCGTCCGGGGAAAACCGGCACCCCTGTGTCGTGTCGGGCAGAGCGCGCACCTCCTGCCACATCTCCGTGTCCCACAACGTCACGCCGGAGTCGTGCGCGCTCGCCAGAAGTTTGGCGCTTGGTGAGAAGGATAAGGTCGTGGCGGAACGACCCAGCTTGGCAACGAGCTTTCTGGAACCCGTGTCGCGCACGAAGATTTTTCCGCCGGAGTAGGCGAACAGCTTTCCATCGGGAGAGAAGGCTGCGCCGTGCGCTCCGTCGTCATGGAAGGTCTCGAGTTCGTCGCCCTGGCAAAGTTGCCAGAGGTAACGCCACTCGAAGCCGCGAAGGTCTTCTTCGCCGGCATTGGGCCGCTGGCGGTCGAGCAAATCGCGCGCGCGACCCAGGTTGTTTTCGGCGAGCGCCTGGAGCGCGACGTTGATTTCGGCGGCATAAGAGTTGCGGCGGGCGGCGCTCCAGCCCTCCTTTGCGGCCTCGGCCTGCACTCGCGCGTCGCTCTCGGCTCGCACGGCGCGGTCGCGATCGGTGCGGGCTTGCGCGGCCTGGGTTTTCTCGGCGTATTGGGCGGCGCGGGCGGCGCGCTCCGCGTTCCTCGCGCGGACGGCCTGCCACTGCGCCATCACGAGGCCGATTAGCATGGCCAGTGCAACGGCCCCCGCTGCAGCAAAGGCGACCTTGTTTCTGCGGACAAGTTTCTGGAGTTTGTAGAAGCCGCTCGGGGCGGCTGCGAGAACCGGTTCATTGTGGAGATGGCGTTCGATGTCGGCCGCCAACTCCAGGCTCGTCGAGTAGCGGCGGGTGCGGTCCTTCTCCAGCGCCTTCATCACGATCCAATCGAGGTCGCCGCGGATGGTGCTGGCGAGGGCTGGAATTTTGACCTGTCGCTTCTGGCTGAGATCGGTCGCTTCGAGGAGGCCGAGCGACGTCAGGCGCGTGCTGGGCCGCGGCGGTTCTTCCTCACGAATGATGCGGCGCATTTCATCGAGGCCGGACTGAACCAGCCGCTCGGCGGGGATCGGCGTTTGCCCCGTGAGCATTTCGTAGAGCAGCACACCGAGGCTGTAGATGTCGCTGCGCGTGTCCACGTCGAGGCTGCTCATCTCCGCCTGTTCTGGGCTGGTGTAGGCGGGCGTGCCGATGAAGACGTGAAACTCGGTGAAGTAGCTCTTGTCGGTCAACCGCTGATCGGTGGCCTTGGCGATGCCGAAATCGATGACCTTGGGCACCGCCACGCCGTCGTTGACGGTGACGAGGATGTTCGAGGGCTTGATGTCGCGGTGGATGACCCCCTTTTGGTGCGCATGTTGCAAGGCCTGGCAGACCTGGATGAAGAGTTCGAGGCGTTGTTCGGTGGAAAGATGGGCCTGGTCGCAGTAATCGGTGATCTTGATGCCGCGGACCAGTTCCATCACGAAGTAAGGCCGGCCACTCTCCGTCGCGCCACCGTCGAAGACCCTGGCGATGTTCGGATGGTCCATGAGCGCGAGGGCCTGGCGTTCGGCTTCGAAGCGGGCGACGACGGATTTGGTGTCCATGCCCAGCCGAATCACCTTGAGTGCGACGCGGCGCCGGACGGGTTCCTCCTGTTCGGCCATGTAAACGACTCCGCAGCCGCCTTCGCCAATTTGTTGGAGCAGTTTGTAACGGCCAATTCTGTCGCCCGGTTTCTCTGTGATGGGCACGAGATGCGTTCCACCCGGGCCGACCGGTCCGGCGGCCTGGTCCAGGAAGGTACCGGCCTTGTCGTGGCCGGCGAGCAAGCCCTGCACGTATCGCCGGAGTGTCTCGTCGCCCCCGCAGGCCTGGGCCAGAAACTCGTCGCGTTTCGGACCCGCTGGATGTTCCAAGGCGGCGGAGAAGATTTCCAACTGGCGTTGAATCGGGCTTTTCATGGGGTGCCTTTCATTTCCATACACTGACCAATGCGAAATGGGAGGCCAAAAGCCATCACGGTATCTCAGGATTATTTCACAGCACCTGTAAGGAGGCCCCGTCACAGGCGACCAATTCAACAAAATGAACGATCACTACGACGTCATCATCATCGGCACCGGCGCGGGCGGCGGCACGCTCTTGAACAAGCTCGCGCCGAGCGGCAAGCGCATCCTCGTGCTCGAACGCGGGCCGTTCCTGCCGCGCGAGAAGGAGAATTGGGACACCAAGATTGCCTTCAACACGACCCGCTATTTCGGGCCGGAGGTCTGGTACGACAAGAACGGAGGCGAAGTGCGCGCGGGCATGTGTTATCACGTGGGCG
>DASTLJ010000489.1:0-6681 GCA_035715125.1 Verrucomicrobiia bacterium
CGGTAGCTTCACCTACACTCCGGCCGCCAACTACAACGGCCCCGATTCGTTCACCTACCGTGCTAGCGACGGCAGCGCCGATGCCACGGCGACGGCCAGCATCACCGTTCGGCCCGTGAACGACCCGCCGGTTTCGGCAGACGACGCTTACGCGACCGACGAAGACGTCGCGCTGACCATCGCCGCCCCCGGCGTTCTGGCCAACGACAGCGACCTCGACGGTGATGCGCTCACAGCCGCGGTCGTCAGCGGCCCGAGCCACGGCTCGCTCACGCTGAACAGCGACGGCAGCTTCACCTACACGCCGGCCGCCAACTACCGCGGCCCCGATTCGTTCACCTATCGCGCCAGCGACGGCAGCGCATCGGCGACGGCGACAGCCAGTATTACCGTCCGGCCCGCGAACAACTCGCCCGTTGCCGGCAATCTTTCCTTGGAGACGCCGATGAACACCCCGCTCACCATACCGACGGCGAGCCTGCTGGCGCTCGCTTCCGATCCAGATGACGATCCGATTTCACTCACCGGCGTCAGCCCCACCACCACCGCGGGAGGCGTGGTTGTGCTGATTGAAACCAACGCGATCTACTTTCCGCCCGTCAATTTTGTTGGCGAAGACAGATTCAATTACGTCGTGAGTGATGGCAGTCTTACAGCCACCGGCACGGTGATCGTCACGGTCCTCCCCACCGCGATGGACTTAATCGAGGATGCGCCGGTCTACAACGCGCAGACCGGGCTGTTCGAGCAGCGCATCACCGTCTCGAACGGAACCCAGTACACGCTCGCCGCCTTCCGACTCTATATCAGCAATCTCCGGACAAACATCGTCGTCTGGAACGCCTCCGGCATCGACAACGGGACCAACTACGTTCAATACAACCGGCCCCTCGACCCCGGCCGACCGGTGACTCTTCGCATCGAGTACTACGTGCCCGACCGCCGACCGTTTGCTCCAGTGATTTCCTTGAAGGCCACAATGCCCACCGTTCAACCGCCTGTCCAGGGCAGCGGCGCGGTGATCGACCGCGTTTTCATGGACACGCGCCTTCCTGGCGAGCCTCGCTGCGTCATCGAGTTTACGTCCACGCCAGGCCGCGTTTACACCATCATTTACAGCGACGACCTGAAGACCTGGAAAGCCGCCACGCCATCCGTCACCGCCACGGCCAACCGCACGCAATGGTACGACGACGGCGCTCCGAAAACAGATAGTAAACCCGGGGTGAAAACCAACCGATTCTACCGCTGTGTCGAAGCAAACTGACCGCGCATGATTATGTGGAATCGCCCGTCCAACTGGAAACTCATCCTCGCCTCAATCCTCCTCGCGCCCATCGCCTCGGGCCTCGCCGCCGACGATGACATGGGTTCGAGCACCAACAAAAACCGGCTCACGGTGCGGGGGCGCCTCGGCCTCAACATACAAGCCAAATTCAGCCGGATCGGGACCTTCCCGGCTGCCACGGACATCGGCGGCACCGGCAGCGCGCTCGATCACTTCTACGACGACGGTTACGTGCGCGTGGATGAAAGCGGCAATTACGGCGGCCAGACCTGGTACTGGGGTTACGACAGCGCCAGCCAGATCAGCGGGAACAACCTCCTCTTCCACAGCAGCAGCGCAAGCGTCGGCGCCTCACACGAAGTCAGCGATGATCCGCAGTACGGCGTCGAGATGGTCTACAACCGCGATATCGGCGCCATCGGCAGCAAGTGTCGCTGGGGCCTCGAAATGGCCTTTGGCTGGAACGGCATCGAACTGCGCGACAGCCGGCCGTTGCGCGGCGACGTCACCCGCGTAACGGACGCATACGCCTTCACGCCCGGAACCACGCCGCCAGCCGCCCCATTCGACGGCCCGTTTTCCGGGCCGAGCTTCACGATCAGCGACACCCCGAACCGGAGCATCGCGACGATCCCGGGTGGCGCGGCGATTACCGGCGTCCGCGACCTCCGGGCCGACCTCTTCGCGGGCCGCATCGGGCCCTACTTCGAGTTCCCGCTCTCCAGCAAAGTTCAGCTCACTTTGAGCGGCGGCCTCGCCGTCGGGGTGCTCTACAGCGAGTTCGCCTTCCGTGAGCGCATCGACTTCGGCACTGCTTCCGTCGTGCGCAGCGGGTCGCGCACGGACGGGGATGCCCTCTACGGCGGATTTGCCGGAGCGAACCTCAACTATAAGTTCGAGGACCGGTGGAAGGCGTCCATCGGGGCGCAATTCGAGAGCCTGGGCGCCCGCAGCCACAGCGTATCCGGACACAATGCCGAACTCGACCTCAGCAAGTCCGTCTACCTCTCCTTCGGCCTCGGTTACTCCTTCTAGCCTGGGGATTTCATACGCACCGTAGCCGCCGACGTGAGGAGGCGGATGGAGCTATCGGGACTACGAGTCCGCCTCCTCACGTCGGCGGCTACGGCGCTGTGAGCGGTCCTGTGAGCTATGAACTAACTGCCCCTGCTTCCACGAGACGCTCCTTCGACATCGCAGCCGCGCCCGAGGCGCAGAGCGGCTTTCCGCGGCTTTCCACGTTGTGTCCTACTTCGCTCCTTGCAACCCTTCAAAGCGGCTTGACGTTTCGTCCGAAAAGCCCACCCTACGCCGCTCGCTGGGGCGGAATCGCCCGGCGCCTGATTACGTTTTACTCAATACGCTTTACGCATCCATGCAGCACATTCGCAACATCGCCATCATCGCCCACGTCGACCACGGCAAGACCACCCTGGTGGATTGCCTCCTCAAGCAGTCCGGCACCTTCCGCGCCAACGAAGCCAAGGCCAGCCAGGAGCGCATCATGGACTCGATGGATCTCGAGCGCGAAAAGGGCATCACCATCCGGGCCAAGAACGCCGCCTTCAAGTACAAGAACTACCACGTCAACATCGTGGACACCCCCGGCCACGCCGACTTCGGCGGCGAAGTCGAGCGCATCATGAACATGATCGACGGCGTCCTCCTGGTCGTCGACGCCGCCGAGGGTCCCCAGGCCCAAACGCGGTTCGTCCTCCGCAAAGCCCTCGAAGCCGGCGCCAAGCCCATCGTCGTCATCAATAAGATCGACCGCGAAAACGCCGCGCCAAAGAAGGTGCTCGACGAGGTCTTCGAACTTTTTCTATCGCTCAACGCCACCGACGAGCAGCTCGACTTTCCGTTCGTTTACTGCAGCGCCAAAGCCGGCTATGCCAAGACCGATCTCAACCACGCCAGCGGCACGATGGAGCCGCTCTTCGACACCATCACCAAGCATATTCCCCCGCCGCGCGCCAGAGCCGGCGACGGTTTCCAGGTGCTCGTGGCCAACCTCGACTACTCCGACTACCTGGGCCGCATTGCATTTGGCAAAGTCGTGGAAGGCAAAGTCAAAGTGGGCGAGCCCGCCGTCTGCCTTCACGGCCACGGCAAGGTGACCCCGGGCAAGATCACGATGATTTACCATTTCGAGGGCCTCAAGCGCATCGAGATCCAGGAAGCCCACGCCGGCGACATCATCGGCATCACCGGCTTCGAGGACGTGTTCATCGGTGAAACCCTCGCCGACAAGCCGGAACGCGGCGCGCTGCCCTATATCCCCATCGATCCGCCGACGATCCAGATGGAATTCGCCGTGAACGACGGTCCCCTGGGCGGCCTGGACGGCAAGCTCGTCACGGCCCGCCACATCTGGGAACGGCTCACGCGGGAAATCCGCACGAATGTCGCGCTGCGCATTGCCCAGACCTCCGACCCCAAGATTTTCGCGGTCTCCGGCCGCGGCGAAATGCAGATCGCCATCCTCGTCGAACAAATGCGCCGCGAAGGCCACGAAGTCCTCGTCAGCCGCCCCGAGGTCCTTTGGAAAAAGGACGCCACTGGCAACCTTCTCGAACCCATCGAGAAGCTGTTCGTCGAAATCCCCAATGAAAACCTCGGTGTGGTCATGGAGAATCTCTCCTTCCGCAAGGCGCAAATCACCAGCATGAACCACGCCGGCAACCTCGTTTCCGTCGAAGCCCTCGTTCCCATGCGCGGTCTCATCGGATTCGAGACCGATCTCGTGAACATGACCCGCGGGCTCGGCGTCATGAGCCATCTTTTCCACGAGTACGGCGAGGACCGCGGCGAAATTGCCGCGCGCAAAAACGGCTCACTGGTGTCGATGGACTCCGGCGAAGCCACCTCCTACGCCCTGAACATGATCCAGGAACGAGGGCGCCTGATGGTCGTGCCGGGCGACGCGGTTTACGCCGGCATGATCGTCGGCGAGAATGCCCGCGAGAACGACATCCCGGTGAACCCGGTGAAGGAAAAGAAACTCACCAACATGCGCAGCCAGGGCGATGGCAAAGGCATCCAGCTCAATGCCCCACTTAAGCTCAGCCTGGAGCGCGCCTTGGAATACATCGACGTGGACGAATACGTCGAAGCCACCCCAAAGAACCTGCGCCTGCGCAAAAAGATTCTCGACGAAACCCAGCGCAAGCGCGCGGAGAAAACGCGCGTGATGAAGTTCGTGCAGGAGTGAGGGCGTTGAAGCGTGGATCCGTTGAACCGTTGAATCGTCAAATCGGTGCCACCGGCTAAATCGGGAGTCGGACGCTTGGCGGCACCGCTTCACCGCTTTTAACGCTTCAACTGCTTCCACGATCTCTGCCCGCGACCGCGCGTCGTTCACGGACCGACCCGCGCGCGAAGGAACCGGCTGGTGGGCGACGCCGGGAAAGTGTGGCTGAACTCGAAGCTGCCGGCAGCGTCGGCGGTTCCCGTGGAGACGTCCGTCCATGAAGACAGATTCGTCGAAGTCACGACGGTCACGCTTCGGAAGGGAGCGGCAATGACGGTGACGGAGACCATGCCCTGGGCATCCAGGCGAGGCTGGCGCAGCGACGGCGGCGGATGGACTTCGAGCTGGAACGGGATTTCACGCGAGCAGGCGCCGTCGGTGGTGCGGAGGCTGTAGGTGCCCGTCTGGCTGACCTCCACGAACGTGAGGTCAAGTGTCGCATTGGTGGCGCCGAGGAGGTCGAGGCCGTTTTGCCGCCATTGGAGGCGAACGCTGGCGGATTGCAACGCGGGCCCTGTGGCGTTGATCTGCACGTCATCGCCCGACAGGAGGTGATTGACCCCGAACCGATCCAGGACAGTCGTGGCGCCATTTCGGGTGATGGTCAGAAAGAGTGCTTGCAAGGGAGCCTCGAGCTGCACCAGGCAGAAGCTGCGCAAGTTCGTGGTCAGAGCGGTGCCGGAAACGGGAATCGGGCCGGCGCTGAAGATGGCGGAACTGCCGCCCTGCGCGCCCGCGCACTGAGCCTGGTTCCAGGACGTGATAGTCCCGGAGACATTGTTCCAGGCACGAGCCTGGCACTTGAGCATGCCACCGGGCGAAACAAGCGGAGCGGTCACGTTCACTGGGAAAATAAAGCCAGCCGAGGCGCCGGTTTTGAATGTTGTCTGCGCCACAGGCGCCAAGGCCGAGTCTGGGGCGTCAGAAGGGGCCGCCCACAGTTCAATCGTGAACCCGGTGCCGGACAGCTGCGCGCCGGAGTACGTCTGGCTGCCCGTCGGAATGCCGTTCACCGTGTTGCCGGTTTTCGCGCACAGGCAGTTGTCCGTATTGTAGATCGGGGCGCGATGGATCGCGCCCGACATGTTCTCGAACTGGAGGACGCCTTGGGCGCGAATGTGTCCGCAAGCCACGGCGCCTAGCATGAGTCCTGCCGCGAAGGGGGCGAAGATTTTCGCTCGGGGGCAGATCGAATGCGTCGTGCTCATAATCTCTGGATTCCGGTTCTTTGAGTGTCACGCGGCAGTACGGGAAAGTCAATGCAGTGGATGGCTTAAGGACGTTAAATCGTTGAAACGTTGAATCGTTAAATGCGTTGAATCGTTAAAAAAGTTTGAAGCAGGTTAATCGCGAGCAGGTTACCCGAAAGGCGCGATTTAACGATTCAACGATTCAACGATTCAACGCTGCAGGCCGCGGACCGCGCGCAAGCACCTCACTCCCTCGTCACAAACTCATCGAGATTCATCACGACGCGCGCGGCGGCGATGAACGCATCGTCGGGTGAGGCCAGGCGCGAGTGGGCGGCGTGAAGTTGTTGGAGGCGGGCCAGTTCCTCCCGGCTTGGTTCCCTCCCGAGACAGTGCCCGAAGGCAACGCGGAGCCTGGATGCGGTGTCGCCGTGGAGCGTTGTCATCCGGCGGCCAAGCGCCTGGGCACACTCGAAGAAGACCGGGTCGTTGAGCAGCGTGAGGGCTTGCAACGGGGTGTTGGAACGCTCGCGGCGCGTGCAGGCCGCGGTCGAGTCGGGCGCGTCGAACGTCGTGAGCATCGGATAAGGCACGGTGCGCTGGAAGAACACATAGAGACCGCGTCGATAGCGGTCCGGGCCGTCGCTGTTCTGCCATTTGATGCTTCCGGCGTAACCGATGGCGGCGATGTCCGCCGGCAGGGGCGGGCGGACGCTCGGCCCGCCGAGTTCGCGCGCGAGCAATCCACTGGCGGCCAGCCAGGTGTCGCGGACGTTTTCCGCGTTCAGCCGGAAACGCCCCTGCCGGGCCAGAAGAACGTTGAGCGGGTCGCGATTGGCCAATTCGGGGCAGTGGATCGACGCCTGACGATACGTGGCGGAGTGGACGATGAGCCTGATGAGCGCTTTTTGCGACCAGGGACGCGGATTCCTTACACGTGTTGCCTCCTTACA
>DASTLJ010000490.1:0-14225 GCA_035715125.1 Verrucomicrobiia bacterium
GCGGGCAGCAGGCCTCCGCCGAAGCTAATGATTTTGTAAAACCAGTGACTCATAAAACTGAAACGCTCAACGACGGCGCTGCAGCGCCTTGTCAGGCAAATCGTTTATCCACGTCAAAAATCTCAAGCCGAATATCGCTGCGAAAGGCCAAAGGCTTGATGGGCGCATCGCTCTCAATGCAGAAGAAATGCCCACCCACGCATGACAACTCGCTTTGGATGCGCCGCTCATCTACAATGGTTGAAGCACGCGCCAACGTAAACTCTCGGTCATCGAACCACTTGGGAACATCGTCCCAGCAGACTCGGCCGCCGCGTATGACGTAAAGGTCAATCTCGGCCCAACCAACAATCCTCTGAACCTTATTTACGGCGTCAATCTGCTGGCGAAAAATATCGCAGTGTTTGCGGCCCAAACGCTCGCTCAATGCCGTGAGCAATCGCTCCTCCCAAGGAGTCCACTTGCGAAACAATGTGCGAATGCTCTCGAACATAGATTTGCCCAACGACCCAAGCTCAGCCTCAGCCGCCGGAGCGGGACGTCGCCCAAGCTGACGACGTGATGTTACCAGCGGCAGTCGAAATGCCAAGCGCGGGGGCTGCAGCGCGTGGTTACGCGGCAAAATCATGGTAGCCTCACTTCGCTGTGTCTCCAAAGCGTGATGTCACCCTGGGCTACCAATCGTCCGTCGCTCACTAAAGCCTCAATACGTCTGTCAAACAACTCATGCCCGGCTTGCCCCTCTGGAAACTCTACACCCAACGAATCCGTCACTTTGGCAAAAACCATCGCAACCTTTCTCCAACGACCGTTGGTAGTAGAGAGATACGCAATCACAGCATCGTCAACTTGGGCGTCGGTTGCCATGCCGTCTAACATTTGGACTGAGCCACGTTACCTCGGCGCCTCCAGTTTTACCAATCCACCACCGACCCGTCGTCCACGTCGTACGTTTCGCGGTTGCGCCAGTCGTGATCAAGTTTGTTGGCGAGGGCGTTTTCGTCCAGTTCGATGCCCAGGCCGGGACCGGTCGGGATGTCGACGTAGCCGTCGCGGACCTTGAACGGATTCTTGACGTAGCCGACACCGAGACTCGCCTGTTCCTGGCAGAGAAAATTCGGTATGGAGGCGGCCAGGTGAAGGCCGGCCGCCAGCGAAATCGGTCCCAGCGGATTGTGCGGAGCGATGGCGGCGTAATAGGCCTCCGCGATCCCGGCGATCAAACGGCACTCGGTGATGCCGCCGGCGTGGCACAGGTCCGGCTGCAGGATCGTCGCCGCCTTCTTCTCCAGGATTTCGCGGAAGCCCCATTTTGTGAAGATGCGTTCACCCGTGGCGATCGGCAGGTGCGTGCCGCGCGCGATGTCGGCCATCACGTCAACTTCCTGGCAGTTCACCGGCTCCTCGATGAACATCGGCTGATACGGCTCCAGCGCCTTGATGAGCAGCCGCGCGGTCTGCTGGCTGATGGCGCCGTGGAAATCGATGCCGATGTCGCACTCGTCGCCCACGGCGGCGCGCAGTTCGGCGAAGCGCTGGGCCGCCTTGTCGATGAACGCCTTGTTCTCGACGATGCGCGCCGGGCGTTCCTTCAACGGGCCGGTCTTGAACGCGGTGAAGCCCTCGGCCTTGCGCTGCTGGATGCGCTCGACCGTCCCGGCGTGGGCGTAGACGCGCACACGCGTGCGGGTTGGGCCGCCGAGCAGTTCATAGACGGGCACGCCGAGCGCCTTGCCCTTGATGTCCCAGAGCGCCTGATCCACACCGCTGATGGCGCTGGTGAGAACCGGCCCGCCGCGATAGAAGGCGTGCCGGTACATCGCCTGCCAGTGATGAGCAACGGGCCGCGGGTCCTTGCCGATGAGATAGGGCGTGAGTTCCTCGATGGCCGTCGCGACCGTCTTCGCGCGGCCTTCGACAATCGGTTCGCCCAGTCCAGTGATGCCGGTGTTGGTGTGGATTTTCAGGAAGAGCCAGCGCGGCTTGACCATGAAGGTTTCGACCTTGGTGATCTTGAGTTTGTCGCTGACACCGATCATCGGCTTGGCGTCCTTGCTGCGGAGCTTGCGTTCGTTCTCTTCGATCTCCTTCAAGTAATCATCGACGACACCAGGCTTCGTCGGCGCATCGGCGGCGGCAAGCTGGAGGGCACCGACGGTGGACGCTCCGGCTGCGCCGAGGGCTTTGGTGAGAAAAGAGCGGCGGTCGAGCGATGTTTGTCGAAGTGTGTGGAGCAGATTCATGGCAGGCACCTCACTGCGATGGTTGGAAAGCATTCACAGGGAACTGTGAGGAATACTGCGGGGGTCTCAGGCCAACGGCAATCCATTTCGATCCGTTATTCCTGTAACACCTCTGGACGAAATCCCGAGGCTGGGCTGTGCGTCCGCCGAGCTCGACGCCAGGGTGTGACACGCCTGTTTCTTCCCTCCTGCGCGCCTTTGATCAGGCTGGTCAATTCTGCACAAACGGACCGGCACTCGTGGCGGATTTTCGCCTGACGAGGGTTGTCGTGTGTGGGGCTTTAGGGAGGCTGTGAGGGGCTGTCCGTGCCGAGTGGACGATTGACAAAGGCCGCGCCAATCCAGGGCAGAGCCGCGTCGTTGAACAGGATGCGCATTCTTAGTGAATTTTTTTCATGCCCTAATCCCGGGCTGCTGCGCTGGGCTGGCATCACCCGTGCAGTCAAAGGCACGCCTATGAAGTTATTGGGTCATTTGCAGGTCACCGGGCCGTGCTCCTGCGCTTGGAAAGGAACCTGATGAAAGCAAAGCCGAATCCAAAGTCGAACGCAGCGGCTGCCCTCAGTCGTCGTTGTTTCCTCCGGACAACCACTCGGGGCCTTGGCGCCGCCGCGCTGCTCGGCGCGATGCCTCGCGGGTGGGTCGGCAGCGTTTACGCCAGCGACGGTCCGGAAACCCCGGCGATACGCTTCGGCATGATTGCGCTGACGGATTGCTCCCCCATCGTCATCGCGCACGAGAAGGAATTATTTAAGAAATACGGCATCCAATCGACGGTCGCCAAAGGGGCCAACTGGGCGGCGATTCGCGATTCGCTCTCCAGCGGGGACAACCAGGCCACGCACATGCTTCTGGGCATGCCCATCGCCAGCACGATGGGCCTGCTCGGCGCGCCAAAGAAGCCGATGGTCATTCCGTGGCTGCTCAACCGCAATGGACAGGCCATCACGCTCAAGGCGGAGTGGAAAGGCGCGGTGAAGGACGACCCGAAGGCGCTGGCGCCGTTCCTGGCGAAGGCCCGAAAACTGGGCGAGCCGCTGACGTTTGCCATGACGTTTCCCCCGGGCACGCACGCGATGTGGATGCGCTATTACCTTGCGGCGGGCGGCATCCATCCGGACAAGGACGTGGCGCTCATCACCATCCCGCCTCCCCAGATGGTGGCGAACATGAAGATCGGGAAGATGGACGGCTTCTGCGTGGGCGAGCCGTGGAACGCCCGGGCCATCGCGGACAAGATTGGTTTCACCTCGTTGACCACCCAGGAGATTTGGAACGACCATCCCGAGAAGGTCTGCGCCTTTACGGCGGAGTTTGCCGACAAGAATCCGAAGACCGTGAAGGCCGTGCTCAAGGCCCTGCACGAGGCCAGCGTGTGGCTCGACGACATGAATAACAGACCGGAGCAATGTGCCATCGTGTCCAAGCCGACTTACATCAATTGCGACAAGGAGACCATTCTGGGCCGGCTTCAGGGCAAACTCGACTATGGTGACGGCCGCGCGAAGGCCGACGAGTTCCCCATGCACTTCAGCAAGCGCAATTGCAATTACCCCCAGCCGGCTTATGCGAAATGGTGGCTCACTCAGTTCCGCCGGTGGGGCATGGTCACTGGAGCGCCCGACTACGAAGGCGTGCCCAAACAAGTCATGCGTGGCGACCTCTACGCCGAGGCGATGAAGGAGATCGGCGTGATCGACCGTGCGCAGGACGACAGCGCGTGGACGATGTTCGACGGCGTGAAGTTCGATCCCAAGGGTGACCTGGAGGCGTACGCGAAGGGGTTCGCCGTGAACGGAGTCAAGAATTTATGATTTATAAACCATAAATCCCACTGCCGTGAACGAATCCAAGCTCAAAAGCCTCGATTGGCTCATCCTGCCGCTCGTCGGATTCATCGCCGCGGTGCTCGTGTGGCAGATACTCAGCGTCACCGTCGCCAGGGAACTTCCCTCGCCGGGCAAGACCTGGACCGACAGCAAGGAATATGTTCTCAAACCGTTTGATAAACGCGGCGAGATGGACCAGGGCATTCTGCGGTTCACCTGGTATTCGCTGATCCTGGTGGCCAAAGGCTACGCCATCGCGCTGCTTGTCGGCACGCCCATCGGCTTCCTGCTTGGCTTGTCAAAGACGTTCACCAAGGTGTTCGACCCCATCATTCAGGTGCTTCGCCCCGTCTCGCCGCTGGCGTGGCTGCCGCTAGGGCTGGTGCTATTTCTGGGCGCGGGCAAGCAGGCCAGTGAACTCGGCGCGCTCTTCACGATCGCCGTCTGCGCCATGTGGCCGACGGTGCTCAACACTGCGGTCGGCGTGCGTTCGATTCCGCAGGATTATCTGAATGTCGCGCGAGTGCTCAAGCTCTCGCGCACGAAGACACTCGTCAAAGTGCTCATCCCCGCCACGCTGCCTTACATGTTCACCGGGTTCCGTCTCAGCCTTGGCATCGCGTGGCTCGTGATCGTGGCGGCCGAGATGCTGACGGGCCGGCCGGGTGTTGGCGGGTTTCTCTGGCAGGAATACAACGCCCTGAATTACTCCCGCATCATCCTCTGCATCCTGACGATTGGATTCGTCGGTTTCGCTCTCGACCGGCTGATGAGCGCGGCGGAACGGCGGTTCAAGACGACATGAGCATTTATGATTTATGATTTACGATTTATGATTGCCGGCCGTCGTGCGAGTGGCGTTAAAGATTTTAGTCAGCTCAATCGCTTCACAGAGCAGTTTGTCGGTGCGTTTTGCCGAGAGCAGTCCGGCGCGCTGGCTCAGTTCGATCCACAAGGCAGATTCATCAGCTTCCTCCAGCACGGTGGTGATCTTATTGATGAAGTCAGCTCTCGATTTACCTCGAAGTGCCGCGCGATAATTCGACGCCACGGAGCATGCGCTCCGCGCCACCTGGTTCGCAACTGTTCGGCCGGAGACTGTCTTCGGCATCGCATCCACCATCTTCAGCACGCGCACGGCGAAGGACATGGTTCGTTCTTTGAGTTCTTCTTTGGTCATAGGAGGGGATTTATGATTGATGATTTACGATTTATGAATTGGCGCAGTTGCCTGTGCGCCAACGAATTGAGGAGCTTCGCGCCTCGCAAAAAATCATCAATCATAAATCCTAAATCATAAATCGCGTGTCTTTCCTCGAACTCCAGAATGTCCGCAAAGGCTACGGCGTCAACGGCAGCCGGACCGAGGTCCTTCGCGACATCAACCTCGCCATCGAGGATGGCGAGTTCGTCGCCATCGTCGGTTACTCGGGTGCAGGCAAGACCACGCTCATGTCCGTCCTGGCAGGCTTGCTCAAGCCGGATTCCGGCTCAGTGAAGCTGGAAGGCCGTGAAGTCAACGGCCCCGGCCCCGACCGCGGGATCGTCTTCCAGAATTACTCCCTGCTGCCGTGGCTGTCCGTCTTCGAGAACGTGAAGCTGGGCGTCGACGCCGTCTTCGCCGACCAACCCGAAGCCGCGCGCATCGAGCATACGGAGAGGTTCATTTCGTTGGTCCACCTGACCGACGCTCGCGATAAGCGCCCCGCCGAACTCTCCGGCGGCATGAGACAGCGCGTGAGCGTTGCCCGCACGCTGGCCCTGCAACCGAAGGTGCTGCTGTGCGATGAACCGCTGAGCGCGCTCGACGCTCTGACGCGCGCCAACCTCCAGGACGAACTCGCCCGCATCCGCTTCCAGCAGAAACAGACGGTCGTGCTCGTCACGAATGACCCGGACGAAGCCATTCTGCTGGCCGACCGTGTCATTCCGCTTACGACCGGCCCAGGTGCCACGCTCGGGCCGTCCTTCCCGGTCGACATCCCTTACCCGCGCGACCGGAGGGACCTGAATCACAACGGACGCTTCAAGGAGCTGCGCCGGGAGGTGACCGATTTCCTGCTCGCCTTGCGCCGCGACCGTCACGCCACCTGGACGCGGAAACTGGATCTCCCCGACATTGAGCCGGAAGACCTGAGCCGGCCGCCGCGGTTGATCGGCGGGCGGAAGCGACGGATCCGGCGCAGTGAAATGAAAACAGAGACTGTGGAGGCCTCGTCGTGATGGATGCCTCACGCAAAGAGCGCGAAGGACGCAAAGCGTTGGAGAGCATGCGCCAAGCGAGTCACGCCAGGCAAATGAACCAGGCCGTACGCTCCCCTTCACTCACAAATCCTTTGCGGCCTTCGCGTCCTTCGCGTGAGGCCCGCCTCCTATGAGCCACTACGTCGAGCTTTCCGACCTGACGAAGATCTACCCGACGCCCACCGGCCCGGCCGTCATCGTCAAGGATTTCAATCTTCGCATTCAGAAGGGTGAGTTCGTCACGCTCATCGGCCACTCCGGTTGCGGCAAATCCACGGTGCTCTCGATGCTCGCGGGGCTGAACCCCATCAGCGGCGGCGGCATCGTGCTCGCGGGGCGCGAACTGGCCGGCGCCGGCCCTGACCGCGGCGTGGTCTTTCAATCGCCCTCGTTGCTTCCGTGGTTCACGGCGTTTGAGAACGTCATGCTGGGCATCAATCAGGTCTTCTACAGCGCGAGCCGCCAGGAGCGCCGGGAAATCGCCGAGTATTATCTGACCGTTGTGGGCCTGGCGGATGCGATGCACAAACGGCCGGCGGCCCTTTCGCAAGGCATGAGGCAGCGGGTGGGCATTGCACGCGCGTTCGCGCTGAAACCCAAGATGCTTCTCCTCGACGAACCCTTCGGAATGCTCGACTCGCTCACGCGCTACGAACTGCAAGCCGTGTTGCTCGAGCTCTGGCGCAAGAACCGCATTACGGCCCTCATGGTCACCCACGACGTGGACGAGGCGCTTTACCTCAGCGACCGCGTCGTCTGCATGACCGACGGTCCGGCCGCCGAGGTCGGCGACATCGTGCCCGTTGCTTTCCCGCGCCCGCGCGATCGCAAGGCCGTGATGGAGCATGAGGACTACTATCCGTTGCGCGAGCACTTGATTGAATTCCTCGAAGTCCACGCTCGCCGTCGCCGCGCGCGCCCGCAGACCGACGCACGTCAGAGCCGAAGAGTCGCGAGCACTGCCAAAGAGGCACTGTCGGAAATTGAAGGCGACGACGTACTCGAACACGCCGCACCCATCAAAGCCTAGCGAATTCGCACTCGAACTCAACATTCACGCTATGACCTCGCAATCGCCACTGCTTCAAGATCTGCTCGCGCAGAAAAGCTCCGTGCGGAGCCCGCATGGCCAGATTTTTGCCTGGGAACAACGGCGCGAGTTGCTTCGCGATCGGCTGAAGACGCATCCGCTGACGGGCATCACGCCGGAGGAAGTCCAAGCCCACTTCCAAGCCATGCCGGCGCGCTATTGGGAACACGTCAGCGAGGGCGAACTGGTCTGGGGACTGGAGACCATTCATGACTTCTTCAAATCGCTCACCGCGCCGGATTCCATCGGCAGCGTTCCGGTGGTGCAATGGCGATCCGTTCCGGAGCAAGGCTTCACGAAGGTGATGCTCTGCACCTGGGACCGCCACGGGCTGCTGGCCAAGGTCGCGAGCGCCTTCAGCGCTGTCGGCATCAATATCATTCAGGCCGACGTTTACACCCGCGCCGACTGCCTCGTGCTGGACGTTTTCCGTGTTCGCGAGAAGGAGCCGTTCCATGTCCGTGATGCCGCCCGATTGAGCGAGATGGTCTTTATTCTCGATGGCGCCTTGCGCCAGTCGCCGTCGTTCGCCTCCTACTGGGCCTGTACGCGCCACAAATTCCTGGCGCTGCCCGCCGCAACGCCGCCGTTCCTGCGTTTCGATAACGAAGGTTCGTCCGACTGCACCATTCTGCGCGTGGAAGCCCCCGACCGGCTCGGCCTGCTTGCGGACATCCTGCAGGCCCTGGCCGATTCGGGTTTGAACATCGCTCAGGCGTTCATCGACACGGACGAAGATCTGGCGCACGACGTGTTTCATTTCACCGACGTTGCGGGGATGAAAATCCTGGATCCCGCCCAACTGAGGTTCATCCGCCGTCGGTTGCTGGAGGCGATGGGTCCTTGTCATGACTGACACATCTCACCCAACGCACTCCTCGAACGCCGCGTTCGCCCCGCTCGGTGAGGATGCTATGCCGAACCCGACTGAACTTAAAAAGAGCAGTTGAAACCACAGATGGACACAGATAACGAGCATTCGCGACAGCTATCGCGTTCACCCATTAGGGAGCGACGTTCTCCGTTAGAATCTGTGTCCATCTGTGTCCATCTGTGGTTTTCATTCTCTACATTAACCGCAATTTCCCGATTCAGGCTGAAAGGCCCGCCCGAAACTATCCCATGACCAAGACCTCCAAATCCACCCTGACCGCGGGCGCCATCGTGTTGGCCGCCACCCAGGCTCTCTATGCCCAATACGCCCCGCCCCCGCCACCCGCGCCCTTCCAGGGATTCTTAAACGAGGCGCTTCGCAAGGACGATCCCTACATGAACAAGTGGGACTTCGGCGGTTCTCTCCGCACGCGCTTTGAAGTGCGGGACAACTTTGGCATCGCCGGCGTGCCCGGCTCGCTCGACTTCCGCAAGGACGGCGCCGACGTCGACAATCGCTATCTCCTCGAACGTCTGCGCGTTCGCGCCGGCTACACGGACAAATGGTTCGGCGCGTTGGTCGAGGGCCGCAGCAGTCTCGCGCAGGGCGACGAGCGCTTCGCCTCCACCGCGCCGCTCCCGGCCACGAAACGCGAAGGCCCCGAGCAGGACAGCATCGACCTCCATCAAGCCTACGTCACACTCGGCAATCACAAGGAATTCCCACTGTCGCTCAAAGTCGGCCGGCAGGAACTCATCTACGGCGAGGAACGGCTCATCGGCGCGTTCGGCTGGAACAACATTGGCCGAGTGTTCGACGCGGCCAAGCTCCGCTGGCAGAACGAATGGTTCGGCGCGGATGCCTTCGCCAGCCGCGTCGTGATACCGGAAGACGGCCGCTTCAATGTCGCCAACGACTATGACTGGTTCAGTGGCGTTTATGCGACCAGCACGAAGATTCCGAAGCACAGCCTCGACGTCTACTTCCTTTCGCGTAACGCCAGCCCGCAAGCCTCCACCGCCGAGCCACACCCACAAGCGCCGCAGCCGAGCGCGCGCGATATCTACACGCTGGGTGTCCGGCTCAAGTCGAATCCCGGCCAGATCGGAAACTGGGACTACACGCTCGACCTCATCGGCCAGCTCGGAAACTTCCGCGACACCCGAGCCGGCGCGCCCGCCGAGCGTCTCGACCACGAAGCTTATGCCGTCGTCCTCCAGGGCGGCTACACCTTCAAGGACGCCTGGGGTACGCCTCGCCTCGGTGTTGAATACGCGCACGGCTCCGGCGATAGCGACCCGAAGGACGGCAAGCACGGGACCTTCGAGAATCTCTTTCCCACGAACCACAAGTTCTACGGCTATGCGGATTTCTTCTCACTGCAAAATCTCCACGACGTTCGCGCCATCGCCCAACTCAAGCCGCATCCGCGGGTCAGCCTCGCGCTCGAAGGCCACGCCTTCTGGCTCGCGGACACCAGCGACAATCTCTACACCGCGGCCGGCACGCCGCGCGGCGGCACGGGCCCGACACCCGGCACCGGATACGGCGTCAACGACAGCTACGGCAGTTACGTTGGCAGCGAAGTGGACTTCATCGCGGGCTGTGCCCTCACGCGCTACGCCCAGCTCGAAGCCGGATACGCCCACTTTTTCCGCGGCGACTACGTCAAGCAAAGCCTCTCCGCGCCGACCCACAGCTCCGCTGACGCAAATTGGGTCTACGTACAACTCAGCGTGAACTTCTGACCTCTCCCATGGACCATGAACCCTCCCTTGGCAACCGAGTCTGCTCTGGCAGTCCCTGGCTCCGGGCCGACGCGCACGCTGATTGACGCGCTGCTGGCGGAACAACAAGAGCTCACAGCGGTCGAGGAGTTTGCCCGCGCGCACGAACGGCACGAAATCACTCAGTCGCGTTATCGCGCGTTCATCGCAGCCGCCGCGCCCGCGCCCGGCCAGCAATACGCGTTCGAAGTAGACCTCGACCAATGCAGCGGCTGCAAGGCCTGCGTGACGGCCTGCCATTCGCTCAACGGTCTCGACGATGAGGAGACCTGGCGCAGTGTTGGCCGGCTCACTTCGACCGATTGGCGCGCGCCGCTTCAGCAGGTCGTCACCACGACCTGTCATCACTGCGTGGATCCCGCCTGCCTCAACGGTTGTCCGGTGCTGGCTTACGACAAGGATCCCGTGACCGGCATCGTGCGCCATCTCGATGACCAGTGCATCGGCTGCCAATACTGCGCGATGAAGTGTCCCTACGAGGTGCCGCAGTATTCCAGGACGCGGGGCATCGTGCGCAAATGCGACATGTGCAGTTCGCGCCTCGCCGCCGGCGAAGCCCCCGCGTGCGTGCAAGCCTGTCCAAACGAGGCCATCCGCATCACCGTGGTGGAACAGGCGAAGGTGCGGGGTCGGTATCGAGACCTTCCGGTGTTGGACGGCATCGGAAAGAGACAGAGAGTTCCGGCGGCGAATGCATTCCTTCCCGACTCGCCCAACCCCGCCATAACGCTTCCCACGACGCGCTACGTCTCCCGGCGTGCCCTTCCCGCCGACCTCAAGGCGGTGGACGCACACGAAGTCCGCCGCGCGAAGGCGCATCCGCCGCTCACAATCATGCTCGTGCTGTCGCAATTCGGCGCCGGTCTGGCCCTGATGGACGCGCTCCTGGGTGGCGGTTCGCGCTGGATGGGGGTCGTTGCATTCGCGGTCACCACTCTTGGCGTCGGGGTCGGCGCGTTGCACCTTGGCCAACCGCTCAAGGCGTGGCGCAGCTTCCTCGGCTGGCGCAAGTCGTGGCTGAGTCGTGAATTGATTGCTTTCGGGGCATTTCTTTGCGCGCTCGGCGTGCATCGGGTCATCGGCCTTCCACTCTCCGCGATTCTCGCCGCGCTCGCCGGTCTGGTCGCTGTTGCTTGCTCGGCGATGGTCTACGTGGACACGCGCCGGCCCTTCTGGAATGCACCGATGACGTTCGGAAAATTTTCCGGCACGACACTTTTGCTCGGCGGCGCGGGAGCGCTGCTGCTTTCAGCCCTCGGCACCGCTCCCGTCCTGCCGCGGAACCTGGTCGTTGCGTTCGTCGTGCTCGGCGCTGCTTTCAAACTCGCCGTGGAGCAGCGCATCTTCCGCTTTCCAGCCCGGGTATCCTTTGCGCACCGTAGCCGCCGACGTGAGGAGGTGGATGGTTCCATAAAGGAAACGGGTCCGCCTCCTCACGTGGGCGGCTACGGACCGTGGGCGTTTCATGCTCCGCATGAAACTCGCGGCCTGGGAAACGAACGAAGCCCGCATCTCACCGCGCTCAACAAGACCGCGCTGCTGCTCAATGGCCCGTTCGGCCGGCTGTCGCGCGTGCGGGTGATGTGCGCCGTCGTGGGCGGCGTTGTGCTTCCGGCGATGATGCTCGCAGGCGCGCCGGTCGTCGGCCTGGCCGCGCTGGCCTTGGTGTTGTGCCTCGTTGGTGAACTCATCGAGCGCCACCTGTTCTTCGTCGCCGAGGTCGCCCCTAAAATGCCCGGAGGCTGTGGCTTATGAGTCGCAGAAAATCGCCATCGACGGTGCCAGTCGTGGGCGGAGGGCCGGGCTCCGAAACCGTGCGAGAATCCTCAAGCAAGGCGGAACAGGCCGGCCGGGTGACCGCCGCGCGCGTTGTGAACGCAAACTCCCTTCTTCGCCAATGGACCGGCCCGCTCTCCGCCGACCTCACGCTGCATCCCGGCGACTTCGGCCTGGGTAAAGTCCCCGCGCGGCTGCGTCCTGACAGCACCACGCGTTCGGTCTGCGGCTATTGCTCGACCGGCTGTTCGCTCGACGTGCATCTGCAATCCGGGGCCGCTGTGAACCTCACTCCGACCGCCGATTACCCGGTGAATCTCGGCATGGCCTGCCCGAAAGGCTGGGAATCTCTCACGCCGCTGGCCGCACCTGACCGCGCCACAACGCCGCTCCTCCGCAATCCCAAAACCGGCCGGCTCGAACCCACCGACTGGGACGAGGCCATGCAAGTCTTCACGCTGAAGTTCCGCGCGCTGATGGACCAACACGGGCCGGAGAGCGTGGCGTTTCTGAGCACCGGCCAGATTTGCACCGAGGAGATGGGCTTGCTCGGCGCGCTGTGGAAGTTCGGCATGGGCGCGTTGCACTGCGACTCGAACACGCGCCAGTGCATGGCCACGTCGCACGTGGCCTATAAACAGAGCTTCGGCTTCGATGCGCCGCCTTACACCTACGCGGACTTCGAGGAGTCGGACGTGCTCGTCTTCATCGGCTCGAACCTCTGCATCGCGCATCCGATTTTGTGGCAGCGCGTGCTGCGGAACAAGAAGCGCCCGGCCATCCTCGTCATCGACCCGCGCAAGACGGAGACGGCGATGAACGCCACGCAGCACCTCGCGCTGCGGCCCAAGTCCGATCTCACGTTGCTCTACGGCCTGGCAAACCTGCTCGTGCAAAGCGGCTGGATTGATCGCCCGTTCATCGAGCGGCACACGACGGGCTTCGCGGAGTTCGCCGCGTTCGTGCAACGATTCACGCCGCAGAGCGTAGCGGCGGAGACGGACCTGACCATGGGCGAGCTGTTTCGCGCCGTCCAAACGATCGCGAAGGGGAAGTCCGTGAGTTTCTGGTGGACGATGGGAGTGAACCAGAGCCACGAGGGCACTCGCACCGCCCAGGCGATCATCAACATCGCTTTGATGACCGGAAACATTGGACGCCCCGGCACCGGCGCCAACAGCATCACCGGCCAGTGCAATGCGATGGGCTCACGCCTCTTCGCCAACATCACGGGCCTGCCCGCCGGCCGTGAGTTCCACAACGCCGAAGACCGCAAGGCGGTCGCGCGCCTCCTGGGCATGCCCGTCGAGCGGATCCCGGCCAAGGCGTCCCTGTCGTACGACCAGATTTTGCAAGGTGTCGCCGAGGGACGCATAAAGGGCCTGTGGGTTATCGCCACCAACACTGCGCATTCGTGGATCGACTCGGGCCGCGCCACGAGCGCCCTCGACCGGCTGGAATTCCTCGTCGTGCAGGACATGTATGCTACGACGGAGACGGGGCGGCGGGCGCACCTGTTCCTGCCCGCCGCCGGCTGGGGCGAGAAGGAAGGCACGTTCATCAACAGCGAGCGCCGCTTCGGTCACGTAAAAAAAGTTTCGCGCGCGCCGGGCCAGGCGTTGAGCGACTTCAGCATCTTCCGGCTGGTGGCTGAATACTGGGGCTGCGCCGGGATGTTCAGCCAATGGACTTCGCCGCAGGCCGTGTTTCAAATCCTGAAAAAACTTTCCGCCGGCCAGCCGTGCGACATCACGGGCATCGAAGACTACCGCCATCTGGACGCGAGCGGCGGGATTCAGTGGCCGTGGCCGGCGGGGTCTGGCGTTGAATCGTTGAATCGTGGAATCGTTGAACCGGACGCCGATTCAACGACTCCACCGCGTGAGCGCCGCCTCTTCGCCAACGGAAAATTCTTCCACGCCGATGGCAAGGCGAAATTCCTTTTCGACCCGCCGCGCCCCGTCGCCGAGCCGGTGGACGACACATTTCCTTTCGTCCTGCTCACGGGCCGCGGCACGAGCGCGCAATGGCACACGAACACACGCACCGGCAAATCCGCCGTCTTGCGCTCGCTCTATCCCGCGAACCCCTACGTCGAAATGCATCCCGCCGATGCCGTGCGATTGCGCATCGAACCCAACTCGCCCGTCGCGGTCATCTCACGCCGCGCGCGCATCGAATGCACCGCCGTCGTCACGCCGAGCACGCAGCCGGGCCAGGTGTTCATTCCGATGCACTACGACGTGACGAATCAATTGACCCGCGCGGAATTCGATCCGCACTCGCGCCAGCCGAGTTACAAGTATTGCGCCGTGCGAGTGGAAAAGATTGGCAGCGCAGCCGCGTGAACGCGATGACGAACATTCCGCACATTCCCGAAAC
>DASTLJ010000491.1:0-12318 GCA_035715125.1 Verrucomicrobiia bacterium
TGCCGGCCCAGGTGGCGCCGGTGGTTACATCGCCTACGATGAAGTTGGTTTGTCCCATGGCGCCGCCGGCAGCCAGCGCCAGAAAACACAAAGCGACCAGGTTGCGGGAGTTCATCGGCAGTATCGTCCGCCCAAACGGCCAAGATGGCAAGTCAGGGTACGCTTGCCGACTATGCCGGGCGGGCCCCACGCTACTGTCCAATGCGCCGCAAGAGCGGATCGTCGATGCCGCGCATCCAGGCGAGGAGCTGCTTCTGCAATTCGGCCTGGGCGGACGCCGCCTTCGGCTCGTCGTACAGATTCTTCGTTTCGCCGGGGTCGTTCTTCAAGTCGTACAGCTCATCCATGCCTTCGGACAGCCAGTGGCGGACGAGCTTCCATTCTGTCGTGCGAATCATCCGCATGTAGGCCAGACCGCCGTTGTGCAGGTCGTACTGGCCGAAAATCACGTCATGCGTCCGGAGTGCCTGCCCTCGCAACAGCGGGGAGAAATCGCGGCCCTCTTGTTTCCACTCCCTTGGCGGCTGGATGCGGAGCATGCCAAGCACGCTGGCCCAGGTGTCGATGTTGGAAACCGGCGCGGCGATTTCGAGGCCTGGTTTCACGACACCGGGCCAACGAACAATGAGCGGAATGCGAATGGATTCCTCGAACATGTTCGGCCGCTTGGGGCCGGTGACGCCTCCGACCACCCAGTTGGCGTTGCCCTTGGCGTGCAGCCCGTGATGGCCGATCATGTAACCGTGGTCGCTGGTAAACATCACGATGGTGCGCCCGGCCAGCCCCAACTCCTCCAGCCGCGCCAGCAGACGGTCGAGGTTGCGGTCCACCGAATGAATCGCCGCGTAGTAGTCGCGGGTCCAGTTCTTCACCTGGTTGGTCCGCAGGTTTGGAAAGTCCGGGATAGCCGGGTCGAGCGTCTGGAACGGGGCTGAATCCTGCTCGGGCACCGGCCCGTACGGCATGTGCGGTTCGCGATAGTGGATGAGCAGCGCAAAGGGGTTGCTTCGGTTGGTCTCGAGAAAGGCCAGGGCGTCGTCCGTCACAACGTCTGCGCCGAAGCCGCGCATTTGCGTGAGTTTGCCCCCAACCTCGAATTCCGGGTTCTGTGGTTTGAATGAGCCGGCCAAAGCGCCGGTGAAGTGGTCGAAGCCGAGCCGGGCCGGATGGAACTCGGGTTTGACGCCCAGGTGCCACTTGCCGACGATCCCGGTGACGTAGCCGCGCTGCCGGAGCAGCTTGGGCCACGTCATCGAGTCGGGCGCAAGGCCGACCCCGTTGTTGGCCTCCTTGGGCGTAATCCAATCCGTGATTCCCAGTTGCGTGCCGAAGCGGCCGGTGAGGAACGAAGCCCGGCTGGGCGAGCAGACCGGCGTGCAAGTGAACGCGTTGAGGAAGCGGGCGCCTTCGCGGGCCAGCCGATCCATGTTGGGCGTGCGCGATTGGCGGGCACCGTAGGCCCCGATGGACCAGACAGCCTGATCGTCGGTGACAATCGAGATGAGGTTGCACGTCGGGGGTTCCGCGGCCCGAGTCGGCGCGGCCACGATGATCGTAATCAGGGCGACGACGAAGCGATGCGAAGGCGTAAACATGACCCGAAGCTCCGGAAGCAGTTTCATTCGAAGGATGAATCCACCGTCTGCGCCGTCAAGACGCGATTGGCGGCGACGGGCACATCTTGCCAGCACTACCAACGTAGGGCAGGCGTCTCGCCTGCCCGGCCGAGCGAAGCGAGGCCTGGGTGGTGCGAAAGCCGCGCCTTTCGGCGCGGCCGGGCAGGCGAGACGCCTGCCCTACTTTGCCGGCGCGACCTCGACCATGGTGGTACTTCCAAGTTGCGCCCGGCGGCCGCTGGAATTTCCTTCTGCTTTCGCCCGTATTGGAGCACATTACCACCAAGGACCCATGGCTGGATTCGACAAAATTCGCAGTTGGTTCAGCGGCGGGGCCCCGCGCGAGGACGGGAGCGAAGCCGCCCCGGCCGCCTTGCCTCCACCTGCGTCCGAGGGGCTGGTGCCGGCCCACCCCGCGCCTGCGATCCCGAACTTGCGCCTGCTCCGATGCATCGGCCGCGGCGCTTACGGTGAAGTCTGGCTGGCGCGCAACGAAATCGCCGTCCACCTCGCGGTGAAGCTGATCTATCGGGACAGCTTCGCGGATCGCGGTCCCTACGAGCGCGAGTACCGTGGTATCCTCCATTACACGCCGCTGTCCCGCACCCACCATGGGCTGGTGCAAATCCTTCACGTCGGCCGCGGCCAGGAGGCCGGGTTCTTCTATTATGTGATGGAACTGGCCGATTGCGCACACGCCGGCCGCGACATCGATCCCGACTTCTATGTCCCGCGCACTTTGGCGCACGAACTGGACACGCGCAGACGGCTGCCGGTCCGAGAAAGCCTCGTGCTGGCGCTGGAGCTCAGCGAGGCGCTCAGCTACCTTCACTCCCGCCAACTCATTCACCGTGACATCAAGCCGGCGAACATCATCTATGTGAATGGCGTCGCCAAGCTCGCCGACATCGGGCTCGTCACACACGTCGCCGAGGCCCGGCGCGATCCCAAACACCTCGGCACCGAAGGCTTCGTGCCGCCCGAAGGCCCGGGCACGCCGACGGCCGACGTGTACAGCCTCGGCAAAGTGCTCACAGAAGCTTGCCTCGGCCATGCCGCGCTCAAGGATTCCACCGCGCCGGTGACGCACGTCGAAGGTGAAGATTCTGCTGAGCGGGCTGCGTTTGCCAATGTCATCCGGATCGCCTGTGATGATGACGTGCAGCGGCGTTTCAAGTCCGTGCAGGAATTTCAGGCCGAGTTGATGGCATTGAACGATGCGTTTCGTTCGCGGAAGTCCTGACGTTGACTGTGCGAGGTGATGCGGTAATCGGCAGCCGGCAATGCCAGTAATCAGTAATCAGTAATCAGTAATCAGTAATCAGTAATCAGTATCGAGTATTCGAGGGCATCCTGCGGTGCCTCCCACGCCACTGATTACTGAACACTGAATACAGATTACTGGTCACTGTTCACCCTCCTCCTCACGTCGTCGGCTACATGGCGGCGAACGGCAAAGAGACGACCCTGGCGGTCGACTCGGTGCCCGCCGAGCGTAGCACTAGTTCCGTCCCCGGCTCGTTGCACTCGCGGCGCACGTAGCCCAGCGCGATGTTACGCCGGAACGCCAACGAGGCCAGCGCGCTCGTCACGTAGCCGACTTCCTTGTTTTCACGGAACAGTTTGTCGCCCCGCGCGGGCAGCGCCTTGAGATCGTCCGCCAGCCGCAGGCCGCGCAACGCCTTGGTGACCTGCGCGAAGGTCCGAAGCTTATTGATGACTTCCTGCCCGATGTAACAGCCCTTGGTGTGGCTGATGGCCCGCGCTTCGATGCCGGCTTCCGGCGCGAGATTTGATTCGTCCATGTCTGCCCCGAAGCGAGGCAGCCCGGCCTCGATACGGATCATCTCCAGCGCCCGCCAGCCGCAAGCGAGGCCGCCGGCCTCGTTCGCGGCGGCCATGAGCTTTGTCGCCACTGCCGCCAACCGGGCGGCCGGTACAAACAGATCGAAGCCCGCCGCGGCGCCACGCGAATGGTTCACGATGACGATCTCGCCAGTCGGCGCGTCCTTGACAATCGCGGAGGCCAGCGGATCCGCGGGCAGGCGAACGGCCCACCCGAGCCGCTCCACCACCTCGGCCGCCTTCGGCCCGAAGGCGCCCAACAGCCCGTAATGAGGCGCGACGTCGACGATTTGTACGTCGTCCGCGATGACGAACCGTTCGAGCCGCCGGCGGACCCGCTCGCCGAGTCCCGGTTCCAAGTCGAGCAACAGTTCCTCCGGCAAGCAATGGATGTTCAGGTCGCTCTCCAGTTTTCCTTTGGCGGTGACGAGCGCCGCGTAACAGCCCTGGCCGGGCCGCAGGTCGGTCACGTTGTTGGTGACCTGCCCGTGGAGGAACCGGGCGCGATCCGCGCCCGTCACGCACAGGCGCCCGCGGAAGCTCAGGTCCACCACTCCCGCGGCTTCGCGCAATGCGGTGTATTCCCGTCGCGCGTCGCCGAAATGTTCGACGACCTCGGCGCCGTTCACCTCGGCGAAGCGGGCGCCGAGGCGTTCGTGAAACTCGTGGAGCGACAGTGGAGCCACCGCGCCAGCGTAACGGTGCGCGGCGAAGAAGGCAGCGCGAAACTTCGCGGCGGGTCCGTCGGAAAAATGAACCTGCGGCCAACACGATATTTCATGCGCGCCGTAGCCTCCGACGTGAGGAGGCGGATGGAACTCATGGGCCGACGAGTCCGCTTATCCATGACGCCGGTAGGGCGAGGCTCCTGCCGAGCCGCGATCAAACCGGAAGTTTCGCCTCGGCAGGAGCCTCGCCCTACCGGGTCAAGGTGAAGATGCTCGGCCACAAGCCGTCGTTTCTCCTCGCGTCGGCGGCTACGGGCTGTGGGCGTTTCAGGCGAGCTACGAAATATCCGGCTAATGCCTCGGACGGATTCTGCCGAATGGAAAGGTGGACAAGCTTCAGTGCCAGCGCCGATTCGCCTGGCCCGAAAGGTTGTTCGCAGCAGGGCCGCCGGGCCGGGCGGGTGCCTCCGCCCGAGAGCGGCCGGTCAGTGAAACCAAATCAAAGTATGGCCACGATTGGCACAACCAGTTCCAGCGAAGAAGCCCAATTGGCGCAGACGATTGAGATGTTCGAGGTGATCACTCAATCCCAGCCCCAGGACTATCAATCCCTCGAAATCCTCCGCGAGGCCTACGTCAAACTGGGCCGCGAACAGGATGTCATCAACACTTCCAAGCGCATCGCCAACGCCTACGTGTTGATGGGCCAATTTTCCTCCGCCATTCTCGAATACGAAAGCATCCTCCAGAAATATCCCGAGGATCCCGACGCGATGGCCGGCCTCAGCGATATCGAAAGTCTGGCGGGCGGGCTGACCCCCCCTGGCGCATCGGCGGAAAACACCGAAGTGATCAAGTCCCCGCCCAAGCCTGCCAAGTCGGGACACACGACGGCGTTGGCCCGGCGGCTGCTCAAACCCGATGAGATCGACGAAGGCCGCAAGCCCTTCCACAAGTTGTTCGTCGACTCGAAAGCCATTGCGTCGGCCGACTTCGAGAGCTGCTGGCCAAAACAGGACTATCATTCGGCCCCGACCAAGGTAGTGGACCCGTTCCTCCAGGTACTCGCCGACAACAACGTGCTGCCGGTGGACAAATCACTCAAGCTGATCCTCGACAAGCATCGAGTCCCTTTTCTGCCAATTGAACGGTATGATGTGGACATCGAACTGGCCCGCACCTTCCCCTCAAGCACGCTCAAACGCTGGTGCGTGCTTCCCTTCGACCGCATGAGCAAATCGATACTCGTTGCCACGGCCAATCCCTTCAACAAGCAGGCCGCGCTCGAATTGGAGGAAACCACCAAGCAACGACTGATTTGGTACCTGGTGCATCCCTCCGAACTGCTCAAAGTCATCAAAAAAGTCATCCGCTAACCGACTCCCCCCATGGCCGCTGTTAAAACTTTCGGAGAACGCATCGCTGAGGCCCTCGTCGAAGACGGCCTGCTCTTCGCCAAGCAGCTCGAGGAACTGGTCGAGCAGCAAAAGCGGGAAGGCACCCGCCTTCACAAGATCATCATCGACAAGGGCCTCGTGACCGACCTGGACCTCAGTGTCTCGATGGGCCGTGTCCTCAAGGTCCCGCCCGTCAACCTGGTCCGCCTGAGCATCCCGCAGGAGGTCGCCGAATTGGTTCCGCGCGACGTGTGCCAGAACCACAAGATCATCCCCGTCACCCGGGTGGACAACAAACTCTTCCTGGCGATGGCCGACCCGCTGAACGTTCTGGCCGTGGACGATGTCAAGCGTATCACCAAGCTGGATGTCTGCACGATGATTGCCTCCGAGAAGGCCATCCTCGACAAGCTCCATCTAATTGACAATGCCAAGACCGGCAGCATGGAGGACATCATCAACGACGCCGCCAAGCAGGCCGAGGTGACCGCGGATGCCGACGGCCTGGAAACCGTCAAGGAGACCCTCGAAGAGGTCAACCTCGACAAGCTGGCCGCCTCCAGCGAGGAAGCCCCGGTCATCAAGCTGGCCAATCTCATCCTCGTCCAGGCGATTAAGGACCGCGCGTCGGACATCCACGTCGAGCCGTTCGAGAGGATGGTGCGGCTTCGCTACCGCATTGACGGCATCCTCATCGACAAGGTGCCGCCGCCCAAGAACCTCCAGATCCCGCTCATCTCGCGCCTCAAGATCATGAGCTGCCTGGACATCGCCGAGCGCCGCCTGCCCCAGGACGGCCGCATGCGTGTCAAGGTCAGCGGACGCGATTTCGATTTGCGCGTCAGCTTCCTGCCCACCGTCCACGGCGAAAAGGCGGTGCTGCGCATTCTCGATAAATCGAACCTCAGCGCGAGCATGGAGAAGATCGGCATGGACCCCGACACGTTCCGGCGCTTCCGGGCCGCGGTCGATGCGCCGCACGGACTGCTCCTGGTGACCGGCCCCACCGGTTCGGGCAAGACCACCACGCTCTACTCGGCGCTCAACGAGCTGAACAACCCCGAGTACAACATCGTCACCGTCGAAGACCCCGTCGAGTTCCAGATCGCGGGCATCAACCAGGTCCCCACCAAGAAGGAAATCGGACTGACCTTCGGCAACGCCCTCCGTTCGATCCTCCGCCAGGACCCGGACATCGTGATGATTGGTGAAATCCGCGATACCGAAACCGCGGAGATCGCGGTCGAAGCTGCGCTCACCGGCCACCAGGTCCTGAGCACCATGCACTGCAATGACGCCGCCGGCGCCATCGCCCGCCTCGACGACATGGGCATCGCGCCGTTCCTCATTTCCAGTTCCGTTATCCTCGCCTGCGCCCAGCGGCTCATGCGCCGCACCTGCTCGCACTGCAAGGAACCGGTCAACTACCCGGCCAGCATGTTCCGCGACCTCGGCATCCCGCCCAATTTCTTCGAAGGCGTCGTCCTGCACCGCGGACGCGGCTGCGACCGTTGCAACAACACCGGCTACGCCGGCCGCACGGCCATCGTCGAGGCCATGAGCGTCACCGATGAGGTCCGCAAAGTCATCATCGCCCGGGGCAGCTCGATGGAGATTGGCAAAATTGCCGTGGCCCAGGGGATGAAGACCCTCCGCCTCGTTGCGCTCGACAAGGTCCGCGAAGGCATCTCGACCCTCGAACAAACCCTCGTCGTCACCTCCTCGCACTGAACTGCCCGAGCGCAGCTTCAGGAGGGCGAATCCAAGCCTCCCGGATTCTGGTCGAGGCATCCGCCGCAAGTGCCTCGCAGAGAGACGCTTTCCATTCATTTCCGGCCTAAAAACCACTGCACACGCGGAGGTCACAGATCGGCACGGATCAATGTAGTGAGAAATTGCGGGAAATTGCGGGATTCCCGTACCGAAAACTCCCACCCCGCGGCAGAGCCGCGACCTCTGCGGAGCGCGGCTCTGTGAACCGCAGCAACTCGAAATTCCAATAAGCGTTGGAGCTTGCGGAGGACGAACCGCGTCCGGGCAAGCTGCGCCTCGCAGCGCCGCGCTCCGAAATCCCGGCAGCTCCGCTCCACCACCCAGCTCGAAACTCGAAAACCCGGAACCCGGAACCCGGAACCAGCCTGCGGGCTGTGTTATCGTGCAAACGATGGTTGCGCACGAAAGCGACGCTACACAACTGCGGGCGGAACAGTTAGCGCCAAACGAGCGAAACGAGCGAAACGAGCGAAAATCTGGCATTCCGCCCAGTAACGCAGTCCATTCGGGTGGGGCGAGCGTCCTCGCGAGCCGGCTCGTCCGTAGCCTCTCCCCACCCAAAATATCCGCGTGAGGGACACCTCCTCCCTCGCCCCCATCGGGGGGAGACCGCCGTGACCCAGCATGGACTGCACTGATTGATGAACTAATGGACGATTTCGACAAAAACCCGAACGGCGGCGATATGCATAGTCGGATCGCAAGAATACTGGCCGACCCGAACAGCCTGAGAAAAATCCGCCTGCGATAAGCAGACGTAGAGGAGTCATTTCTAACCATCGACAATGAATGGGCTGCGTCCATTTGAGCGGCGGTCGCTTCGTCCAGTGCGAAACGCCCGCGCACCCTGTGCCAGGCAAGACATCACGCAACTGCCGCTCGCCCAACTCGCCGCGGACATCCTGAAGAAAGAGCAGCGCATTGCGGAATTCATGAGCAACATCTGCAAACTCCTCGCGAAACCAGGCGCATGGACTACTCCGCCGGTAGTCCCAGCTTTTCAAGCGCGTCCCGCACTCTGAGAATCGGGATGCCCTCGAACGATTTCAGGGAGAGCAAATCGTTGTCGCCTGTCACAATCGCGTCGGCCTCCGCCGCTTCGGCGCAGGCGAGCACATGGACATCATCGGGATCGCGCAGTTCGGCAGGCGGAGTAATTCTGGCGGGCGCGGCTTCGTGGCAGGCGACGCGGAAACGCTCCGAGAGCGACTCGGCGGTTTCGCCTTGGCGAGCCAGCCGCTCGGCGAATTTCGGATGTTGGAGCGTTTCCCTCAATTCGAGAAGCATGGGCAGGAACAGAAACATTTTGTTCTGCCCGCTCAAGGCGGCCGACAGCAGGCGCGCTGGCGGCCCTTGCCAGAGCGAGCCCGAAATGATTATGTTCGTGTCAACGACCAGCTTCACGCGCCCGCCGCTCCCTTCGCGCAGCCTTCACTTCGGCGGCGATTTCCTCCTCGGACATCCGCTGGCCGGGCTGCGCGCGGATTTGCTCCAGGACCTTCTTGAGATCGGCGGCGGCCTTGCGGCGGCGCAGCTCGGTTACGAGCAGATCGCCCACGGAACCCGATTCAAGCAGTCCGCTGGCTCTCGCTTCGTTCACGAGGGCCTCGGGCAGATCCAGGTGGATCGTGACACTCATTGCTGGTATTCGTTCCGCAGACCCCAGGTTCGAGGATCCCACCCATTCGGGCTGCCACCGTTGCCGGTGACCTCTACAAACCCTGCGCTTGTCTGCGGAGACAACATACGCAAGCCGCTTTCGTATCGTCAAGCGCCCGCTCGCGCCGGGAGGCACAAAGGGGTCAAACAAAACGACAAGGAACGGCCTGCTTTCATTTGGCCGGCCCGCCGAGCAGCAGCCGTTTGGCCCATAGCTCCTCCGGCTTGAATATGCCGGCGGGCGTGAGGATGCCCGTGATCAATTCCGGCGGCGTCACGTCGAAGCCGGGATTGAACGCCCGGCTCGACGGGTTGGCCACGCGCACGAATTCCCTGCGGCCCGAGCGCGTCCGGCCCCAGGCGCCCAGGACTTCGCGCTCGTCGCGCTCTTCGATCGGGATGTCGCTCCCGCGTTTCAAGCGCCAGTCGATCGTCGAGAGCGGAATGGCCACGTAGAACGGCACGCCGGCGCGCCGGGCCAGGACGGCCTGGGTGTAGGTGCCAATTTTGTTTGCCACTTCGCCCGTGCGGCCCAGCGTGCGGTCGCTGCCGACGAGGACGAGATCGATTTGCCCGCGGGAGAATAGAAGGCCGGCCGCGCTGTCCGCGATGATTTGATGGGGGATGCCTTGTTGGGCCAGTTCCCAGGCGGTGAGCGTGGCGCCTTGCGAGCGGGGCCGCGTCTCGTCGCAATAGACGTGAAACCGCCGGCCTTGCGCGTGCGCCGCGTACATCGGCGCGGTCGCCGAGCCGACGTCCACGAAGGCCAGCCAGCCGGCGTTGCAATGGGTCAGGAGGTTCATGCCGTTGCGAATCAGCTTCGCCCCGTGCCGGCCGATGGCATCGCACTGCTCGACGTTTTGCTCGGCGAATCTCTCCGCGGCGTCGAGGGCCAGTTGCTGCTGTTCGGCGACGCTGGCGCCCGCGTCCATCCGCGCGCGCACCTCCATCAGCGCGTTGAGGGGATCGACCGCGGTCGGCCGCGCCGAGGCGAGCGTTCGCACGACCGCGTCGATGTGACGGCGAAAATTCCTGGAGTCGCTTCCGCGAAACACGCGCGCACCCTGCGCCAGCCCGTAGGCCGCCGTCGCGCCGATGGCCCCGGCGCCACGGACCACCATGTCCCGGATGGCGGCGGCCGTCGCCCGGTAGTCGCGCGTGCCCACGAGGCGAAACTGGTGCGGCAGCAGGCGCTGTTCGATGAGCAGGACGCGATTGCCGGGCGCGTCGAAGTCCACCGTGCGGAAGTGCCGGCGCCGGCCGTTGACCGTCACGTTCATGACGCGAGTGTATCCGATGGGCATCCCACTCGGAATGCCGGGTACATCCGGACCTGAACCTGGAATCCAAACTCCGAAGCCCGAAACCCGAATGACGAATGACGAATGACGAAAACCCGGCCCGTCCCTGCTTGGCGCATTCGTCATTCGTCATTCGGATTTCGGATTTCAGTTCATGGGGCTACTGACGAGCCGGCTCGCGAGGACGCTCGCCCCGCCAGGATGTCATGGATCAGCGTGCGCCGGACCTGTCCTGTTGCCAGAAAGTTGCTTGCTTTCGAGCAATGCATTGGCCAGTGTCCCGGCGTCCTGCAACTCCATTTCCAGAGAAGAACGCGGCTGTCTCTGTACGGTTCGCGGAAACGGGTTGTCCGAGCTTCGGCGAGTCATCGTGCCGGTGGAGGGGAGAGCGGCGACAGTTGTGCAACGGGATCTCACGCATGAGAGGGATGCCAGCCGTGGAACGGCTGCGAGCGCAGAGCAGAGCTTCCGCACGACGCATTGGAGCGTGGTGCTGGCGGCCAGCGATGTCCATTCACCTCAATCGGAGGCGGCGTTGGAGAAGCTTTGCCGCACCTATTGGTTTCCCATCTACTCGTACATTCGCCGGCAGGGGCACGGACCTTGCGAAGCGCAGGACTTGACCCAGGAGTTTTTTTACAAGCTCCTGGGCAGCGGTTCCCTGCGTGCCGTGGAACCGGGCAAAGGCCAGTTCCGCTCGTTTTTGTTGGCGGCGGCGCGGCACTTTTTGGCCAATGAATGGGACCGGGCCAACCGGCTCAAACGAGGCGGTGGTTTCAAGATTTTTTCCTGGGACGGGCTGGAGCCGGAGGAGCGTTACTTGCTCGAACCGGTGGAAACGACGCCGATGGAACAGGCCTTTGACCGGCAATGGGCCCAGAGTCTGGTGGCCGAAACGCTCGCCCGCTTGCGGGCCGAATGCGCGCACGAAGGGAGCGAAAGACGCTTCGATGTGCTGAAGGCTTTTTTGTCCGGCGCCGATCTCGCGTACGCGGCAGCGGCGAAGGAATTGGCGCTATCGGAAAGCGCCGTGCGATCCGCCATCCACCGCTTGCGGCAGCGGTATGCGGAACTGTTTCGGGCGGAAGTGGCGAACACGGTGCCGCACCCGGAAGATGTCGAAGCGGAAATCCGGCATTTGTTTGCCGCGCTGGGGACTTAAGCGAGAAGAATCAGGCCGGGCGGAAGTGAGAACCTGCTGCGCGTCGGCCTCGTGGGTAGCCTCGACGATCTCGGAATCGCTTATCGGGACCATGAAGGGCGGCTGGCACGGAGTCCCGGCTTTAGCCGGCCGGACGTCCTGCCGCCTGAAGGCGGGACTCCTTGCAAGATTAGGATCAGTCGAACCATTCAGCCCGACAAACAACTCAATGCCCGCCCAACTGGCATGCTATACGTGTGGAACGATGCCGTCGTCGAATGCGCCCGAGGGACTGTGTGCGCGTTGTCTGGTGGGCAGCATCCTCGAGCCGCCGTCGCCGCTGGTGAAGGAGGAATTTTGCTCCACCGCCGCATTGCTTGAGGAGCGGAGCTTCGGTGGATACGAGTTGCTGGCGGAGATTGCCCGCGGTGGGATGGGGGCGGTCTTCAAAGCGCGGCAACGCCAGCCCGATCGCGTGGTCGCCTTGAAAGTCATTCTCGCCGGTGAACTGGCATCGCCAAAGCTGCTCGAGCGCTTTCACGCTGAGGCCGAGGCGGCAGCCAGTCTGGAGCACCCAAACATCGTTCCAATCTACGAAGTCGGCGAACATCGGGGCTACCACTTCCTCTCGATGCGTTTCGTGGAGGGCCGCACACTCGGTCAGGCCCTGGCGGGCAAGCCGATGGCCGGGCGCCCGGCAGCGGAATTACTGGCCTTCGTCGCGCGGGCCGTGCACTACGCCCACCAAGGCGGGGTGCTGCATCGGGATCTCAAGCCCGGCAACATTCTCCTGGACACCCACGGGCAGCCGCATCTGACGGACTTCGGTCTGGCGCGAATGCTGGAGAAGGATCGCGGCCTGACGTTGTCCGGCGCGGTCCTGGGCACGCCAGGTTATATGTCTCCCGAACAGGCCGC
>DASTLJ010000492.1:0-7376 GCA_035715125.1 Verrucomicrobiia bacterium
ACAATTGGGCGCCATGGTGCGAGCGGTGGTGCGTGACCTCGTAATCGTAATAGAGCAGATTGGTCCGCGTGCCCAGTTGCGCGAACAAACCGGCCGGCGCGGGCGCCTGGCGCGGCGGCAATTGGAACAGTCCGCCCTGGATGAATCGCATCCCTGCGTTGGTCACCGGCCGGAGGTAGGGCTGGATGAATGGCATCGTCCAATGGAAAATGTTGTGGTTGCTCGCGTAGAGAAACTCCCCCAGGTGCTGCCCCAGGTTCCTGTCCACAAAGCCCGGCAACTTGAGCGCCAGTTTTCGCATGGCGCCGTCGGCATCCGCGTAGGGCACCGCGAAGTTCACGCGGCACTGGTCGCGGGCCAATTCTTCGGAGGACGGGTTGGCCCACGCGGTGAACTGGCCAGGGACCTGAGGAAGACCAAGCTCGGCGAACCCCGGGAGCAACTGAAGCAGCGGCGCGACGCCGCGAGCGGCTGTGAACGAGGTCAGAGCAAAGGGTGAGTCGCCGACGAAGTTTGTTGGGATTTGCCACGGCTCGTATTTCCAGGCCAATGGCTTCGCGTAGGTCAGCTTCACTTCCGTGAAGACGTGTTCGCCCCGGCCGCGCAGCGTCAGCTGGATCGGAGGCAGTCCGAGCTTTCCGAACAAGGGAATCCAGGGGCTGAGCCCCGGCGCGTCCGCCCGCAAATCGAGCAGTTCGGCCTCAACCTTCGGCCCCGGCCTGCCTGTGGTCTTGATTTGCTGCACGAGCGCCGGCGCGCGCGTCAGCTTCTCCGGCCCCAGCCCGAGCACGACCCATTGCCCGATGCGCACGAATTCAAAGCGGTTCGGCTCGGCGGCGCGCTTCAAGGCCCACCCGCTGCCGCCGTCGCGGCCGGCTGCTTGCGGCGCTCCTTGTTTCCAAAGCGCCGCCAACTGCCATAGATTCGTGCTCCAGAGGGCGGCTTGAGCGTCGGTCAGTTCCAAGGCGATCGCGGTTTCCGTTCTTCCAATCGGTCCGCGGACTTCGCCAAAGGATTCGGCGTTCAGCAGGTCGGTGATGAGCGGACGGAGCAATTCGGCCCCATCCGGTGCACCCGGCGGCAGCGTCTTCTCCCACGCCTTGCGCGGCGCCAGCGCGAGGTTCGTGGCGATTTGCCGGAATAGCGCCTCCGTCGTCGGGAATTGGCTCACCCGCTTCAGGCGCGTGGCATTCGTCCCTTGCGCCAGTGCTTTGCGCCCGGCCGCGTGCCAGCTCACCAGCGGCCCGCCGCCGCCGGCCGCGGGCTGCGCCAAGCCTCCCGTTGCCAGGCCCAGCAGCACGACTCCTACGATAGCACATCGTCTTTTCATTTTGAGGAGTGTGATTGCCAGACCCGTTGGCCTTTTGCAATTGGAATCAAACGCCATTGTGGAATTGAATCCGCCGCGGCCTTCCACGACAGTCGCGCTCGCGATGCCGCGACCGACGCTCCTTGCTCAACCCCATGGACCTGAAGGTAGGGCGCGCCGCTCCGCGCGCGCCGCACTCGACATCTCAGACCGGCGCGCGCGGAGCGACGCGCTCTACCCTCCATTTGTGGTTCCGGGGTTCAATGCGCGAACGAAGTTCATCGGGCCTACCCACATACACGCGCGGGGCTGTTCGCTTCTAGTCGCTCAAATTTCTATCGTCCATTTCATAGTGGCGTTTGCCGCTGGCCTTTCCTCCCATGCCGCGGCGAATCCCGACGACCCATTCGCCCGCGCGCTGGAACAGCGCATGCCGGCCCTCCTGCTGAAATACAGGGTGCCGGGAGCGGTCGTCTCCTGCATCACGAATGGTGAAGTGGCCTGGACGAAGGCCTTCGGCCGCGCCAACCTCGCGACCGGCGCGCCCATGCAGCCGGATATGGTCTTCAATCACGGCTCCAACGGCAAGGTTCTCACGATGTGGGGAATCATGCGCCTCGTCGAGCAAGGCAAGGTCGAGCTCGACGCGCCGGCCAATCGTTATTTGAAACGCTGGCAGCTTCGTTCCTCGCAGTTCGATCCCGAAGGCGTGACGATTCGGCGCCTGCTCTGCCATCGCGCCGGCCTGACGGTCCACGGCTTCCTGGACTACGACCAGCGCCGACGATTGCCCACACTGGCCGAAATGCTCGAAGGCAAAAACCAAATCCAACTCTTCGGCGAAGCGAACGGTCCGGTTTTCATCAAGTGGCAGCCTGGCTCCACCAACGTCTATTCCGGCGGCGGATTCGTCCTGCTGCAGATGATCATCGAAGACGTCGCGGGCGAATCGTTCGCCGCGTTTATGCATCGCGAAGTGACCGCGCCGCTCGGCATCGGCGGCCTGCGCTGGGTCTGGACCCGCCAGCTCGAGAACGCCGCGCCGATGACCTACGGAGAGTTGCAGGAGGAAATCGGCTACCGGCAACTGGGCTGTCAGTCCATCGGCAGCGAACTTTGCACCGTCCCCGAATTCGCCCGTTTCGTGGCCGCCTTTATGCCGGGCCCGCACGGCGAGCCGCCCGGCCGGGGCGTGTTGAAGCCGGAATCCGTGGCAACCATGCTTGAACCGCTGCCCAAGGGAATCGGCTACGGATTTTCCCTCACCAACATGCAGGGAGATCGCGCTCCGATTCCTCTCCGCGCGGACGTTCTGTTGGCGCATTTCGGCGGTAATCCTGGCTGGAGCGCGCACTTCCTGATCGACACGACCCGGCGCGAAGGCTTCGTCGTCGCCAACAACTCCTCGCTGGGATTTCTATTCGAAGTCGCCGTGCAGAAACTTTGGGGGAAAACCGTTCTGGGCGTCGATGCCGGGACCGATCCGGATCCAGAGGAAGGCATCACTCCTCCGTTCAACCGAACCGCATCGAAAATCGCCCTCGGCGTCGCAGTGCTCCTGCTCGCCGCGGCGGTTTGGTGCGGACAGCAGATCGCACGCGGCACACGGCGCCCGGCCCGGCCGCGCCTCCGGCGTAGCCTGCTCATCATGACACCGCCGGTCCTCGCGACGCTCCTGTGGTGGTATGTTTTCTACGCACCCCGGAACCTGCCCATTCCACTCGGCCCGGGATTCCTCAGCATCTGGACGCTGCCCCTCGTTCATTACGTCACCGCGCTGCTGTTGGGCTGGCTTGGCGTCGCGCTGCTGTTTGCGATGTTTCCACGCACTCCGCGCCCAACTGAGGCAAGCGCAGCCGCCCGTTGAAAAACTTTCATCTCGTAGCATCCGGCGTGAGCCGGATCATTTTTCTTTCGAGAATCGCAGTCAGATCAGATCCGGCTCACGCCGGATGCTACAACTGCAGCCTTTGACACGAATTACACGAATTTCCACGAATTGAATTCGCGCCCATTCGCGAAATTCGCGTACCGCCTCGCGGATTCAGGACAAGACTGCTGAGGGCTGAAAGCCCGTCCTGTTACAGCCTGGGGTGAAGCGCCGAGCGCGAAGCCCCAGGTGAACTCCCCAAACAATCCTCTCCGCCCTGTATGGAGGGCACAACGCAGCAGGCCAATTCGTTCCGGCCCTTCAGGCCTCAGAGGAATTCGCGGGACCGGCGACCTGGGCCTCCGCTCGCGCCGCTCGCTCCAGCCCAGGCTTTAACATGGCGGGCCTTCAGCCCTGGCCTCCCTCTCCCCCATTGGGGGAGAGGGCCGGGGTGAGGGGGCCGGGTGGGTTGCCATTGCTGACCCTTCAGTGGTGCCAAGACGTTGGATAGGATCGCGCTCAAGCACGGCGACAACAGCTTGCAGGTGGACACGAATTGCACGAACTTCCACGAATTGAATCGCGCCCATTCGCGAAATTCGCGTACCGCCTCGCGGATTCAGGACAAGACTGCTGAGGGCTGAAAGCCCGTCCTGTTACAGCCTGGGGTGAAGCGCTGGGCGCGAAGCCCCAGGTGAACTCCCCAAACAATCCTCTCCGCCCTGTATGGGCGGCACCCGGCAGGATGCCAATCCGTCCCGGCCTTTCAGGCCTCAGAGGAATTCCGGGGACTGGTGACCTGGGCCTCCGCTCGCGCGGCTCGCTCCAGCCCAGGCTGTAACATGTCGGGCCTTCAGCCCTGGCTGAAATCACTGTTGGTTCTTGGGCGGCTAGAACAACCTGCGTACCCGCCGGCCGGGAACCAGGAGGGGACTCTAACAAGCCAGGAGATAGCCGCGTTCAGGAACTAGCCCGCTTATGACTTCCACTCGGCAGTCACACGGCCGCCGCAGCCGCGGGCTTTGTCTATGCCTCCTGAACCGCCCTGCCCTTCAGACACGAGCAAGAGCGCTCAACCTTAACCGCCGCCTTGACGATTCGTTCGATTGTGGGAGGAATGAGAGGCGGGCACCGCCCTGTCAGTTCGCGCGCAATATAGCGCGCGATCAGAGGTTTACCGTCGTTCTTGATGCCAAGGACTCTTCTCGCCTGTTCTCGCAGCTCCGCGTAATCGGAGATCTCAGCGGAAAGAGCGTCTTCCCATGTGTTGACAAAGTACGCAAACCGCTCCTCCACCGCGACAGCGGTCGGGTGGTCCACCGTGGCCGCACCGACCAGTGCGAGCAACTCCTTCGACTCCCGTACGCGCTCCTTGTCCTCGTTGTCTCGGTCGAAGTCAAACACCACGTAGCACGCGATGCCGAGTTCGTTGAAGATCCGGTACAATCGGTCGATCTGTGCCTTGTTGCCGCATTCGATCACCCCGATGCCGAGTGCGTCAAGATCATGCTTCAGCGCTGCGGCGTAGATTGGCAGGGAATAGGTCTCGGTCGGCCCCTCGACCAAAATCAGTCGCTTGGCGAAAAATCCTTCGTTGCGGCTCGACGTGTACGCATGCGCGTATTGCTCACGCATCGAAAGATCAGTAACCGTCCCCTTGAGCGAAGGGCGCCGCTCCGTGATATCCTCGATCATCGCGTGCATCGGCAGTTGGAACCTGTGGGCACGCCCAGGCTTGAGAGCCTCGCCAGCTTTGGGCTCGGGATTCTCGCATCGGATGATCTCATCGAAGTACGTGACGTCTACCAGCAGCGGGCTGTGGGTTGAGAAGAGCACCTGATCTCCGCCGTCCGCGATCGTTCGCAGCACTTTCCGGATCGTCCGTTGGGCCGTCGGATGCATGTACAACTCCGGCTCCTCCACACCCAAGATAAGCGTCCGCCTAGTAGCGTCGGCCCGCCGCGTCACCAGCTTTGCATACGCCCTCAGAATCGAGAAAATTACGGCTCGCTGAAGTCCATGCCCCTTGCCTTCGACGGAGCCGCGAAAGCCATCATCGACAAAGATTTTAGGCGTCGTGAGGAGCACTTCGAGCGTCGGGGCCTGGAACTCCAACTCCAGATCGACCGGCATGAGTTCGCAAACGAACCCCTTGATCGTCGCCTCCACTTCAGCTACACCAGCGGCGCGCTCGTGCTTCCCATCTCGGTTGAGGAGGTGAGTCGTTTCCTTGAGAGTGGTTCCCAACTTGTCGCGGAACGCGGCGTCCAGGCCCTTCATGATCTCGTAGATCAGCTTTCCAAACGGGCCTGTCTTGGTAACTTTCGACTCATCTGCCGCGTCACGGACGGCGGGAATCAGGACAAACTGGGGGAGCGTGGCTTTCAGGACGCCCGCGTACCCGACCGGGTTCGCGGTCCAAGAATCCGTGTAGTCTGCCGACTTGAGATGCTTGGGGGCGAAATCGGCGGCCTTCTCCTTCCACGCGGCCACGCCAAGCTTCGTTGTGCCAACGAAGTCGGCGAATGAGATACCGTTGGCTTTGAGATTTGCCTTGTCTGCCCACCAGGTGTCGATTGCTTTGCCATTGATCTTGGCCGGATGAAGCCAATCTATCTTTGGTTGCGGCTTGCTGTAAGCCGCGGCGATCTCAACCTTGCTCTCGCCCTCTTCGCCGTCGTCCGCCGCCTCGGATCCTTCTTCGGTGAAGGAGGCAGTCCGCTTGAGATGGAACAAGCCGTCTGGCCGAAGATAGGGGGCCAGTTGCTCGGCTTCGTTCGCGGTCAGGTCGGCAAAGATTCCCTCAACCTCGATCGGCAAGGTCGTCCGATTGTCGCAGAACGATTCCTCGTTGATCTTCTTTGTCGACGGGTTGAACAGGAAATCAAGGGCGCGCAGGATCGTAGACTTGCCTGAGTTGTTGGCGCCGACCATCGCGTGCATCGCACCCACCTCGATAGTTACTTCCTCGAAACACCGGAAGTTGCGGATGGTCAGACTGCGGAGCTTCATGCTGGTCCTCGCTGATAGGGATGCTCACAATCGACACTCCATCCTGGCGCGGAAACAGCCTTGGGGTGATTCAGGACATGGCAGATGGCCGAAGAGAATTCGATGCAGAGTTTGTAGACCATGAGGCGAGGCTAGCGAGGAATCGCGGTCGGGCAATCGGAATCGTGATCCGATTTCTCGTTCTGGCGTCCTGCTTTCGGCCATCGGCTGGCGAGGTCCAGCCCATCAAGACTTCAGCCGGCCACCGCGTAATCCACGCCCTTGGGATTCTCCACCCGCTTGGAGGCGTTGAGCACTTCGAGGCCGACGATGTTGCCGTCCTTGTCGTAGTCGAGGATGACGCCGGGCTTGTCCTCGTCGCTCTCTTCAACCGGCACGTCGCGGAAGAGGATCCGCAGCACATCCACCTGGGGGTCGTAGGTCACTTTCATGTCTGGCTCCAATACTTGCTGATTTTGCTCGTGCGATACACGGTCACCACCACCGGCGGCTGCTTCGCCTCTTCGACCATCACCCGCAGCAGATAGGGCTTGTTGTTGATGGTCACGCGGGATTGGTAACACACCACGGTGTCGTGGTCAGCCACTTTCTGCTCCGGCGCGGCCAACACGGAATCCAGGACGGACTGCGGAATGCCGCGGCGCTGCATTTCGGCCTGGGCATGGGCTGAAATGTGGACGCTCATTCCCTTGCAGCGCGCGCCCTTCTCGCAGTTTCTATTCGCTTCATGGCCTTGTCGCAGGAGGTTAGTGGGGAACCGCCGTGGGGCAATCCAAAACGCGTCGAGGGTGGAGGGTTGAGAGTTAATAAAGCAGCCCTTGATCGCGGCTCCACCGGACGCCCTGCCGGCTTGCCAAGCCGGAACTGAACCGTTTAGCGGCCAGCGAAACATTGTCTTTTTCCGCGGCGCTGGTAGAAAATTCAGTCCGTCATGAAACTCGTTGCCTTGAGTCTTGCGGCGCTGATCGGCGCGGTCGCGGGCGCTTCCGCCAAGCTGCCGCCCGAGCAGCAGCAGAAGCTGCCGCCGCCGGCGGCGCGCGCGGTCGAGTTCCAGCGCGATATCCAGCCGATCTTCGCGGCGAGCTGCGTCAAGTGTCACGGGCGCGGCAAGGCCAAGGGCGGCTTCAAGCTCGACACGCGCGAGTCGTTCCTCAAGGGCGGCGACTCCGGCGCGCCCGCCGAAAC
>DASTLJ010000493.1:0-4008 GCA_035715125.1 Verrucomicrobiia bacterium
CCCAGTTCAACAACACAACCCCCGATGCCCCACCCACGCCGCGCACTGAGATGCGGTACACTGTGCCCGCCACCGCGTTGAACGACACGCGGCTGCCGCCGTTCGTGTCCCCGTTGTCGTCGCAGGCCACAGTCGTCAGCGTCGCCAAAGTGCTGCCGGTGTGGACGCACAGCAGCGTGTCGAACGCGCTTCCACCTGTGCGAAAGGTCACCAGCCCGTTGGTGTAAGTAGACCACCGATACCAGATCGAGTTGCCCGGATTGGGTTCGCCCACTTCGGAGGTCGCCCCTTGATTGTTCCCGCCGGCGCTTGCGAGCCCGCCAATGAGAAGCTCCGCCGCGCTGAAGTTGTCGTTCGCGGGGGCGTCCGTCAGCGTGATGTCATCCAAATACCAGCCCTCGAAGGTGACTGAAACGTCGCTCGAGAACTCGAATTTCAACTCGTGTGTGCCGCCAACGAACGAAAAGAGGTTCAAGTTGACCAATTGCCAGCTCGCTTGCGGCTGGTCCGTGGACCACAGTTCGGTCGAATCCACCAGCACCCGCGCGTGATCGTAGCCGGCCTCGATCCCGGGAATCTTGTGCCAGAACGACAGCGTGGCGTTGGCGTCGCTGGTCAAATCGATCGTGCGCTTCAAGTAGGCGCTCATGTTGTCCCGGTAAGCCGGACTGCTGCTCGAGCCGGCGTTGCCGATCGCCGCGCAATACGCCTTGAAGGCGCCGCCGTGCGTTCCCTCGCCGCCAAAGGTCGAACTCACTGGACCCCAGTAAGCAGGCGTGCCCGACGGATCGGCGTCGCCGACGACCCAGTTGGCCAGCCCCGCCTCAAAACCCTCGAAAAAGTTGGTCGTGGCTCCCTGCGCTGTTGACGAAAACACCACTGCGGTGAACACACCGCAGGCAAACACAAGCCCATTCATCCGCCGTTCAAGCGTCCTCATAATAATTCGCTCCATGATTTACTGATTTCGGGCACGATGGCATGGCCGGGCCTTTTTGCCAAGCGACATCTCCGCCGAAATCAATCCGAGGGCGCATCTGAAAATCTGTGCAGCCATGCGCGCTCTAACCCTTCACCTCAGCGCTTTCTCTCCGAAGGGAGAGGGAGAGTGCGGCGGAAATCGCAGCAGTTCGCTGGTCACGCGGCAGCCCCCTCACCCCGGCCCTCTCCCCCCTCCGAGGGGGAGAGGGAGTCCGGTGGCACCGTTGGTTCCGCAACGGCAAGCACCTGACCGTTGGACGACTTGCGCCGCCAACTGCCCGGACTGGCGGGCGGCGATTCCCCCTCTCCCCATCCGATGGGGGAGGGCCGGGGTGAGGGGTCAGGCGGTCCGTTTGACCTGACCTGCGCAGAAAATCGGATGCGCCCTCACTCCGACCTCCTCGCGGGATCGCGCCTTGGCGTCGTGTCGATTTCGCCCGGCGTTTTGAACCTGATTCGGCCCGACGAGGCCCCAGGCTCTTCGATCAGGACCAAATCGTAGTTGTCGAGGAGCGCGGCGAGCGCCTGCCTGGCGGTAATATTTTCCCAACGAATTGAAATCGTCCCCTGACGGTCGAAGTCAGGCGCGGACAACCTGGGGTCCAGGGAGACACTCAGTTGGGCGTGCGTGGCGAATTCTCGGATTGCCTTGGCGAGTTGAACATCGTCCATGACAATCAAGGGGATGGCGGCGTTCGTGCTGGCGCCGACGTGGCTGGCCGGCACGGGTTTCACCCCCAGGTTCGCGGGCACGATGCGCGCGACGGTGGTCGCCGGATTGGTCACCAGCGTCAGGTTGAGCGCGTTGAGCAATCTGCCCAGGGCTGCCGTCACGGTCAGGTTCGTCCAACGAACGTGGATGGATTGCATGTCAACCAGCCTGCCGGGACCGAAGCCAGCGCCGGGCACACGAGGGTCGAGTATGTAGTTGAGGCCCGCTTGACGCGCGAGGTTCTGGATGGCGTAGACCGATGGGACGTCGTCTATCACTATCAGCGGGACGGGGTCGCTGCTGGCCGCGTCCTGGTTGGCAGGCGGCGCCGCCACTCCGGTGGAGCTGACAAGGGCGGCCAGCGCCAGGACTGCGCGAATGAGAGGGATAGGTGTTGGTGTCACTGGGTCATGCGGCATGGATTGCATCAGACTCTTCATCGGCACTATGAAAATCGAACCAAGTCTGGATTTCATCGCGATGCCCAAAACCCCGCCGTCGTTTGTCCTCCGCAAGCGCCTTGCTGCTTCCATCGCGCCAGCCGTGCTTCATCAGGAAATCGTTCCAAATCTCAATCTCCTCCGAGCCCGGCCGTCGGCCGTGCTGGAAGCACCACTCCAAAATCTCCTCGTCCGTGCCTCCGCGAAGGACGCGTTCGGCAAGGGCCGCGTACTCGACCCCGAGGAAGAGCGTGCATCGCGAGTTGAACCACGCCCAATCGCTCGTGCCCAAATTGTATCCGGGCGGAAGCCGTCCGGTGGCGTGCAGCCGAATCTTGTCGAGCATCCGCCCGAAGAACACGATGCCGCCCACTTTTTCGTAATCACTTCGCAAGCCGGGAACTTTCATGACATCGTTTGCCCTACGTTGTTGGCGCGAGGTGCTCGGCGACTTCCGTGCGGTAGGCTTTGATCGCGGGAACCAGTCCAGCGACCGCGCTCAACGCGACCAGTCCCAGAGGCGCCCAGACCAGCACCGGGTGCCAGCTCAGCGCCTCGAGCACCACGCCGGTCTGCGCGCGAATGACTCCCGCCGCCGCCGTGAGGATCGCGAGATATACCACGAAGCCGAGCGCGACGCCGATGAGCGCGATGGCGACGGCCTCAAGCACAACCGTGGCGGCGACGGTTTGCCGATGGGCGCCCAGCGCGCGCAGTATGGCGATTTGACGGCGGCGTTCGTTCATCGAATTGTAAATGCTGGCCAGCACGGAGCCGGCGGCCACCACGGCGACGAGCGCAGCGACCATCGCGAGCACGTGGTCGAACCAACCAATCTTGTTGAACAGCTCGGCCATGGTCGTGCCGATGGGCCAGGCGAAGGTGAGCCGATCGTCCTTCTTGTTGTATTGCTGGTCGAGCGCCTGTCCCAACACTGGGCTGTGCAGTTTCACGAGCACCGCGCTGACCTCGTTGGCCTTCTCGGCCTCGTGCCCGGCCATCGTCTGCAGGCCTTCGAGGGGAATCCAGAGGACGCGATCGGCGGGTGTGTTCGAGGGTTCAAGTACACCGACGACCACGTATTCGTCCTCGTGCGCGCGGGCTTCTTTCTCGACAAAGTTCAGCCCGTGATAGGGATGGAACCTGGCGCCGGGCTTGAGGCCCAGCTTGCGCGCGGCGAAGCTGCCGACGACCGCCTCGCGGAGCGCCGGGTCGAAGAGACGCCCGGGCTTGCGCGGAGCGAGGCGCTGACCGGGAGCGTATTCGACGGCAAACATATCTGGGGTCGTGCCGACGACGCGGTAGCCGCGGAAGTTGTCGCCCATCGCAATCGGCACGGCCAGCGCGACGGCGGGATGTTTGCGGATGGCTTCGAGGTCTTTCGGCGAGATGTTCGCAGGCGATGCTTCGAGATGAAATACGGCGTTGAGCACCAGTTGGAGCTTCGAACTGCGCGCGCCGAGCACCGCGTCGAAGCCGCCGGTGACCTGCTCGAAGGTCCGCCTCGACTGGGCTTTGACCGACCAGACTGCCATCATCAATCCCGCCGCCAGGGCGATGGAGACGGCCGTGACGGCGGTGGAGAGCGCGTGCTGGCGGAGACTTTTGAGGACGATGCGGCCCAGGGTCATGGCGTGGGCGCCGCGGGCGCGGCGGCTTGATTGAGGTCGGCGAGGGCCACCACATTCTCGAATTGCGCGAGCACTTCTCGGTCATGGCTGACGAGCAAAAGCGCCGCGTTGTTTTCAGCGCACGTATCGCGGATGAGCCTGAGCGCATCGCGCGCATTGGCCGAGTCGAGGTTGCCGGTCGGTTCGTCGGCGAGGACCAGTTTGGGGCGATTGGCCAGCGCGCGGGCGACGGCGACGCGTTGCT
>DASTLJ010000494.1:0-4669 GCA_035715125.1 Verrucomicrobiia bacterium
GACCTTCAAATCAAGGCCGGCGACCTGAGCGTGTCCAACTGCGTGCTGGCCGCGGGCGGCGCCGATCCCAGCGGCAGCTTCTTCTTCCCGGGCCGCCTGATTATGAGCGTCACCAACAGCCTCGCCGACGCCGGCCCTTCCGACGTGATGACCGTCATCCCCGGCTATCTCAGCGTGAGTAATGCCGGCCCGGACGCGCTCAACCTCTGGCGTAGCGCCGGCTTCGAGATGCGGCGGCGGCCGGCCACCAGCAGCCTGCTGGGTACGTGGTTGGGCACCACTGTCCCCATCAACGCGCTGACGACCCACATCTGGCCGGCACAAGATCGCGGCGCCGTGGCGGCGGGGTTCACCAATAACCTGGCGCTGGGCAAATTGACCGTCAACACCAGCACCAACAACGGTCGGGCCTACTTCCGCTCGGCCAGCGGGCGGCAGGCGATGTATGTCGACTACATCGAACTGTTCAATGACGCGACGAACTTCAATCGCACGATGGCAGTGGACCCGAACATGACGATCTACTTCGCCAATGCCAATGTGCCGGTTTCGAAGCTGAATGGCGCCGTCGGCGGCCGCTTTGTGTGGGTGCCCACCTTCGCGGGGCCGCTCAGCACGACCAATCTCGTCTATCCCTCGGGTGCCAGCTACGCATTCAACATCGCGCTGATCTCCAGCCTGGACATCGATTCCAACAACAACGGCATCCCCAACGCGCTGGATCCCTACCCCATCGACATCCCGGGTGAAATCATTCCTCCCCTCTCGGCCAGGTCGCTGCTGGCCGGCGAGACGACGGTCATTGCTCCACGTCTTTCACTGAGCCTTTCCGACAAGACGACGCCTCCCCGGGTGATGCTTTCCTGGACTGCGCCGGGTTTCTCCGAAAACACGGTGGAATTCAAAGATTCCTTCGGCGAGCCGGAATGGAGTGTGCTGACGAATTTTGTGAACGGCGCGACTTCGGCGCCGGTGCAGATTTACGACCCGTCCACCAGCGGTGCCGCGCGGTTCTATCGGCTGCTGATCCACCCTTCGCCGGACCGCTGAACGCGCGCCACGCCCGGGGAGGATCCACACGCAGGACTGCGAGCCGAGCCGCGGCGCGGGAATTCGAATCGATCCAGCCAGTGAAATTGAGTGCGAACATGAAAGCGTCGAGCCAGCGGATGGCGGGCGTGAGCCTGGCAGGTGTGGTGTGTTTGGGGCTGTGGCTTTGGAGCAGCCAGCGCGGAGGCCCCGGCGGCAGTTCGACGGGGTTGGGAACCCTCACCCAGCCTGAGCCCCGCGCGCCGGTTTCGGCTGTCATGGGCGGGGCGGTGACGGAGCGGTCCGATCGGTCGGATCGGTCGCGTGGGCTGGGTTCCGTCGAGGCTTTTAGCTCGTGGGCGGACAAGTACGCCCGCGCCTCCAAAGCCGAAAAGGTAGCGTTGCTGGCAGAGGGCGCAAAGCTCGCCGCCGAACGGCGCGCGGAAATGCGCCGGCTCATCACGACGGATCCCAAGGCGGCCCTGGATGCGGCGCTTCCGTACCGCTTGCGCAAGCAACTGCCCGAATCGATCACCGGACAGCTTGAGCAACCCGTCCGCGGACGGGGCGACTTCAAGGTGGTTTACTCGACCCGCCCGCCAGGCGGCGGAAGCGACGTTCCACCGACAGAATACTGGGTGGCGCTGCACCAGACCTCCTATCGGGCCTATACGTATGGCAGCCGGCTCACGCAACCGTCGCGGGCGGGGCTGTTTCTCCACGGCATCGCGCTGGCCGGGGCGCCGGCGGACGGGGGCGGAAACGGGGCTGGAGCGCCGATCATGGCCTTGAGCCCTGAGGCCGGGCGCATTCTCGAGCCGGAGGAAGCGCGGGACGCCGTGGCCGCGGGCCAGGCGGCGGCGGAGGCGATCTGCGGCGCCACAGGCCTCAGCTCCCAGTCCCAGGGCGGGCAGGTGCTCGTGGAATTCGGTGAGAAGCTCTTCCCGTTCTGCCGAGGGGCGCACGCGGCCCAGTTCAACCGCCATTTGACGCAGTTGCACAATGAACCACAGCGCTGGAACATGGGCGGGTTCACTCCGGCCAGCCACGCCACCGATACGCTGCCCCCTCCGGGCCGCAGCCCGACCCAGGGCATCAAGAAGCTTCTCTACATGCGGGCGTTGTTCGCCGACGACCCGGTGCCTCCGCAGGACGAGGATGGCGCCCAGGCTACCGTCAAGGCGAGCAACCAGTATTTCTATGAGAACTCCTACGGCACCTTGAGCATCGAGACGACCCTCACGCCCTTGCTGCGCCTGCCGCAGGTCAGGAATTATTACGGCGAAATCGGGCCGTTATTTCAGCAAATCCGAATATTTCCCGAGGCCGCGGCGGAGGCGGCAAAGCTCGGCTATTTCGTGCGCGACTACGATTTTGCCTACGTGTTGTTCAATGTTCTGCCGCAGGCGGGCTGGGGTGGCCGGTCGGACGGCTTGCTCAACCAGTCGCCCGGCGCCATCACGCACGAAATCGGCCACAATTTGGGCCTGGGCCACGCCTACTCGTGGGATCCGAGCGGGCGCTTTCCGCCGTGGCCCGTCCCGCTCGCGTGGCCGGTGCTGCTGCCAGTGGATCCCGACAGTTACATCGGACACGGCGACATCAACGCGCCCAACAACGGCCTGGTCACCCCGGCGCCGTTTCAGGACTACGGTGATCCGTACGACGTCATGGGCAGCGGGCCCGGCCACTTCGGGGCATTCGCCAAGTGGGTCTTGAACTGGCTTCCAGACAACTATGTGAAGCAGGCGAAGGCCAGCACCACCAACCGTATTTACGCCTTCGACACGCCGCGCATCAAGGAAGGGCGCTTCTACGCCGTGCGAACCCACAAGGATTTTCAGCCGAACCTTCCGCGTCCGGTCGAGCGCGAATACTGGGCCAGTTTCCGCCAGGGCTTTCCGGACAACCCGTGGGAGTCGGGCGGCATTCAGCTTCACTGGAGCTACGGCGGCATCAATACGCTGCTGGATACCACGCCCGAAACCAGCTACGCAAAGCAAGATGCGGCGATCGTCGTTGGGCGCACCTTCAGTGACCCGCCCGCCGAGCTTCATTTTACACCCATCGCCCAGGGCGGCGGACCGGATCCGTCGGACAAATGGATCGACCTGGTCGTGCACGTCGGGCCGTTCCCCCAGAACCGGCCGCCCGTCATTTCCCTCCAGGCCAGCGCGCTGACGGTCACCAACGGCGCCACCGTTACTTTCACGGTGACGGCCCAGGATCCCGACGGCGACGCCCTGGCCTACAACTGGGATTTTGGAGACCACAGTTTTGGATTGAACACAAACTTCATGTTCAAAACCTTCACCACGAACGGCCAATATGTGGTGCGTGTCGAGGTTTCGGACATGAAAGGCGGGCTGACGAGCGCCTTTGTGGTGGTCACCGTCGGCAACCCGGCCACCTTTTCGATCAGCGGTCGCGTGTTGGACATCTTTGGCAACCCGGTCGCCGGCGCCCGCGTGCACAACTCCGGCCTGCTCCCGCCGCCCGACACGCCGCTGCTGCCTGACGGCATTCAGACCAACTCGACCGTCACCCAGTTGGGGACCTATCGCTACACGTACACCGACAGCCTGGGTTATTACACAATTGGCAACATTCTACCGGGCGTCTACACCAACCGCGCCTTCCGCTACGGCTACAGAATCGACCCGTTCAACTTCGGCGATCCGGTGGAGTTGACCAACGGCAGCGCCAACAACGTGGACTTCCTCGCGAAGCCGATCACCCGTTTGCGCGTTGAGCGCATCACCGACGCGGCGGAGAACGGCGTTGACGCAGGCAGTTTCAACATCATCCGCGAAGGCGACTTGAGCGCTGAATTGCGCGTCCGCTACCTCTTCAGCGGCCGGGCGCTGATCGGCACGGACTTCGTCCCGCCGCCGGGCAACCTGTTCACGAACCCGATCACCGGCATGGTGACCACGAGCGCCGTGGGCTTCATCACCATTCCCGGGGGCCAGGCCTCAACCAATTTGGACATCGTCGCCATCGACAATCCGGACGGCTTCGGCCCGACCAGCGTCCGGCTGACGTTGATGCTGGCGCCCAACGATCTGCGCATCACCACGATGCTGACCAACGTGATCACCACCAACGGGATGTTCATGATTACCAACACGATGTTCATCAGTGTCACCAACATCGTCCGCATTCCCGGCTGGGAAGTGCTCCAGGTGGGGTCCACGGCCTCGAACTTCTGGTTCCAGACGGACCCCACCTACGTCCTCAGCCACGCCGAGGCGACTTTGAACATCCTGGATGACGATCCCCCGGGGACCCCGCTCGTGGCGGTGGTCGCCGCGCAGGTCGCGCTCTATGGCGAGACAGTGATCCCCGGCGATTCCGACGCCGTGGAAACGCGCCCGGACAATGCTATGCTCGCTTTCATCCGGCTAGGCGCTCCAATCGACACCGACCTGGTGATTCATTACACCCTCAGTGGCGACGCCGAAAACGGGGTTGATTTCCTGGAACTGCCGGGAACGGTCACCATTCCCGCCGGCGAGGATTATGTCCTCGTGCCCGTCCGTGCGATTAACGACTTGTTCGTCGAGGGCAACGAAGAGGTGCGGGTGGCAATAGAGGAGGATCCCAACTACATCATCTTCCGGACACCGACTATGGACTT
>DASTLJ010000495.1:0-15960 GCA_035715125.1 Verrucomicrobiia bacterium
ACGCCGTACAACGGAGCGCTCTATAATGGGCCCGGCACGATTTTTCTCGGCGCCGTGGCGTCCGCGGCCAGCGGCTCCATCACGCAAGTGAACTTCTACGCCGGCGCCGATCTCGTCGCCAGCGCCACCAACGCGCCGTACTTCGCGACGTGGGAAAACGTTCCAGTGGGGGATTACGCCCTCAGCGCGGCTTCGTTCGCCGACACCGGCCGTGCCATCACGTCCGCTGTCGTCAATGTCTCGGTCATCGTCGCCGAGCCGCCGGTCATTGTTTCCGTTGACCCGCCGCCCGGCGAAATTGCCAACTTTTCCTCGCTGCGCGTCACGTTTTCCCGCGGCGTTTATCCCATCGCGCCGACGGACCTGCTGGTCAACGGCCTGCCGGCTTCCAAATCGTTCACGTACGACCTCACGAACTGGTTTTTCTCGTTCCCGGCCCCTTCCGGCAGCACGGTGACCATATCGTGGGACCCGAACGCGGCCATCTTCGACATCGCCAGCCCGCCGCTCCCGTTCGACACCATGTCCGCGAACGCAACCTGGACGTACACGATCCTCGATCTGACGGCTCCATTGGTCATCGCCCAGTCGCCTCCCGCGGGCGCCTCGCTCTCCGAACTCACGAACGTCACGGTGACCTTCAGCGAGCCCGTCTCCGGCGTCGACGCCACGGACCTGCTGGTCAACGGCGGTCCCGCAACGTCTGTCGCCGGCTCGGACGCCACGTACACGTTCGGTTTCCCACAACCGGCGGTGGGCATTGCTTCATTCACCTGGGCGTCCGGCCACAACATTCGCGACGTCGCGCCGGCGATGAATCCGTTCGACAGCACTTCGCCCGGCGCGACCTGGAACTATGTTGTCACACTCCCCCAGGCACAGTTGGTGAGCACCAATGCGACATGGCGTTTTCTTCGAGGCACAAACGAAGCCTCCGTTCCCGCTGACGCCTGGCGCCAGCCCATCTTCAGCGAAGAGAGTTCGTGGACGGCCTTGCCCGCCGTCTTTTACTACGGCGAGAACTGGCCCACAGGCTTCCTCATCCCCGACATGCTGAACAGCTACTCGTGCATCTTCCTCCGTCACGCCTTCGTCGTCACGAATGCCGCGCTGCTGACCGATCTGCGCCTGCGCGCCCAGTGCGACGACGGCTACATCGCCTGGCTCAATGGCCTCGAGATCTTCCGCTACAACATGCCGCCAGGCGAAATGCCGTTCAACGCATTCGCCGTGTCGGCTGTCACGGAGCAGGGCGTGCCCAGCGTGCCGTTCCTCGTCAACAGCCTGCCCGGCCTTGAAACCCTCCTGATGACCGGTACCAATGTCCTCGCCGTCCAGGTTTTCAACGCGACGCTCAACAGTTCCGACCTCGTGTTCGATTGCGAACTCCTCGCCGGCGTCACCGACCTCAGCGCCGTGGCGCCGCGTCTGCTTGCGATAAACCCGCCCCCCGGCAATGCGACGAGCCTGACGAATATCACCGTCACTTTCAGCGAACCGGTCACGGGCGTCGATGTGAGCGATCTCATCGTGGCTGGTGTGCCCGCAACCGAAGTCAGCGGCTCGAACGACGTCTACTCGTTCCAATTCCCGCAACCGGCCTTCGGCAGCGTGCCGGTGACGTGGGACCCGCAGCACGGCATCCAGGATCAGGACAACCCGCCCAAGCCGTTCAACGGCGCCGCCGCCGGCTTCAGCTACCTCCTCATCAACGCCAGCGCCCCAGTGCTGGCGCTGCGCAGCCCGACCGCCGGCGCCACCGTCAGCAACCTGGCGCAGATCACGCTCGTGTGGAACGAGCCCGTCACCGGCGTCGACGCCTCCGACCTGCTTGTGAACGGCGCGCCGGCCAGTGGTATCTCCGGAGAGGGTACTACCATGACGTTCACGTTTCCGCAGCCGCCGTTTGGATCCGTGAGCGTCGCGTTTGCGCCGAACTCCGGCATCACCGACCTCGACCAGCCGCCGAATGCCTTCGACGCGACCGCGCCCGGGACGAGCTGGCAGTACACGCTGCGTGATTTCGTTCCGCCCGTGATCGTTTCACAGATTCCGCCCGCCGGCGCCTCGGTGTCTAATCTGACCGAAATCACCGTCGTCTTTTCCAAGCCGGTGACCAACGTGAACGCCTCCGACCTTCTCATCAACGGTGTCGCCTCCACGAACGCCGGCGGCGGCGGCACGACCTACACTTTTCGTTTTCCGCAGCCAAACTCGAAGACCGTCCTCGTTACCTGGGCCGGAAACCACGGCATCACGGACCGTGCGACGATTCCCAATGCGTTCAACGCCGCCGCGCCCGCCGCCTCGTGGCAGTACAACCTCATCGACCGCGTCGCCCCGACTCTCGCCAGCATCAGCCCCGCGCCCGGCGGCGTTGTCAAGTCACTGACCCAGGTTACGGTCGCCTTCAGCGAGGACGTCGGCGGCGTCGATGCGCCCGACCTCCGCATCAATGGCGCCGCGGCGACGAGCGTCAGCGGTTCGCTCCGCGGCCCGTATGCGTTCAACTTCCCGCAGCCGGCATCGAGCAACGTGACCGTGAGTTGGATCGCCACGCATGGCATCCACGATTTCGCCTCGCCGTCGAACTTCTTTGTCACCAATATCTGGACCTACCAGGTCGTGACGAACCTCAACCCGCCCGCCGTCGTCCTCAACGAGATCATGTATCATGCCCCTGGCGCGAATACGAACGACGAGTGGATCGAACTGCTCAATACCGGCGCGTCGCCGCTCAATCTGACCGGCTGGCGCTTTACAGACGGCGTTGAGTTCACCTTCCCGGACGTGACGTTGGGCGCGGGCGCCTATCTCATCGTCGCCGCCAACCCGGCCCGCTTCGCTTCGACCCACCCGGCGGTGACGAACGTCTTCGGCCCTTGGAGCGGCTTCCTGAACAACTCCGGCGAGCGGATCGAATTGCGCGACGATTCCGGCACACTCGTCGACAGCGTCCGTTATTCGGACGAAGGAGAGTGGGGCGTGCGCCAGCGAGGGCCCAACGACCGCAACGCCTTCGGCTGGGAGTGGTTCGCAGAGCACGACGGCCTTGGCAAATCGCTCGAACGCGCCAACCCCGCTCTCCCCGGCGAATCCGGCCAGAATTGGAAGGCCAGTCTCACGGCCAACGGCACTCCCGGCGGCGCCAACTCCGTCTTCACCACCAACCTGCCGCCACTCATCCTCGACGCGCATCACTCGCCTGCTGTCCCGCGCTCGACGGACAACGTGACGATTACCGCCCGGCTCCCGGATGAACAGACCAATGGACTTGCCGCGACGCTCTTTTATCGCAACCACAGTTCAATCCCGCCGCCCACCTTCAGCAGCACGAACCTCTTCGACGACGGCCTGCATGGCGACGGCGGGGCTCACGACGGGCTTTTCGGCGTCGTCCTGCCCGCGCAAGCCAACCGCACGGTCATCGAGTTCTACGTCCGCGCCGTCGACTCGAGCAGCCACACCAACTTCTGGCCCGCGCCAGCCGGCCAGACCAATCTCACCACGTCGCAAACCGGCCAAATCTTCGCGCAAACCGCCAATGCCTTGTATCAGGTGGACGACACGGTTTACACCGGCGCGCAACCGATTCACCGCCTCATCTTGACCGAGTCTGAACGCGCCGAGTTGCAGGCCATCAACCGCCAATCGGACGCAGAAATGAACTGCACGCTCATCATCTCCGACGGCGTGAACACCGACGTGCGCTATCTTTGCGGAATGCGCATCCGCGGCGCCGGCAGCCGCGGCGCCGCTGTGCCGAACTACCGCGTCAACCTCCCGCACGACACGCCCTGGAACGGCGCCACCGCGCTGAACCACAACGCCCAATACGGCTTCAGCCAGGTGCTCGGCGCCGCGCTGGTGCAGAAATCCGGCCTTGTCGCCGCCAAAGCCCGCACCATTCAGGTCCGCGTCAACGGCCAGAACCTCGCCGGCGGCGGCCTGCCCCAATACGGCAATTACGCCCTGCTCGAAGTCTTCAACGGCGACTGGGCCGAAACCCATTTGCCGGCCGACTCGAAAGGCAACGTCTATCGGGCGTCCAGCGGCAATCACACTGCCAGCCTTGCCGACCGGGGCGTCAACCCCGTCAACTACATCGCGGACGGATTTTCGAAGGTTTCCAACACCAGCGAGAATGACTGGAGTGACCTTGTCCTGCTCTGCCAGACGCTCAACAACACGCCCGATGCCACTTACGCCCCCTCGGTCCGCGCCGTGGTCAACGTCGAGCAATGGATGCGCTACTTCGCCTTCTTCAGCCTCACCGTCTCGCGCGAAACCTCCCTCGGCAATGGCATCGGCGACGACTACGGGCTCTATCGCGGCGTCAACGACACCCGCTTTCTGCTCCTCGTTCACGATCTCGATACCATTCTTGGCCAGGGCGATACTGCCAGTGTCACGAACACACCGCTCTTCCGCATGATCGTCCAGGCTCCGGGCCACATTCCGCCCAATGTCCCGCAGCTCGTCCGGTTCATGCGCCACCCGGATTTCGTCCCGATCTATTTCCGCGAACTCAAGCGCCTGGCCGAGACCGTCTTCAGCCCCGCTGAGTTCAATCCGCTGATCGATCAGACCCTCGGCGCCGCCGTGCCCACGCTCACTCTCAACACGATGAAGACCTACGCCCGCGACCGCGCTTCGTGGGTGCTCTCGCAAATCCCGCTCCGCCTCGTCATCAACGGAACGCCGGGCCCGAACGGCTTCCTCACCAGCAGCAATGGCGTCATTTCCCTGAGCGGCACCGCGAATGTCATCGACACCCGCTCCGTGCTGGTGAACGGCGAGACGGCCGCGTGGTCCGCCGCGGATACGAACTGGAGCTTTGCCAACCTTCCCCTGGCCCCCGGCATCAATCGCGTGCTGGTCCAGGCGCTGGATGCCTCCGGAGCGGAGATCGATCGCGCGACCGTTGACGTGCTCTATGACGACAACTCCGTGGAAGTCCTGGCCGGCACGCTCGGCACGAACACAATCCTTTCCGCGGGCGGCGGACCGTACTTGGCCGCCAACGCCCTCGTCGTCCCCGCCGGCAGCACGCTGACGATTCAGCCGGGCACGACGCTCTACTTCGCGCCGGGCGCCGCGCTCACTGTTCAGGGGCGGCTGCTCGCCGAAGGCAACGATACGCAGCGCATTCGCTTCGCGGCCCAGCCCGGCACGGCGGGAGGCTGGGGCGGCGTCACGATTAGTGGCGGCGCCGGCTCGCCCGAAACGCGCATCGCCTTCGCGCACTTCGAGGGCAATAACGCCACCGCCATCCACTCCGCTGGCGGCACCGTATTCCTGGACCACCTCACGTTCAGCTCGACCGGCCAGCAGTACGTCTCGCTCGACGCCTCGTCGTTCGTCGTGCAGGACTGCGTGTTCCCGGCCACCACCGCCAGCTTCGAGCCGACCCACGGCACCGGCGGCATCAAGGCCGGCGGCCGCGGCATTTTCCGCCGCAATTTTTTGGGCAAGGTCATCGGCTACAACGACGCCTTCGACTTCACGGGCGGCAACCGTCCTGGCCCCATCCTGCAAGTCATCAACAACGTGTTCATGGGCAGCGACGACGACCTGCTCGACCTGGACAGCACCGACGCCTGGATCGAGGGCAACATCTTCCTCCACTGCCATCGCAATGGCTCGCCCGACTCCGCCAGCGCGATCAGCGGAGGTGCGGACAACGCCGACACTTCGGAAATCACCGCGGTCGGAAATCTATTCTTCGACGTGGACCAGGCCGCCAACGCCAAGCAGGGCAACTTCTACACGCTGGTTAACAACACCATCGTCCACCAGTCGAAGATCGGCAGTCAAGACACCAACACCGCCGTCGTCATCCTGGCCGATGATGGCACGGTGCAAGGCGCCGGAATGTATCTGGAAGGCAACATCATCCTCGACGCCGAAAACCTGACCCGCAACGTCACCACCGCGCTCGTCACGTTCACCAACAATATCATCTACCATCTCGCCGGCGCGCCATGGACCGGCCCCGGTGGCGACAATGTCAGTTTGGACCCGCTCCTCAAGCAAGTCCCCCCATTCTCCGTGACGAGCAACTTCACATCGTGGGCTCAGGCCCAGGTCATGTGGGATTACTTCAGCCTCCGCACCGGCTCTCCCGCGGTGGGTACCGGCCCTAACGGCCGCGACAAAGGCGGCGTCATCCCGCTTGGCGCGTCCATTTCCGGCGAGCCGGAGGCGGTGACGCTGCGGACCACCGCGACGCTCACCGTGGGCACGGCCCGGAGCGGCAACGGCATCCCCGCGGCGGGCTTCCCGGATGGATCGGGTTACACGCATTACCGCTGGCGTCTCGACGGCGGGGCCTGGAGCGCGGAAACGCCCGTGGCCACGCCGATCTCGCTCAGCGCCCTGCCCAACGGCCCGCACTCCGTCGACGTCACGGGCCGCCGCGATTCGGGGCTCTACCAGGATGATGCAGTGCTGGGCGCCGATGCGCTCGTCACCACGTCCCGCCGGTGGAGGGTCGACACGACCGCGCAGCCTCTTCGCCTCAACGAGGTGCTCGCGCGCAACGTCTCCGCCGTGAACCACAACGGCACGTTCCCGGATCTGGTCGAGCTTTACAACGCGGGCGCCTCGGGCATCAACCTCAACGGCGTCCGGCTTACCGATGACCCGGCGGCGCCGAACAAGTTCGTCTTTCCGAACGTCACCATCGCCGCCGGCCAGCATCTCGTGCTCTACGCCGATAGCGCGCAAAATCCGGGAATTCACCTCGGCTTCAACCTCGACGCGGACGGCGACCAATTGCTGCTCTTCGATCGTGCCAGCCGCGGCGGAGCCTTGCTCGATGCCGTGTCGTGGGGACCGCAGCTTGCGGACTTGTCGATCGGCCGCGTCCCCAGCGGCGGCTGGTCGCTGACACAGCCGACATTCGGCACGGCGAACCTCGCGGCGCGCACGGGCGACCCGAGCAGCCTCCGAATCAACGAATGGCTTGCCAGCCCGCGGCCGCCGTTCGTGGCCGACTTTGTCGAGCTGTTCAATTCCGCTCCGCTGCCAGTGCCGATGGGCGGGCTGTTTCTCAGCGACGAGCCTTCGGGCTTGCCCGGCATGCACGCGATCGCGCCGCTCAGCTTCGTGGCGGCGGGCGGCTTTGCTGTGTTCACGGCGGACGGCGAGCCAGGCCTTGGGGCGTTGCACCTGAATTTCCAGCTCGCCTCCGAGCAGGGCGCCATAGCGCTTTCGGATCCCCAACTGAACCTCATCGATTGCGTCATATACGGACCGCAGACGATCGGGGTGTCGCAAGGCCGCGTTCCCAGCGGTAGCGCGTCACTGGGCTATTTCTCGACGCCCAATCCCGGCTCGGCGAACCCGCAACCCACCGGCACAAACCTGAACGTGGTTCTCAACGAAATCCTTGCCAACAACGTCAGCTTCAAAGAGCCCGACGGCTCCACGCCCGATTGGGCCGAGCTTTACAATCCTTCGACCAACGCCGTCGACCTCGGCGACATGAGCCTGACCGACGACACGTTCAATGCACGCCGCTACGTTTTCCCGGCCGGCACGATGATTCCGGCGCTGGGTTACCGCACGATTCGCCTCGACGGCGATATTCCAGCCGGCACCAACAACACAGGCTTCGGCCTCAAGGCGACCGGCAGCGGCCTGCATCTTTACGACAAGCCGGCCAACGGCGGCGCGCAGCTCAGCTCCATCGAGTTCGGCGTCCAGGCGCCGGACTTTTCGATTGGCCACGTTCCCGACGCCGCCGGCCCGTGGGCGCTCAATCTCCCGACGCTGGCGGGCGCGAACATCGCCGCCACCCTCGGCAATCCGGCCTCGCTCAAAGTCAACGAGTGGCTCGCCAACCCGGACGGCGGGGACGACTGGTTTGAGATTTACAATCCAGAACCACAACCGGTCGCTCTGGGCGGCCTCCATCTCACGGACCATCTGGACAACCGCATGAAGCACCCGATTGCCGCGCTCTCGTTCATCGCCACCGGCTTGCGCGGCTTCCAGCGATTTGTGGCCGACGAGCACACGGCGGCTGGCGCCGACCACGTCAATTTCCGGCTCGACGGCACTCTCGGCGAGGCGCTCGGCATCGCGGATGCCGCCGGCGGACGCATCGACGATGTCACCTTCGGACCGCAACTCGAGGCCGTTTCCGAGGGCCGCCTGCCCGACGGCGCGCCGTTGATCGTCAGCTTTCCTTCCACGTCGACGCCGGGCGACGCCAACTTCCTCCCGCTCACCAACGTCGTCATCAACGAAGTCCTCACCCACACCGACGAGCCGTTCGAGGATGCCATCGAACTGCGCAACCTGACCGGCGCGGACCTGGATCTCAGCGGCTGGTTCCTGAGCGACACCGAGAATAACCTGAAGAAACTCCGAATCCCGGACGGCACGATGCTCCCCGCGAGCGAGTTCCTGGTGCTCTACGAAAACCAGTTCAATCCCGTCCCCGGCGACCCGCTCAGCTTCTCGCTGAACTCGGCCCGAGGGGATGAAGTCTGGCTGAGCGCCGCCGACACGAATGGCGCGCTCACCGGTCTCCGCGCGACGGTGAAGTTCGGCGCGGCCGAGGATCGCGTCTCCTTCGGCCGTTACGAAACGAGCGTGGGTGTCGACTTCGTGGCGATGAACCAGCGCACCTTCGGCGCTGATGAACCGGCGAACATCCTTGAGTTCCGCACCGGCATGGGCGCAGCCAATTCCGGTCCCCGGGTCGGCCCGATCATCATCAGCGAAATTCACTACCATCCTCCCGACGTGGGCGGTCAGGACAACAGCGCCGACGAGTTCATTGAATTGCAGAATATCACCGCGGTGCCGGTGGCGCTCTTCCACCCCTTGTTCCCCAGCAACACGTGGCGGCTGCGCGATGCCGCGGATTTCGACTTCCCGCCTGGAGTCACGCTGCCCGGCAACGGCCTGCTGCTCGTGCTGAACTTCGATCCCGGCGCGAACGCCGCGAGGACCGCCTCGTTTCAGGCCAGGTTCGGCGTGCCGGCCGGCGTGCCGCTCTTTGGACCCTTCCGCGGCAAGCTCGCCAACGACTCCGACAACGTCGAACTCTACAAGCCCGACGCGCCGCAATTGCCGCCCGATCCGGACGCCGGCCTGGTCCCTTATGTCCTGGTCGAACGCGTCCGTTATTCCGACGCCCCGCCCTGGCCGACGAATGCCGATGGCGGCGGAACGAGCCTGCAGCGCGTGCAAGCCACCGCCTACGGCAATGACCCGGTGAACTGGGTCGCCGCTCAACCGTCCGCTGGCCTGCCCACTCAAGACAATGACGGCGACGGCATTCCCAATTCCTGGGAACTGGCCTATGGCCTCAACCCGGCCGACGCTTCCGACGCGACGCTCGACAGCGATGGTGACGGGCAGTCCAACCTCCAGGAATTCCTTTCCGGCACTGATCCCACCTCCGCTCAGAGCCTGCTACGGATCCGCTCCATCGAACTCCTGCGCGGCGCAAACCCCGCCGTGTCGCTCCAATTCGCCGCCGTGTCGAACCACGGCTACACCGTGTTCTTCTCCGACGACCTCAAGTCCGGCGTGTGGACGAAGCTGGCCGACGTGCTTGCGCCACACTCGGTGCTGGAGGTGGAACTGATCGACCCGCTGCCGACCGGCGGCGCGCAACGTTCCTACCGAATCGTCACTCCGGCGCTCACGGCAGGCTCGACCTATGTTCAGGCTCCGAGCGGCGCCGGCTTTGCAGTCGAATCCGTGAATCTCGTTCCGCAAAACCAATTCGTGCTGGGCTGGACTTTGGAGGCGACCGTGGGAACGGTGTTGGAGTCGAGTCCCTCCATTGTCGGCGGTTCGTGGACCGACGTGCGTCCGGTTCCCGCGCGTTCACAGGCACGGCGCGTCTTTGTCGTCGAACGTATCGCGCCGGGTGAGAGCCAGAGTTTCTACCGCTTCCGCCAGTCGGGGCCGTGAGGACCGCAACCACTCACGGCAGGATTCCCGTCTCCCAGGCACCGAAGTCGTATCCGCCCGTTTGGCCACTCCGCGCCCAAGGCAAGCAAAACGCCGGTCCTTGCAGTTTGGACAATTTTGGCCAGTGCTTCTCATCTCCCGGAGGGAGAATTGAGAATAGCCCGGCAGTTCACTGCCGGGTCTCGATTCGTTGTTGTATAAGTCCCGAAGGGACGGTCGAATCCCTCCGATGGCTTGCGTCGGCTTCTATTTCCATTGATGTCGGAGGAATTCAGCCGTCCCTGCGGGACGGGACGATTCTCATCCACAATCCCACCCTTGAAAGAATTCTCCCAAGCAAATCTTCGCGCATTGAACCCCTGAACCGTAGCAGCCGACGTAAGGAGGCTCTGACTTCCTTTCCCCGAAAAAGAGTGAGCCTCCTCACGTCGGCTGCTACGAGGTTCACGGGGAGGGTGGGCTATTTTCAAATCTCCCTTCGGGAGATCGCAAACGGATGCCCTGCCCTGACTTCGCAGTAGTGGGCAGGAAACTGGCCGAACTCCAGAAGCAGACGAGACGCCTATTCTTCGACTCAGTAGGGCAGTTGCACTCCTTCCCGCGCGAGCAGCCGCCGTTTCCAGTCGAGGCCACCTGAGAATCCGCCAAGTTTTCCGCCGGAAGCGACCACCCGGTGGCACGGGACAAGCACCGGAATCGGATTGGCGCCACAGGCGCTGCCGGCGGCGCGAACGGCCCGCGGATGTCCGGCGGCGGCGGCCAGTTCCGCGTAGGTGCTCGTGCGGCCGGTTGGAATGCGCAAGAGGGCCCTCCAAATGCTTTGCTGAAACTCCGTCGCGCCGCGCCAGTCAAATGGAGGGAGCCTCCCGGCTGACTTGCCCGCCAGCGCGGCCCGAAGGGCCATTGCGGTCGGTTGTTCCCAGCCGGGGAAATCGGGGCTGACGGCAAGCGAGTTGAGAGGGATTTGTGTTGAGAGTTGAGAGGAATCCGTGTTGAGGGTCGAGAGGAGTTTGCGTTGAGAGTCGAGAGGAGTTCGTATTGAGAATTGAGGAGCAGAAGTTTTCTCAACTCTCAACTCGCTTCGGCTCTCAACTCTCTTCCGGCCTGGAAAGTCGATCGCGGCGAGCCCGCGTTCCGTAAAATGAGCCACGAACTCACCGGCCTCGGTGGGGATGGAAACCGCGTGCCTCATCCGTCACTTTTCCAAAAGATGACCAGCGCCACGACGGCAATAATTGCAACAACGACGGCAAGAATACTCATCATTTGGGTCCGGAGGTCATGCGACTGCGCGCGGCGTCTAACCCGCAATTCTCACCGACACTCGTAGCCGCCGAGGTGAGGAGGCGGATGGACCGTGCTTCCACGATTTCCGCCTCCTCACGTCGGCGGCTACAGGCCGTGGTGTACTCAAGTTCATGGTGAGAAATGGCGTCTAGGACTTCTTCAAATAGATTGAAACGAGACCCCACAACACCAGCGCGATAATAACCGCAAGAAACAGGAACCGGTTCCGAGCAACGCGCTTCTCGTAGCGCATCGGCCGAAGGCCCTGGATGCTGCCTGCGGCCAGATAATTCACCAGCTTTGGATTCGTCGTGGACGGCCCGCGAAAATGGGCGGTGAGGCGCCGCCAGAAAGCGACCAGGTCGTACTTGCGCACGCCCAGCGCGTTGAGGTCGCCGGAGGTGGCCTCTTCCTGCTGGAGCTGGATCCGTTCCTGGTTGACTTCCTCGAAAATGGGTTCCTGCGGAGGCGCCACGGCGACCGGTTCCGGGACGGACGCGGGCTGCGTCCCCCGGGGCTTGGCAGTCGAGCGCAGGCGGGGCTTCTCGAGAGCCGGTGGCACCGGTGGCGCCGCAGCGAACGGCGTGGAGGCCGCCGGCGCCTGCTCCTCCGTCAGTTGCTTGATCTGCGCCTCCAGCGCGGCGATTTGTTCATTGAGGTCGGCGGCGCGCTGGGAGATTGGATCGTACCTTTTCTTGAACAATCCCATGTCAAAAGAGTCACCGCCGGAGCAGGACGAGGAAAATCGCGATCGCGGCCAACACGATGGGCCAGGTGAGCGCCAGGCCGAGTTTGCACAACTCGGCGTAGCTTTTTTGCTGGAGGACATTCTCCAGCGACTGGCTGGGAATGGCCGGCGGGTTCTCGGCGGGCGCGGCGGTCGCACCCGAGAGGACGGGAAACTTCAGCCGCGCTGAATTCCATTCCATGCGGCCATTTTCGATGGCCGTCAGCGCGCGGGTCAGCTCGGCGTTCAAATTGTCCTTGGTCCACGTTTCCTCGTGGATGGCCTGGATTTTCAGGAGCGCCTCGCGCAGATCCACGAGTGATTTGGACATCTGCTCGGCGTCGCGGCGCGAAGCGAACTCGGCCTCCTCGAGCAAACCGATGCCGCGGGTGAGGTGCTGTTCCATTTCCTGGCGTCCGCGGGTGAATTCGGCCTGGCGGCGGCGGGTTTCCTCCAGGTCGCCCCGCTCGCGTTCCAGTTCCTGCTGGGCGCGCTTGAGTTCGGCGAGCTTGTTTTGCACGTCGCCCGCGCGGGCGTCGAGTTCCTCGCGAGTCGGAGCGCGCCCGGACTCGGCGGCGGCCGGGGGGTTGAACATCAGCGTGGCCGGCGCGTTGGCTCCGGCGGCGGCGCCCGCAGTGCGGCCAGCTTGAAAGTCGTCGTCCACGAATTCCGAAGGGTCGAATTCCGTTGCCATGTCGCGACTTTAAGGCCGGCCATCCGGCGTGGCAAGTGTCGTGATAGGCGGATCTCGGATGTATGAGAGATGAGGTAGGAGGTATGTGATCGGGGAGGAGTTCGTGTTGAATATTGAGAGGCTCACGGTCCTCAACTCTCAACACATCTCCGCGCTCCGCTGTTTTCATACCTCATCTCTCATACCTCATACTTGCTCCCTGCCACTTCATCCTCCCTGGCGCCCCACGAACAAGTCGCGCCCCTCCACGAGCGCGCGCATTTTGCGATCGGCCACGCTGCGCTTGAGCATCCAGAAGCCGCAATCGGGATGGATATAGCGAACGCGCCCGGCGCCCAGCAACTTGTCCGCTTGTTCGATCCGGCGGGCGACGTCGTCCGGCGTCTCGACCAGCGTCGTCTTCACGTCGATGACCCCCAGCCCGACACCAAACCGCGAATCGAGACCGCGCAACGCGGCAAGTTCCTCCGGCGGCCGGCGCGCCATTTCGAGGACGAAGTGGTCCGCGTGCAGCCGGTTCATGAACTCAATGACTTTGTCCCAGGCGCCCTTCTGAATCGTCTGTCCGCCGTAGTTTCCGAAGCAGAGGTGGACGGCCTTCGTGCCGCGAATCGCGTCAAGCACGGTGTTGATGGCGGGCGCGGCCCATTCTGCGTCCTCGGGGTGGCCGGGGATGTTGGCCTCGTCGATTTGGACGACCTCCGCGTCAAGGCGGGCGGCCTGCCCGGCCAGCACCTGGGCGAGCGCCATCGCAAGGGCGCCCGAATCCTTGTAATGCCGGTCGAGCAAGGTGCGCGCGAGCATGTGCGGGCCGGTGAGGGTGAACTTGAGGGTCGCGCGCGTGAGACTTCGGGCGCGCTGGCAAGGCGATACGAGATCGAGCGTGCCGGGGGTGATGGGTCCCTCGACGACACCCGCGGGCCGCGCACGGAATTGCATCCCGGCGACCTTCGCGAACGCGTCCACGTCCGCCAGCCCGATCGCCCCGCGCATCCCGCCCAGCGGCAGGACGAAGTAGTCGATCATCCCATTCGTGTCAGGGTGGTTGACGTCGAAGCGATACAGTTCACCGTCGGCGACCACATCGATGCCGGCCAATTCCTGAATCTTGAAGACGACGCTTGTCGCGTCGACCAGCGCCTGTTCGCTCGGCAACGCCACGAGCCAGTCTGGTATTGGGTAACTGCCGACGACGGTCGTGAGGATGCGGGGTTTCGCGGATCTGGGCACGCGCCAAGGTTGGCTCGCGTCCGGGAAAACTCAAGCTTCGCGGGCGCCAGGATGGCGCGCATTTCGCGACCATTGGGCCGAGGATCCGGCACGGCAAGTATAGTGAGGGCCGGAGGTATGAGGAGGTATGAGGTATGAGGTATGAGGTATGAGGTATGAACCAGAAACGCACCGCACGACCCATGCATACCTCATACCTCATACCTCATACCTGCTCCTTCCTCCCCGCCGCTTGACCCCTCGGATGCCTCGCGCATACGGTTGCCACGCCAGCCCCGAACAGTCGGCTCCCGCCAGAATGAACGAACCGCACATCGACTCCTCCCCGGGGACGGAACAATTCGACCGCGTACGACGCCGGGTCGGGTTCGTGCTCGCGCCGGTGTTGTTCCTGGTGCTCCTGAACATCGACCTGCGAGGGCTCGAGGTGCCGGCGCAGCGGCTGCTGGCCGTCCTGGCTGCGGTCGTGACGCTCTGGATCACCGAGGCGATTCCATTGCCCGTCACCGCGCTCCTGGGGCCGGTGCTGTGCGTGCTGACGGGCGCGTTCGTGCCCGAAGCGGGCACGCCGCCTGTCAGACAGGTCTTCCGCAGCTTCGCCGATCCGGTGATTTTCCTGTTCCTCGGCAGCTTCCTTCTTGCCGAAGCGATGCTGCACCACGGGCTGAATCGGCGGATCGCGTTTCAGATCCTCGGTTTGCCCGGCGTGGGCGCCAGCCCGGCGAAATTGCTGGCGGCGTTCGGCATCATCACGGGCGCCATCTCGATGTGGGTCTCCAATACGGCGACCACCGCGATGATGTTCCCGATCGCGATGGCCCTGTTGCGCGAGATGGCCCGGCGGCAAAGCGAAAGCACCGGCCGGCCCGTGGATCCGGGGGCGAACAAGTTCGCGACCGGGCTGATGCTGGTCACGGCGTTCGCGGCATCGGTTGGCGGCATTGGCACTCCGGTCGGCACACCGCCGAACTTGATCGGCATCGGGCTGATCGAACACAACCTGGGAGTCAAAATCTCGTTCTTCCGCTGGATGATGTTTGGCGTGCCGGCGGCGGTGGCGCTGATTTCGTTCCTCGTGGTCTACCTGAACCGGGCCTGTCCCGCGGAACCGGGGTTGTTGCAGGGAAGCGCTGGCTGGCTGAGAACGGAGAGGTCAGGGCTTGGCGGCATCCGCGTCGGCGAATGGAATGTCATGGCCGCATTCGCCGTCACCGTCGCGCTCTGGCTGCTGCCGGGCGCCTTGGGGCTGGTCCTCGGCGCGGAGCACGGCGTGGCCGCGTGGTTCTACCGGCACCTGCCCGAATCTATTGCGGCGCTCGTCGGCGCACTGCTGCTGTTCGTGCTGCCGGTCAGCCTGCGCAGAATGGAATTCACTCTTGGCTGGCGCGAAGCAGTGCGCATCGACTGGGGGACGATCCTCCTGTTCGGCGGCGGGCTGGCGCTGGGCAATCTGATGTTCAGCACGGGCCTGGCGCGCTGGATTGGCGAAGGGCTGGCCGGCGCCTTGCACGCCAAAAGCCTGTTTGGCCTCGTTGCCCTGTTCACGGCGGTCGCGATCCTTCTTTCCGAAACGACCTCGAACACCGCCGCAGCGACGATGGTCGTGCCGGTGGCCATCGCGGTGTCGAAAGCCGCCAGCGTGGACCCACTGCCACCGGCGCTCGGCGCGTGCCTCGGCGCGTCGATGGGTTTCATGCTGCCGGTCTCGACGCCGCCCAATGCCATCGTCTACGGCTCGGGCTTCGTGCCGCTGCTGAAAATGGTCCGCTACGGGCTGTTGCTGGATTTGGTTGGCTTCACCGTCATCGTTCCGGTAACAACTTGGCTCGTGCCGTGGCTGATGAAACTGAATTGAGCCGTGATTACTCCTGCAAACGACTCCAGGTTGATGGTGAGCCTTCGAAGATGGATTACCGCGCGTTGGGACCAGCGATCGCCGAGGCAACATTGTAGGGCAGGCGTCTCGCCTGCCCTGGCCGCGAAGCGGCCAAACAGTAACGCGCCTTCGGCGCTGGGCAGGCGAGACACCCGCCCTACATTTCGTGCCGTCCTCTGCGTCGCCGTCGCGAGCGCATTGGCCGCC
>DASTLJ010000496.1:0-17764 GCA_035715125.1 Verrucomicrobiia bacterium
ACTTCGCGCAAGGCACCAACGGCTTCGCGCGCGTCTCCAATAACGCCGGTCAAGGCGGCAACAAGGATGTCGTCGCCGACGCGGTGCGCTGGGTTTACTCGGCCTACCAGACGGCGTCGCCGCCGATGATCACCACCCAGCCGACGAACGTCACGGTGGTCGCAGGCGGCACTGCGAGTTTTTATGTGAGCGCCAGCGGTTCGCCGATGCTCGCCTGCCAATGGCGGTTCAACGTCGGGAATCTGGCCGGCGCGACGAACGACATCCTGACGCTTGCCTCCGCACAGCCCGGAGATGCCGGCAATTATTCCGTTGTGGTGGCGAACGGCGCCGGTTCCGTCACAAGTTCGGTGGCCACCCTCACGGTGTTGCTGCCGCCGCAGATCCTGATTCCTCCGCAATCCCAGCGCGTGGTGCAGGACGGCCCGGTCACGTTCTCCGTGTCTGCCGCAGGCACCGCGCCACTCACCTACCAATGGCGCGTCAACGCGCAAACCATTGCCGGAGCCACCGGCGCATCCCTGATTCTTGCCAGTGTGCAATCCGCCGACGCGGGCGACTACGATGTCGTCATAAGCAACCCGGGCGGCTCGGACACCAGCCCGCCCGCTACTCTGGTGGTGAGCGTGCCCCCGCGGTTGAACTGGCCGTTGTGTACGAATGGCACCGCGCAGTTCACTCTGAGTGGCACGCCGGGGGATCGTTACACGGTACAATACTCCACCAACCTGTTCGATTGGACCGATGCCTCCACCGTCAGCAACCAGACGGGCAACGTGTTGTTCGTGGCCCCCCAAAGCTCGGGCCAGTCGCCGAGTTTCTACCGGGCCAGGTTGACCGAATAAGCGGGGCCTGTAGCTGCGACCGTGAGGTCGCAGGCAATTCTCAAGCGGGAAACAATACGACCCCTCTACTAACCTCGTGCGGGCCCGACCTTCGATCTCACAGTCGCAACCCCGCTAATCACCTACTTTGCGGAGCGCCGGCGGCCGAAGGCTGCTCGCCTGTGGGACCCACCGCCCAGTCGCGCGTGAAGTTATCGGCAATGTCGGTACCCGCCGTGGTATCCGCCGTAGGAGCCGACGTGGTAGCTGCCGCGGTAGCCGCCGTAACCTCCGTAATAGCGCCCGCCACCGAATCCAAACCCGACAGAGAAGCTCGGGTAATAGCCGCCGTAGTAGCCACCGTAGTAACTCGGGGAGTAACAGCCCCCGTAGCCGTACGAAGGATAGTAGGAATAACTGTAGCTCGGTACATACACCACGCTCGGCGACGCCACGGAATAAGCAGCGGGAGAGGCGTAGTAAACTCGACTCGGCTCAGGAGGCGACGCCACTTGGGGCGCTGCCTGAGGCGCCTCAGCCGCGGGCGCGGGCTGGGCCTGTTGCTTCTGCGGTTGGGCAGCCCGCTGGCGCAACTCCTCGCCCCGGTGCAAGAGGGCCGTGACAACTGTCCCCGAAACCCCAAGCTCGCGGAGCTTGATGAGTTCCTGCGCGGTCGGCTGATAGGCGACCTCCGAGCATTTAATGAACGAGAGGATGACCGGTTCCTCAATTCCCGCCTTCGTCAGCTTCACGATGTCGTCGAGTCCGGCGGAGAGCCGCGAAGTTTTGGCCTCGGCGTTCGGCTCGACGGTCGCTGTCGCGGCCGGAGGCGGTAGGGCTGATTCCTTGTTTTTAGCGACCGGAACGCCTTCATCCGCTGCCCGGCTTGCCGCCGGCAGCAGGCCCGCGAGCACTCCGCACAACACACTCACAAGCAAGAGGTAACCTGTTTTCATAACATCGATCCAGTTCAACGGTCTGCACGATTTAGACGCTCGCGCTTCCGCCAGCATTTGAAACATAATCAGCCTGGCCGCATTTCTCAAGTCAAATGCTGACAAATGCCTTGCGCCCGCGGTCGAAAAGTCCGAACCATCCGGCTGGCGCGGCCCTATGGACGACGAACAAACAATCTGGGAAGGCAGTTCCTCCCAGTGGCTTCACTTCCCGGTTTACCTGCTGTGCGGACTTCTCTCCGTGCTCGTCGTACCGCTCATTTATGGCATCGCTCGGTGGATTCAGAACCGCTGCCGCCGCTACACGATCACCAACCAGCGCATCAAAATCGCCACCGGGGTTTTCTCCCGCAAGACCGATGAGGTCGAACTCTACCGCGTGACTGACTACAGGCTCGTCGAGCCATTCTGGCAACGATGGTTTGGGCTGGGCAACATTGTCGTCTCCACGTCGGACGACGCCAATCCCACCGTGAACCTGGAGGGCATTCGCAATGCCGCCGCGCTGCGCGACGAACTGCGCAGGCACGTCGAGGCCTGCCGCGACCGGAAGCGCGTTCGCGTCAGCGAACTTGAATGAGCTGGGATCCGTTCGAATGGCGCACTGGACAAAACACTGGCGCGCAATTGGCGGAAGGGGAGGAATTTGAACCCCCGGATATCTGATTTGCCCGCGCTGGTCAAGAAGTGACAGTTTCCGCTGTGGCCTCGAAGGAAGCGCCTCTCAAATCCCTCTTTTCTCAAGCGAAAGGCGTGGCATCGCAAAGGTTGGCACAAACGCTGCGGCGCGCGTTGGCGTGTTTCGTCGCTTAATGACCTCGGTGATTCTGGTGGCGGCCTGCTTGCGCGTACCGGTGGAGGCTGCGCCGCTGGCTGAGTTCCCATTTGAATTCCGCGCCGGACTGGCCTGGGTGCGCGTCGCAGTACCGCAATCGGAGGAGCGGTTGAACTTCTTGCTCGATTCGGGCGCGGGGGTGAGCGTCGTCCATCTGCGGACGGCGAAACGGCTGGGCGTCAAGCTCGGCCAGCGCGTGGATGTGCATGGCGTGGGCAGCAGCGTGGAGGGTTTTTGGCCTCAACGGTTGCAGGCGGCGGCAGGCGGCGTGGCGTTGCCGAAGGATTTTCTGGCGGTGGACCTGGCGGAACTGAGCCGGGCGTGCGAGTGCGGTGTGGACGGGCTGCTTGGCGCGGACTTCTTCAAGGACCGCGTGGTGCAGATTGATTTCGATGCGAACAGGATTCGGTTGCTGCCGTCGAGTCATGCGACCGGCGTGGTCAGCGTCGTGAAGCTAAAACCGAACCGGGGTGCGTTGCTGGCTTCGGTCAGAGTCGATGACGGCAAGCCACAGTGGTTCCGGGTGGACACCGGCTGCGCGTCGGCGTTGCAGTGGGTCGCGAGCGGGCGCAAGACGGCGGCAGGCAATGGCGGCGTATTCGTTGGCCTGCTGGAACTCGACATCCCGGCCACAACGACCGCGGTGAAACTCGGCTCCATAACTTTCGATTCGGTTCCCACCGGGCTGCATCGGGGGCCCATCTTCTCCGGCGAATCAGGGTTGCTGGGCAACGGACTGCTCACGCGCTTTGAGCGAGTCACATTCGACATCAAGGCTGGGCGGCTCGTGTTGGAGGGGCATCGCACAGGGTTTTAGTTGCACGTCACGCCGGCTTCCGAACTCATCGCACGACTCGCGGGCGTGTTGTTTCGCTGTTCCCCCAAAAGATTCTGAGGGATTCCGTCCGCACCGGCGTATCAAGGAGTGCTGTGACAAACAAATTTACAAACAAGAATATGAAAACGATGAACACCCTCCTGCTCGCGGGCGCGGTCGCGCTCGGTTTCACCCTCATCACCACCACCGCCAAGGCAGACGAGCCGTTCCTCTCGCCGAAAGCCGCCGCCCTGCGCCACGATTTCCGCAAGGCGCCGTCCACCGACACCAGCCCGAACCTCGTGTCGAACAATTACCTCGGCGCGGCGGCCAAGACCGAATTCAACCGCCTCAAGGTCGTGCCGGGCGGCACGGTCACGCCGAATCTGGTCAGCGGCAACTACGCCGGCGCGGCCTCAAAGAATCCGTACCCGACATCGAAGCGGTTTGAAATTGCCCCGCTCCTTGAGAAGAGCAAGGCTGGCAAGACCTGCGAGATGAGTTGCTGCCCGAAGAAGTAACTGGTAGCTGAACACCAGCATCAAACATCCCGGCACGGACGGTGGAAAATGCTGCTGTCCGTGTCATAAAGATTATGAAACCAGAACGTCCAAACGAGGACCCAGAAGCCGTCCGCAAAGTACTGTGCGAATGGAAGGTCACATCTCAGTTGCCGCCACTATTCGTGGAGAACGTGTGGCGGCGCATCGAGAAGGCCGAGACTGCGGCACCGCCCGCGTCGAATCCGACGCTATGGGCCGCGCTGAAACTCTGGCTGGCGGCGATGTTGCCCCGCCCGGCTTTTGCCATCTCGTATGTCAGTGTGTTGCTCATCGCGGGGTTGCTCGCCGGCTACTGGCACGCCCGCGCAGAGACGACAAGCTGGGACAAGGACCTCGCTCGCCGCTACTTTCAGGCGGTGGACCCGTTTCAGAAATCCATCGGCAACTGACCGATGAAGCGCGCTCTCACCATTCTGGTTGGCGGTTTGCTTGTCGCGTGCGCCGTCTATTGCGTGTTCTATTTCGTCGGCACTGCGGCACATCGGAAAGTGCTCGCGAGCAACGCGCCCGAGCTGCTCTGGTTGCAGAAGGAGTTCAAGCTGAGCGACGCGGAGCTGGCACGCATCACGCAACTCCACGAAGCCTACCTGCCACAGTGCAAAGCGCGCTGCCAACACATCGACGAGTTAAACCGCAAGCTCACCCAGGCCATTGGTTCCGCTTCGCAGTTGACGCCTGACATCGAACGACTCCTGGCCGAACGCGCCAAAGTGCGGACCGACTGTCAGACGGAGATGCTCAAGCACTTCTTTGAAGTGAGCCGTACGATGCCGGCCGAAGAAGGCCGGCGCTATCTGGCCTGGGTGCAGGAGCGGACTTGTTTGAGCGAAGCAACAATGAATCACGGCGGAGCCGAGGACACCGGCCATCATCCGTGAAGCAGGCTCATGAACACACCTGCATCCGACGAACAGGATGTGCTCGACATGACCCGACTGGTCGAAGGCCATGACGCCGCACTCAACGACTTGATGGAACGACACGGCCCGAAGCTTTTTCACTATCTCATCCGCTGCCTGCAAAACGAAGAAGACGCCGCCGATTTGGCTCAAGAGACGTTCGTCCGCGTTTATCAAAACCGGACGAAGTTCAGGCGGGACGCAAAGTTCACGACATGGCTCTACACCATCGCTGCGAATCTGGTGAAGACGCGTTATCGTTTTCGCTCGCGCCACCCGGACGTATCGCTCGATGCCGATAACGACCAGACTGGCCACGGATTGCGGGACTCGCTGCCTGGACGCGTCCCCACACCAAGCGATTGCGTGCAGGCGCACGAACGCGCCGAGGCCGTGCGCCTGGCCGTGGCCGAGTTGCCTGAGGAATTGCGCGCGCCGCTCATCCTTGCTGAATACGAGGAACGCTCGCAGGCGGAGATTGGTGAAATCCTCGGCTGCACGGCCAAGGCCGTGGAGACGCGGATTTACCGGGCGCGGCAGCAGTTGCGCGCGAGGTTGGGCAAGTTATTGGAAACTGCGTGAACGACCCAGGACAACGAGAGCCGCGCCTCCGGCAGCACTCATAGCACTCAGCCCGGGAAAAGATTTGCCGTCAAAGTGACGGCGAGAAACAAACAACAGGACCAAAAATGAAATTCATGAAACACCTCCTCACTGCGGCGCTACTGGCCGCATTGGCAGTCGGCACTCTGAGCGTCAGCGCCGCTGACAAAGACAAAAAGCCCAGGCCCTATCCGCTCGACAAGTGCGTCGTCACCGACGAAAAGCTCGGCGAGCACGGCAAGCCCTACGTCTTCACCCACGAAGGGCAGGAAATCAAAATGTGCTGCAAGGACTGCTTGAAGGACTTCAAGAAAGAGCCGGCGAAGTATCTCAAGAAGATTGAGGAAGCGAACAAAGGCAAGAAGTGACCGAGTGGTTTGCTGAAAACGTGTCCGCCAGCGCCGCCCTATTCGGTGCTGGCGGACACCGATGGATTTGAGATTCCCGGCAGGAGTCGCGACAACAAACGATATGGCTGCTGACCCCATTTGCGGAATGACGGCGGACGAAACGACGGCTCTCCGCGCCGAACGTCAGTCGGCTTGAGAGCCGCTTGCGTCTCCGCAACCGATTCAGGAAAGTCCCCGCATCCGGAGGCTTGGGGGACTTTTGGTGTGACTTTCATCAGCCGCACCCTTCCACGCTGCGCCGGACTCTGTACGCCCAAAATCAGGTGTCACCCCACAACTCCTTCGTAAAGCGCGCTCATTGCAGTGAAATTTGGCGGAAGGGGAGGGATTCGAACCCCCGGTAGCCTTTCGACTACGCCTGATTTCGAGTCAGGTGCCTTTAACCACTCAGCCACCCTTCCGGAGATTGAGCGAAGGCGTACTTGGCAGGGATCCGATCCGCCTGCAAGCTCATTCCTCGGGTAGTGCAGATCGCTCATGCGTGTCCGTATCTCGCCGCCGCAATGAACGCGCGCACTTTCGCGGCGTCCTTCCTGCCCGGCGCGAATTCAACGCCACTGGAAACATCCAGCGCATAAGGCCGGACCTGGCGCACGGCCTCGGTTGCGTTGTCCGGCGTAAGACCGCCAGCCAGGATCACACGTCCGCCTCGCTTCACGGCTTGAGCGGCGAGATCCCAGTTGAAGACCGCGCCGGTGCCGCCGTGCTTGCCGGCTACGAAGCTGTCGAGCAGCCACGTCTCGCTCCGAAAATCGGCCAGCGTCTTGAGCGACTCGGCGTCACTCACTCGAAACGCCTTGATCGCCCGCAGCCCGAACTGCCGGCAGAAGGCGGGCGTCTCCTCACCGTGAAATTGCAGCGTGTCGATGCCAGTTTCGTCGATTGCGGCGCGCACTTTGTCCGGCGAGGGATTTACAAACACCCCGACCCGTGCGACGAATGGCGGTAATTCGCGAAGAATCCCCGCCGCTTGCTCGGGAGTGATACATCGCGGACTGGCTTCGACGAACATAAAGCCGAGCGCATCCACGCCGGCCTCCACCGCGGCCAGCGCGTCCTCGAGGCGAGTAATGCCGCAGATCTTGATACGGACGCTCATTGGCCCGCGACCCGGACTTCCGCGATCAATTTCTCCAAGCGCCGGCCATACTCGACGAAGTTTGCCCTCATGGCCTCGTCGTTCGACTTGGATTGCGCGTCATGGAACACCACAACCATGTGCGGCTCGATCGAGATGCCCGCGTCATACCCGCGGGCGAAGGCGTCGCGCAGGATGTCACGCACGCGGCCCTGGCCTTCGCCGGGCCAGTTGTAGTCGGCGTCCCTTTTCGTCGCGTTCCAGGTCGCGTCCTTGATGTGGATGTGCGAGACGTGCCCGCGGATCTGTGTCCAGAATTCCCACGCGTCCTGCCGGGGCCACGGCCGGGATTTCGTGCGGTCGGCGTTGAAAACCGGATTGGCCGTGTCGAAAACCCACTTGAGCCCCGGCGCCTTCTCCAGGAGTTCGAGTGCGTGGCGTGAACTCATGCCGCCGTAGTTCATGCAGTTCTCGTGGACGGGCGTGATGCCCGCATCGAGGAACATGCGGGTGACTTCAGCCACGCGCTGGAAGACCGATTCGGGCGTGCGCTCGTCGTCATCGCCCGGCTTGAAGCTCATGATGCGCACGAAGCGCGTCCCGAGCCGCTGCATGCGCGGGATGCAGCGCCGGACCTCCGCCAGCGTCAGGTCGAACGGGTCGGCGACCTTTTTCGCCCAATTCATGATCGTGGAGCCGAAGCAGTAAACGCCGACGCCCGATGCCTTCAGTTTCTCGACGGCGAGATCAAAAGCCTTGTCCGGGATGTCGTGGAAGTTGGCCTTGGCGAAGCCGGGCAGCTCGACGCCACGCATTTCGAGCTGGTTCCAGCCCAATTCCTTCACCGCGCGAATTTGCGCGTCGAGCGTGTTGCCCGCCTCGTCGCCGATGCCTGTCAAGATCATGGTGGCGAGGTTCGGGTCTCGTTGCGCGACGGTCAACAGCAATAGCGGGCGCTGTGGAATGCGCCGACAGAGCGCAGCGGCGGCGGCGCTTTGGTTGCAGTCCAACCCTGGACCTCTTGAGTCAAAGCGGTGTCGCACTGCGCTTGCCACCGCAGTCCAAACTTACCGGCGCGAGAGCAGGAACGCCATCAGGTCGCGGAAATCCTGCACGCTCATCGTCCGGTCGAGGCCTTCGGGCATCATCGAGACCTGGGATTGGTTGTGAGTGGCGATTTGGGCGCCAGGGATGCGCACGGCCCTTCCGTCCGAGGTAACAATCGTCAGCGTGCCATCGGAATCCTGCGCCGTGAGCAGCCCGCTGATGGTCTGACCGTCCTTGGTTTCGACGTCGTGCGAAACGAATTGCGGCGCGATATCGCGTGAGGGGTGGAGAATCGATTGCATCAACTTTTCGCGATCCGCACCGCGCGCAATTGTGGATAGGTCCGGGCCGAGACGCCCGCCGTTGTCCTCGATCCGGTGGCAACGCCCACAAGCGGCGGACGGGCTGAAAAACACGCGCCGGCCGCTGGCGGGGTCGCCGGGCCGGGCGAGGACTTTGCGCCAGGCCTCGTCGGCAGCCGGCCGGTGGGCGTTGCCGCTTCCGCCCAGGCCGGCCAGTTCGAGCGCGTAGTCCAACTGCTCGCGAAGCGGGTCGTCGGCCGAACGCGCCGTCAATTGGTTCCGCCGGGCGGCGAACGCGGCTTGCACGCGCGGCGCCGCGGCCGCGACGCAAAGGCTCCGGGCGGCTTCGAGGCGGATTTGCGGCTCCGAGTCGTCGAGCAGGGCCAGAAGCGCCTCCGTCGATCCAGGATCGCCTGCCAGCGCAGCGACCGCGTCGGCGCGCAATCCGACCGGCTCGCTTCGGCGCGCCGCGATCTGCCGCAACAGCGCGAGGGCCGCGCCGTTGGTCGTCGGCGTCAGTGCGCGGACCGCATCGACACGGACCGGCACCGGCGCCTTCGCCCCGGCGCGAAGCCGCTCGATCGCGCGGGCTTCGTCCGGTTGCTCGACGAACTCGAACGCCTCGATGCTGCCCGGTGCGCTGCGATGGGTCACGCCCGCGGCCTTCGAGAGAATCTGCTCCGTCGCCGCATGGGCGCGGAGCAACGCTGGTGTCACCGGTCCCGCCGTGAGCGCCGTCGCCAGCCGGTTCGTGAGCGCGACGAACTCGCTCTCACCCGTCCAGATGAGCGCCACGAGGCGGACGCGCGGATCGGAGTCAGTCAGCAGCTTGTCCAGCAGCACGGGAGCGTCGGCCGTGTTGGCGCGGCGCAGTGCGAGCAAGCCGCCGAGCCGCGTGTCGGCTGACGGGCTGCCGAGCAGCCCGCGGGCGGTGTCGTCCCACGAGGGTTTTGCCAGCGCGGTGATCGCGGCGGAGCGGAGGAACGGGTCGTCATCTGCGAGCGCCGACTGGAGCCGCCGGAGTTCCGATAGTGAAGCCGCGTCGTGCAGTTCCTTCATGCGCCGGCGACCGGCGTTCGCCTTGAGAGCAAGCGGAGAGCCCGCGGCAAATTTCGCGGCCTTCGGCTGAAGCTTCCAAAGCCGGCCCTTGCCGTGGACGTTGTAGCTCACATCGACCCAGTCGGTGAAAAAGACTGAGCCGTCCGGCGAGGCGGCCAGTCCGATGGGCCGGAAGTCGGAGCCGCCCTCGACGAGCGCTTCGAGTTCCGAGCGCAACGAGGCGCCGAAAGGTTTCGGGTGCACGACCTCAATGCGGTGATCCCACGCAGCAGTGACAAGCAGCCCGTCGCGCATGCCGGGCAGCGCCGTGCGGTCGCCCGCGAGCAAAGCCGAAGCGCCCTCGCCGACGCCGCACACCATCGGCAGCGTGCCGGGCAGTTCCCCGTTCCAAGCCTGGTACGGGTGCAATCCCGTCCGGCCAAAACGGAACTTGTAGCCGTAGTCGCCGCCCGGCACGACGTCGATGAGGCGGTTGGGTGGCCGCGAATCGGGATCGTTGTCCACTGCCAGCAGGTATTGGCCGCCGAAGAACGCCAGGCCGAAAGGATTCCAGAATCCCGTGGCGACGTGTTCGAGCTGCGAGCCGTCTGGCCGGCAGCGGAAGACGTTGCCCCCTTCGCCGTGGCCGGAGTGCGAACGGCCGTCGGTGCCGCGAAGGGTGTAGGCTTCACCGAGGTTTTCGCCCTGGCCGACGTAGAGCCATCCGTCGGACGAGAAAGCGATGGCGCCGATGCCGTTGTGCGGGTAATCGCCGCGAGTGTCCATCGTGAGAATTTTGACTTGGGCGTCACAAACTCCATTGTCATCCGCGTCGTCAAGGCGCACGACGCCATTCCGGTGGGTCGCGTAGAGCCGCCCGTCCGGACCGAAGGCCAGGTGCATCCCGTGGTGCAAACCTTCGGCGAACACGGTGATCGACTCCGGCTTGCCGTCGCGGTCGGCGTCTATGAACCGCTTCACACGGTCGTACTTGGGGCCGGGGTAATCGGCCTTCGGGAAATGCGTGTGCGATTCGAGCGCGAAGATGCGCCCGCGCGCGTCGATTGCCAGACCAATGGGCGTCACGATGTCCGGCTCGGCGGCGAACAGAGAGAGGGCGAGCCGCTCGTCGGACACTTTGGGAATCTCAATGGGGGCCGCCAGCGCGGAGGCGGTCAGGGCGAACAGAATGCCGAGCGAACAGGATGTGCGGAGCCATCGGGACATGGCCGCGAGGATGGGGACCCGACTCGCCGATGTCCATTTCCAAGAGTCCAAAGTGCCGCCGGTTCCAATTCGGGTGGGGCGAGCGTCCTCGCGAGCCGGCTCGCGAGGACGCTCGCCCCACCAATGTGTACCACCAGCCACGAGTCCGGCGGATTGACACGGTGCCGTCCGCGCGGCTATGAACGTCAAATTCACCAGCCGACCATGAAACTTCTGACGACGTCCTTCATTGCTGTGTTTGCGTTCGCCATGCTTGTCCCGTCACGCGCCGAGAACTGGCCCGGCTTCCGTGGCCCCACCGGACAGGGGCACTCGAATGAGAAAGGACTGCCCCTCCATTGGAGCGCCGACTCGAATGTGTTGTGGAAGGCTGCCATCCCGGGGGACGGCTGGTCCTCACCCATTGTCTGGGAGGAGCGCGTCCTCGTGAGCACGACCACCGAGAACGGAACGAAGTGCCGCGTGCTTTGCTTTGACGCGAAGAAGGGCGCTGTTCTTTGGGACAATCAGCTTTTCGAGCAGGTGCCGCGGCGCAAGGAGGGAAAGAATTCCTTCGCGACGCCGACACCGGTGACGGATGGGAAACGTGTTTATGTCGTGTTCGGAGACGGCAGCGTGGCGGCGCTGGCGTTCGACGGAACGATCGCGTGGACGAACCGCGAGGTGGAGTTTTACAGCCGGCACGGACTCGGGGCGTCGCCAGTGCTCCACGACGGGCTGCTCATCATGCCGTACGACGGCAGCAATCGCACCGACAAACCCGGGCAGTATCCAAACAACACGCCCGAGGAGCGGCTGGGCTGGCAGCTCCCGTGGGACAAATCGTTTATCGCCGCGCTCAATGTGAAGACCGGCAAGCGGGTCTGGACCGGCAGGCGCGGCCAGTCGCGCATCGCGCACATGACCCCCGTCGTAATGGGCGAAGGATCCCGCCAGGTCATTCTGAGCGCGGCGGGCGACGTGGTGCAAGCGTTCGACCCGAAGAACGGCGAGCGGCTCTGGTCGGTTTATTCGCAAGGTGAAGGCGTCGTGCCGACGCCGGTGGCGGGTGGCGGGCTGGTGTTCGCCTCATCGGGCTTCGAAAAGACCACGCTGCGGGCCATCCGCCCCGGCGGGCGCGGGGACGTGACCTCGACGCACATCGCCTGGGAACAGAAGAAAGGCGCGCCCACGCAGCCGTCATTGCTTTTCGCGAACGAACTGCTCTTCGCGATCACTGACGGCGGCATTGCGACCTGTTACCAGCCGAAGACGGGCGACATCGTTTGGCAGGAGCGCGTGGGTGGAAACTTCTGCGCCTCGCCGGTCTGGGCCGAGGGCCAAATCTATTTCTTGAACGAAGCCGGCGAGACGATCGTGACCGAGGCGGCGGACCAATTCAAAGTGGTGGCGAAGAGTCCCCTCGGCGAAAAATGCCAGGCTTCGATGGCCGTCTCGGGCGGGCGGCTGTTCATTCGGAGCGACAAGAACCTGTGGTGTATCGGGAGATAAGGCAGGAGAGCGTCCTGACTTTGAATCCCAGCGGGATTCAGTCGGGACGCAGCGCCGTTGGCGCACGGGCAGGGGCGAGGGAAAATCGCGGCAGGGCATGGGGCAATCAGACGGCCTTGAATTTTTCGCCAAGACGCGGCTAACGCATCAACCCTCCCCTATCAGCACTTCAATCGTCTCTTCCCTCGGCAGTTCCTTGTCCTCTTCTTCCTCGACGGAGTGCGCCGGGGTTTCGACGAGGGCCTTCGGTGAGTGGTCGGTAACGGATTCCTCGGCCTTGTGGAATTTCACGCTGACGATCTTGCTCACGCCCCTCTCCTGCATGGTCACGCCGTACAACACGTCGGCCATGCCAATGGTGCGCTTGTTGTGCGTGATGACAACGAACTGGCTCTGCGCCAGAAACCGCTGGAGCAGGCGCACGAAGCGGGTCACGTTGCTCTCATCCAGCGGCGCGTCCAGCTCGTCGAGCACGCAGAAGGGCGAGGGCTTCACCTGGTAGATGGAGAAGAGCAGCGCGACGGCGGTCATCGTCTGCTCGCCGCCGCTGAGCAGGGAAATGCTCTGGAGTTGTTTGCCGGGCGGACGGGCCATGATGTCGATGCCGCTTTCGAGCACGTCGCCCTCGTCCACGAGCCTGAGGTCGGCTTTGCCGCCGTCGAAAATCTCGATGAACATCGCCTGGAAGTTCTCCCGAATCTTGTTGAAGGTTTCGATGAACATCTGCCGGGTCTGCGTGTTGATGCGGTTGATGGCCTCGATGAGTTGCGCCTTGGCCTGGACGAGGTCTTCGTTCTGTTTGCTCAGGAATTCGTGCCGCTGTTCGGTCTCCTCGTACTCCTCGATGGCGACGAGGTTCACGGGGCCCAATTCGTCGAGGCGGGTCTGGAGGGCCGCCACCTGCTGGGCGACCACGTTCCAGTCGGTGGCGACGCCCGCCGCGGCCATCTCCTCGGGCGTGAGGGTCTGGACTTTGGGCGGACCTTCGTCGGCCAGCGTGATGGTGATGCACTCGCTGCGGACCGAGTCGAGGTTCACCTGGTACTTCTGCTGGATGCGCTCGCGGAGGTTTTGGACGGACATCGTCTTTTGAGCGAGTTCGACGTCGATGGCGCCGCGCTGCTGCTGCAAGTCGGTCAAGCCCTGGCGCTCACTGCGGAGGGTCTCTTCGCGGCTGGTGATATCGGAGTCCTGCGCGTCCTTTTGGGCGATCAAATCCGCCGTTTGCTGGCTCAGGATCTCGCGCTCGTGGGCCAGACGCTGAATGAGGCGGCGGGCTTCCTCGATCTCAGTCTCCAGTTGGGCCTTGCGCTGAAGGAAGGAATGACATTCGGCGCGGCGCTGCTGGACAAGCTGGGCCAGTTCCCGCAGGCGCTCCTCGAGCGGGGGCTTCTGGCGGCCGAGGCTGGCGTGAAGCTGGTCCTCGCCGGCCAGGTTGACCTTGGCTTCGGTGAGCAAGGTGTTGGCCGAATCGCGCTGATCGCGGAGTTGTTCGAGCGCCGTGTTGCACTCCGTCACCGCTCGCTGGACGGCCTGCTCACTGGCTTCGAGTTCTGCGAGCCGGGCCGCGATCCCGGCGCGTTTCTCCTGGCCTTCGCGCTGGTGTTCGGCCAGGGACTGGATTTCGTACACGACTGTCTCGATTTTGTTCTGGAGCGAACGGAGCGAGGTCTGAAGCGCGTTGAACTCGCCTTCCTGCGCGGCGATGGCGACTTCCTGCGCGCGAAGTTCGGACTGCGCCTGCTGAAGCGAAGCCTGCAAGGAAGTCTGCTCGCTCTGGAGCGCGCCCTTGTCTCGGGAGCGTGCGTTGATATCCTCCTGAAGTGCGGCGAGCCGCTGCTGGAGTTGGGCGATTTGGTTTTTGCGGCCAAGAATACTCGCGGGGGCTTTGTTGCCGTTGCCATTGGCCGCGCCGCCCGTGTAAATGCCGTGGCGGCTGAGCAGTTCGCCGGTCTGCGTGACGAAATCAAACGCGCCGCGCGTCTGGCCAAACGCCGTGGTGGCGGTCGCGAGGTCGGGAACGATCCGCGTGCGGCCAAGCAACCCCTCGATGAGCGGCCGGATGGCGTCGTCACAGTCGACGACGCTCGACGCCGATGTGGCCGCGACCGTGAGGTTGCGGGCCAACTGTTCACCGGCAGGCGTGGGGACGTTCTCCCGCGAGCTTACGCTCGCAGCTACAAGGGACAGGGCGCTGATGCTGGCGCGACCGCGCTTGTTCATCGCCAAATCGGCCAGAATTTGTTGGGCCGCTTCAGGCTGGTCGGTGAGGACGAGGTGCAGTTGAGCGCCGAGGGCGGCTTCAATGGCGACGACGAATGGGTCGGACACGCGGATGCGATCCGCCAGCGAGCCGAGGACGCTCTGGCTTTGCTTGAGCGCCGCAAGCGCGCCGGCGCTGAATCCTTCGTGGCTGGTGTCGAGCTGTTCGAGCACGTCCAGCGTGCTGCGGTGCTCGGCCTGCTGGCGGAGGAGGCCGTCCAGTGTTTGCGAAGCGAGGGCCAACTCACCTTCGAGTTCCCGGAGCCGCTGCTGGCGTTGCTCGACGGTGCCACGCTGGGTTTGGGCGTTGAGCTTCTGCGCCTGGACGTCCGCGGCGAATTCGGCCAGCCGCGCCTCCAACCGCGCGCGTTCCTCCTCCAACTGGATTTTCTCCGAGGAGAGTTTCTCGAGACGGACAACGTTGCCCTGCTTCTGAAGATCCAGCGCGTTGAGCTCGTTGCGGACGCGCGTGAGCTGCTGCATTGCGGCGAAGGCCTCGGATTGCGCCCGCCGCAATGCCTCCTGCTGGTCCTGCAACCCGGCTTCGACTTGTTGCAACGCGGCGCGCTTCTCGTCGACCGCGCCTCGGCGCTGGCTCAAAGCGGCTTGCGAACTGGCGAGCCGCTCGTTCAACGCGGTCAGCTCGCCTTCGGTGGCGCGGGCGCGTTCCTCCGCCTGCGCGATTTCGGTGAGGGCACGGACGTTTTGCTGTTCGAGTTCGCGGAGGCGCTCTGTGTTGAAATGGATGCGGCTGTCGTGCTGATCCCTTTGGGCCTGGAGTTCCATGCCCCGCTGCTGGGAGGCGGAGATTTGGTGTTCGAGTTCGGACAACTGCTCACGCAACTGCGTGATCTCATCCTCTTCCCGCAGCACCGTCGCGCTCAACGTCTCCATTTCGTGGCGCAGCTTCTCGGCCGCCTTGCCGCGCTCGGCGATTTCGACCTGGAGCAGGTCGAACTGGTGGCGGGCCAACTGCGTATCCAGGTGCTGAAGGTCCGTGGCGAGGGCACGGTAGCGGCGGGCTTTGCCGGCCTGCCGCTGGAGGCTGCCGAGCTGGCGCTTGACTTCGCGAACGAGGTCCTGGACGCGCAGCAGGTTCTGATCGGTGTACTCCAGTTTGCGAAGGGCTTCTTTCTTTTGCGACTTGAACTTGGTGATGCCGGCGGCTTCCTCGAAGACGGCACGGCGATCCTCCGGCTTGCTGGACAGGAGTTGGGTGATGTTGCCCTGCGCCATGATGGAGTAGCTCGTCCGGCCGACGCCCGTGCCCATGAAGAGTTGCTGAATGTCCTTGAGCCGGCACGGGGTCTTGTTGATGAAATACTCGCTGCCTCCGTCGCGAAAGACGCGGCGGGTGATCGTCACTTCGTTGAAGCCGAGTTCCACCCCGGCGGTCGTGAGATGCTCCTCGTCCACGTCGCCGATGGTCAGCGAGACTTCCGCCATGCCCAGCGGCTTGCGGCCGTCGGTGCCATTGAAAATCACGTCGGCCATCTCGCCGCCACGCAGCGCCTTGGCCGATTGCTCGCCGAGCACCCAGCGGACGGCATCCGACACATTGGACTTGCCGCAGCCGTTTGGGCCGACGATGGCGGTCATGCCGGGCAGGAAATTGAGCGAGGTCTTGTCCGCGAAGGACTTGAACCCGAGAACTGTAAGGTTCTTCAAATACATAACTGGGAACGAACTGAACCTTAATACAAGGCCTGAGACAAGTCTAAAACCACAAGATATGGGGGCGAGTTATTCACAGGCACCCTACCAATGGGGTATCAGGGTCGCCGCGAGGCTTCGGATTGAGCAATCCATTCGGTCAAGGTACGGCAGAGAAGCACGGTCGCGCCACTCACGCACGCTGGGCGGGCAACTTGGTTCACGCAAACTGGATGTGGTTCGGAAATCCTTTGGGCCGTGGTTACATCATTCGGGCGACTCGTAGAAGCAGACAGGTCTGGGTGCCGCAGCGTTCGAAAACGGGCTGACAAAAGCTTAAGCCGTTAAAGCGTTGAAGCGTTGAAGCGTTGAGGCGTTGAGGCGTTAATGCAGGTCCCGCCGTCCCGCGCAGTTCAACGCTTCAACGCTTCAACGCTTTTAACGCCTTTAACGCGGCGCGCAGCGCGTCTCAGCTCTCGATGACGTTGATTTCGACGGGGTCGACGTTGACCCCGTTCTTCTGGAGCCAGGCGATGGCCGCCTTGATCTCGTCGCGCCGGCCGTCGATTTCGAGGCAGACAATGCCGACCTCGTCGTTCACGCTGGCCTGGCGGATGTCGGTGACGATGTCGAACTTCTTGCCCAACTCCCAGATAATCGGGCGCTTGATCTTTTGCGGTGGATACGTGAGCCAGACGCGGGTGGACTCGGGGGCGCTGGCGGCGGACTTGCGGGGTTTGGGGGGCATGGAAGGAGCGTAAAACGTGAAACGTAAAACGTAAAAGGCGAGGTCAACCGCCGGCGATGGCGGGGATGATGCTGACTTCGTCGCCGTCCTTTACGGCGGTGTCGAGGTTCTGGAGGAACCGGATGTCTTCCTCGTTGACGTAAACGTTGACGAAGCGCCGAAGGGCGCCGGTGTCGTCAAGCAGCCGTTCTTTGATGCCGGGAAAGCGGCATTGCAAGTCGGCAAAAGCGTCAGCGACAGTGCCGGGTTTGATGTCAATCAGCTCTTCGTTGTTGGTGAGCTTTCGCAGAGGCGTGGGGATGCGGACTGTGGCAGGCATGGCGGACGGGATAGGGGGGTTGGAGTGATGGAGTAGTTGAGTGATGGAGTATTGGAGTTCAGCACTCCATCACTCCAATACTCCATCACTCCGTTGTTCGTTCATGTCTTCACGAGCGACTGGTCTTCGGCGGCCATCAGCGTCTCGAATTCCCGCAAGCTCGGCTTGATTTCGCGCGGCGCGCCGCTCTGGCCCATCACGGCGTCGAGGGTCTTGAGGCCATGGCCGGTGATGCAGAGCACGACGGAATCTTTGGCGGGAATCCGGCCCGAGGCAATGAGTTTCTTGGCCACGGCCGTAGTGACGCCGCCGGCCGTTTCGGCGAAGATGCCTTCGCATTCGGCCAGGAGCTTGATGCCGTCGCGAATCTCATCGTCCGTCACGTCCTCGGCGTGGGCCGCCGTCTCTTTCATCACCCTGAGGGCGTAAAAACCGTCGGCGGGGGTGCCGATGGCCAGCGACTTGGCGATGGTATGGGGTTTGACGGGTTTGAAAAAGTCCAGGCCGGCTTTCTGGGCGTGGGAGATGGGATTGCAGCCGGTGGCTTGCGCGCCGTGAACGTGCCAGGGGTGTTCGTCGGCCAGGCCGATTTTGGCGAATTCCTGGTACGACTTGTGAATCTTGGTCAAGAGCGAGCCGGAGGCCATTGGCACGACGGTGTGTTGGGGGATGCGCCAGCCCAGTTGCTCGAC
>DASTLJ010000497.1:0-4141 GCA_035715125.1 Verrucomicrobiia bacterium
CGCAACCCCCTTGAACCAGATCGAGAGGTGCAGGGCGTCCAGATGCCCGTGCGCCGCGGTCGCCCGATACCCGAGTGGCGACAAGTCCCAGCGCAACCACCAGAATCCGGATTCGCAGATGCCGATCCCTGTCTCGGGCAATACGCACCACTCGCCGAATGTGCGGGTGTTCAATGGGACTTCAAGGGCTGTCAGCAGAAAGTGCGTCCGCGAATCGCCCAACCAGTAGTCAATGGCGGCGTTCTGGACTGGCGCTTCGAGCCACTTGTACCACTCGCTGACGGCATGCTCCGCGCGCGCAAAGAACGGCACGACGAATGCGTTGTCCGAGTCGCCGTAGTCCCAGTGTTCCGTGCGGGACTGCACTACCCGAAAGAAATGTGCGGCGGCCGCAAGCCGCCAATCGACCGGGAATACCGCGGACTTCCAGTTTTGCAACGCGGAATACGCGTGCCAGCAAAGTTCCCACGAGAACAGTTGGTAGTGGAGCGCCTGCTCTTTGTTTCCGCCGTCTTCGGCGAATTGTGCAAGCACCTCGCGCTGCCAGCGGCGTTGCAAATCATCGAGCGGCGCGCCACAACGAGCCAGTTCCGGCCAGCGCACGGTCACAAGGATACACCCGGCCAATTCGCCGAGCAGATGATTGTTCGCCGACGAGCCGAACGACTGGTGCCGCCACGCGAACCAGACGTGCGGCGGGAGAATGGCCCGGCGCAGCGCGTCCAGGCGCGACTGGAGCGCCGAGCTCCTGCTCGGCGCGTCGGTAACGTCGTTCCGCGCCGAGCTGGAGCTCGGCGCTCCGAGCAGCGCGTCAATCCAGGTGAACTGGATGAGCCGCAGCCCGGCCTCCAGCGCGCTCGTCCAGTTCCAGCCCCGATAGGGCGGGTTGTGCTTCACCCAGTCTTCGAGCCACTCGACGCATTTGTTCGCCGCGCGCGTATCTCCCAACACGTAAGCCGCCATGGCCAGGCGGACGAGTGGATGCCAGCGGCTCAACTCCCAGATGAGCTTTACGTCCGCGCCTGCGGGCAGGGCGCGCTGGTCCAGCTTGAAGGCGCTCTCTGTTGTCGCGAAATCCTTCCCGACGAGGTAATCGCGGTGCCACTTCGGCGGGTCATCCACCTTGAGATCAAGATGGCCAAAGGCCTTCCAGCGTCCGGCAAGAATGTTGTCTACGTCGTCCTTCAGCGCCTCGCGGAGGACCGGCGGGGCATCCTCCGGCCTGGGCAGTTTCGGAAAAACGCCCACCGGTTCGAGATTCAGCCCGGACCAGTCGGGCAGATGCCGGGAGTCGGCGCGCTGGCGGAGCTTCTTGCGGACGTGCAATGCCATCTCCGCGGGACTCATCGCCCGGAGCCGGCGCCAGTACCAAGAGAGCTCCGAAATGGATCGCATGGCCGCGTGTTCTAGTCCGACAGCCAGCCGTCGAAGTCGCCCCCGTTGAGGCAGCGCACGCCGTTCTCGCCCGGCAGCGGGTGCGCGCGCTCCGTGCGGCAAACGACCCAGTGCTCCGCGGCGGCCCGTTTGCCGAGTAGCTGGCGCACTTTGAGCATCGGCAGCACAGCCTTGAGGTCGGTGAACGTCTCGGCCCACTTGGCCTCGATCAGCCGCAACCGGCCATTGTGTTCCAGGACGAAATCCACCTCTGTGCCGTGCGCGTCCCGCCAGAAATAAAGTCCCGCAGCCGAACCGGCGACCGCCTTGGCCGTGCGAATCTGCTGGAGCACGAACGTTTCCCACACGGGGCCGATGAAGTTCGAGCGCACCAATGCCGCTGGCGAATCCAGCCCCAGCAGGAAGCAGAGCAGGCCGGTGTCGCGAAAGAACAACTTCGGGGTCTTGATCATGCGCTTGCCCGCATTGTTGAAATACGGCTCCAGGAGGGTCACTTGATTCGAGGCATCGAGCACAGAAATCCAGTCGCGCGCCGTCGACCCGGCAATGCCGACGTCGCGGGCCAGGTCCGTCAAATTGAGCAACTGGCTCGAGCGCAAAGCGCACGCGCGCACGAACCGCTCGAAGTCGCGCAGGCTGCCGACCCGCAGCGCCTGCCTGACGTCGCGCTCCAAATACGTCGCCACATAGCTGGAGTAGAATACCCCCGTCTCCACCTCGGCCGAGCGATGCAGCTCGGGGTAGCCCCCTCGCCACAGCAGCTCGGGCAGCCCGGGCGCTTTCCGCCCGAATGCCCCGCGCAGCTCTCTCGCGCTCAACGTATCCAATTCGAGCACGGCGCAGCGCCCGGCGAGGCTCTCGGACAGGGACTTCATCAACGTGAATTTCTGCGAGCCGGTCATCAAAAACCGGCCCATCCGATGCCGGTCGCGGTCGATGGCCACCTTGAGGAAGCGAAACAAGCCTGGCGCATACTGCACCTCGTCGAGAATGACCGGCTCCCGTCGCTCGCGGAGGAACTCATCGCCGCCGGCTTGCGCCAGGTGCGCGATCGATGGCAGGTCCAGCGAGACAAACTCGGCTTTCGGAAAGACGTGCTGCAGCAGACTGGTCTTGCCCGTTTGCCGGGCGCCGGTCAGCACCAGTGCCGGGAACTGGCGGGCCACGGCCAAAAGGCGTTCGGGCATCAAACGGTCAATCCACATGGGCTGGATAATCCGGCTTCAGAGGCTGGATAGTCCAGCCTGAAAAGCTGGATTATCCAGCCTGTGCCAGGCTAAAGCCCCACGGAGCGCCCCTGCTGGATCGACTCCAGCACCGCGAAGGTCAACACCATGCTTTGGCGCGCCTGTTCGTAGGGCAGCGGATGTTCGGCGGCGCCGCGAAGGAACGCCGCCCAGGCGGCCATTTGCTCGGCGTGGCCCTTGCCGTCGAAGCGGCGTTTAGTCTCCTTGCGCCCGCGACGGATAAGGAGTTCCTGGAAGTTTGTGAGCTCGGCGACAACCCCGGCGCCGTAAACGGTGCATTGCTCCTTGGGCCAGGTCGTGTCGCCCGCGCCGGCATAAATTAACTGGCCGGACGAGCCGTCCGCGAATTCGACCTGCGCGGTCACGCTGTCGGGGAACGGCAATCGTCCACTGGCGGGCCAGGTCGTTTGCGCCAGCACGCGAACCGGGCGCGAGCCAAACAGGAAGCAGAAGTAGTCCAGGAAATGGCACGCTTCGCCGAGCACGCGTCCTCCGCTCTCGGCGTAATTGGCATACCAGTGCGATGGGTCGAGCCGGCCGGGCACGACGCGAAAGCTGGCGGTCTTTGGGCCGGGCGCGGCGGCCAGCAACTCCTTCAACTCGACGCTGGCGGCTGCGAAGCGGCGGTTGAAGCCGACCTGCACCGAGCCGGAACTCTTCGCCAGCGCGGCGTCGATGTCGGCCAGTTCGGCGCGCGAAAGGCAAAGCGGTTTCTCGACGAAAACGTGGCGGTTGGCAACCAGCGCCTGCACGACCAACGGGGCGTGCAGATGGTGCCGCGTGGCGATGAGGACGGCGGCCGGAGCGCCGGCCTCCCGCTCGGCGCGCGCCGAGCTCCCGCTCGGCGCGTTGGCAACAATGGTCCGCTCCGAAGCGGAGCTCGGCGCTCCGAGGACTGTGCTTGCGTCCGTCGAGGCTTCGGCGAATCCGAACTTGGCCTTAACGTGGTTCGCGCTGAGGGCGGTCTGATTGACAATCGTGCCGAAGGGAACCTGCCCGACGAGATGCGGCAATAGCAACGTGCGCGCAAAGTTGCCGGCGCCGATGACGTCCAGGCGCGCCACCGGAGGCTTCAGTAAGCCGTGGTCAGTTTTCAGTCTGCCCGGCCCGGCAGCCTGCGTTTCGGCAGACTGATTACTGATTACTGAACAGCGATTACTTCCTTCATACTCCAGCACCACCCCCACTTCCTTCACCGCCCCTTCGCCCAGCAAATCCTGGTAGGCCTCCAGCGCCTTGGCGTACGGCACGCGGCGGGTGGTGAGGGCCGCGAGGTTCAACACGCCGGTCTTCATCAAGTACAGGCAAGCGTCGAAGTTGCGCTGCTCGGTCCAGCGGACGAAGCCGACCGGATAGTCGTGTCCATGTTCCTCGTATTCCGCGTCGTAGCGGCCAGGCCCGTACGAGCACGAAACCTGGAACGTGAGCTCCTTCTCGTAGAAATCGGCGCGCGAGAGCTCGAGTCCTGTGACGCCGACGAGCACGATGCGCCCGCGCTT
>DASTLJ010000498.1:0-16381 GCA_035715125.1 Verrucomicrobiia bacterium
ACTGCGGCGGACTTGAAGTATCTCGACTCCGTCTGCGCCCGCATGGGCGAGGTGATTAACGAAGCCGCGACCCATCTCCAGCCTGCCACGCTCAAGATTGCGACCGGCGAAGCGAAGGGAAAAATCGCTTACAACTACTACGCCGAACGCCTCTACGATCCGCGCTGCCATGTCATCCAGGCGCTCGGCGCGGACGGCAAGCCATTGGCCACGCTCGTCAATTACGCGGTCCACCCGGAAGTGCTCGGTTCCGGAGTCGGAATTTGCAGCCCGGACCTGGTTGGGCCGCTCTATGCGCGCCTGGCTGAGCAAGGAGCTGGCACCGGCATCTTCATGAACAGCGCCCAGGGCGGCATGGTGACCGCGGACAATCGCACCGCCAACGGCAAGGACGCACGCACCTGGGCCGAGTGCGAGCGCATCGGCCGCCTGCTCGCTGACGAGGCGCTGCGCATCGTGGCGAGCGCGCCGGAGCAAAAGTCGCCCAAGCTGCTTTGCGAGGCGCGCACCATCTCGTTCCCGGTGGACTCACCGCAATTGCGTGCGGTGATGGCCGCATCGCCGCTAGGCCTGGGTACGAAGGATACGACGCGGGTGAGCACGCAGTTGAACTTGCTGAACATCGGCAACGCGCAAATCCTCACCATCCCCGGCGAGGCGCTGCCGAACATCGGCTATTACCTCAAGCGCAATATGCGAGGCGAGCATCACTTGCTCTTTGGCCTCACCAACGACGCTTTCGGTTACATCCTAACGCGCGTCGATTGGAGCAGTTTCAAGGTCTATGACTATGTCTCGCGCACGTGCCTCGGAGAGAAGACGGGAGAAATCTTCATCGAGGAAGCGCTGCGGTTCATTGCTGAGTCGCCCGCGCCGGAAAAAGTGATTCAATGAAAGTCCGATCAAGGCCATGCATCCCGCCCCAATTAGTCACGCCGGCCGCTGGCTCCTGAACCGCCGCGACTTCCTCCGCCTCGGTGGCACGGGCCTGGGCGGCGTCGCGCTGGTTTCGCTGCTGGCGGAACAGAAACTTCTCGCGGCCGGCAAAGTTCCCATCACTCCTCAATGGTCGCCGCAGCGCCCGCAAGCGCCGCGCGCCCCGCACTTCGAGCCGGCGGCAAAGAACGTGCTAATCATCTTCTGCTCCGGCGCGTGCAGCCACCTGGAGACGTGGGATTACAAGCCCGAATTGGTGAAACGCCACGGCCAGCCGATGCCGGGTGTCGGCGAAAAGTTCGTCACGTTCCAGGGCGAGAATGGCGCGTTGAACAAACCGCTGTGGGACTTCAAGCCGCGCGGTCAGAGCGGCAAGATGATTTCCGACATGCTGCCGCGCCTCGCGGAGTTGGCGGACGATCTCTGCTTCGTCCACTCCATGACCGCGAAGTCCAACACGCACGGTCCGGCCGAAAACCAGATGAGCACCGGGTTCATTCTCGACGGATTCCCGAGCATGGGCTCGTGGGTGAGCTACGCGCTGGGCACCGAGAACGGCGACCTGCCCGCGTTCGTCGCCATCCCGGATCCGCGCGGCGTGCCCCAGGTCGGGCCGAATCACTGGAACTCAGGGTTCCTTCCCGCCGTCTTCCAGGGCACCGCCTTCAATGCCGACCAGCCCATTCCCAATCTCGCGACGCCGAAGGAGATCACGCCCGCCGCCGAGGCCGGCACGCGCGACTTCCTGAAGCTGCTCAACGAGCGGCATCTGGCCCGCCATCCCGCGGATGGCGATTTGCTGGCGCGCATTTCCAGCTACGAATTGGCCGCGCGCATGCAACTCAGCGCCGCCGAGGTCGGCGACTTCCGTGGCGAGAGCCGCGCGACGCTCGAACTTTACGGCGTCAATGACGGCAACAAACTAAAGGCCGGTTTCGCCCGAAATTGTCTCCTCGCCCGGCGGCTCATCGAGCGCGGCGTGCGTTTCGTGCAACTGTTCAACGGCGCCTACGCGATGGGCGAAGGCGTTGGCAACTGGGACGGGCACAAGACGCTCAAGGACCAATACAGCATCCACGCGCCGATCCTTGACCAGCCGTGCGCCGCGCTGTTGAGGGACCTGAAGGCGCGCGGCCTGCTGGAGCACACGCTCGTGGTGTGGGTAACGGAATTCGGCCGCATGCCGACGTTTCAAAAGGGCGCGAGCGGGCGCGATCACAATCCGAGCGGATTCACCGTCTGGCTCGCGGGCGCGGGCGTGAAGCGCGGCTTCAGCCACGGCGCGACCGACGAGTTCGGCTACAAGGCCGTCGAGAACGTCGCGACGATTTACGACCTGCACGCCACGATCCTCCATTTGCTCGGCCTCGACCACGAACGGCTCAGCTTCTATCACAACGGCGCCGAACGCCGGCTGACCGACGTGCATGGCGAAGTGATTCGCGAGATCCTGGCGTGAAGCTAAACCCGGAGCCGCTGAAGCGCCGCGATGCGTTGCTCCAGCGGTGGGTGGGAGCAGAACAGGCGCATGAGCCGGTTCTGGCGGGACTTATTGCTGATCTTCATCGCGCTGAGGGAGGCGGCACGATTGTCGAAGACGCCGCCGCCCTCCGAGATCTGCTTCAAGCGCCAGAGCGCGCCGACCATGGCGTCCTTGCCTTCCAGTTGCGCGCCCATGGCGTCGGCGCGGAATTCGCGCCGGCGTGAGTAAGCCATTACGATCAGGCTCGCGAGGATGCCGAGGAGGATTTGCGAGACGTAATAGCCGATGAAGTAGCCGAGGCCCAGGCCGCCCCGGTCGTCGTCGCGGCGCAGCGCCATGTCGATTACGTAGCCGAGGACGCGCGACAGGAAGATTACGAACGTATTCAGCACGCCTTGCAGCAGCGTCATCGTCACCATGTCACCGTTGGCGATGTGGGCGATTTCGTGGGCCAGCACGCCTTCGACCTGGCGGGGATCCATCTGGTGGAGCAGGCCCTTGGAGACGGCGACGAGCGCCTTGTTGCGCCGCATGCCTGTGGCGAACGCGTTGGCCTCCGGGCTGTCGTAGATGCCGACGTCCGGCTTGCCGATGCCGGCGCGTTCGGCCAAATCGTGGACCTTGTTGTAAAGCCACTGCTCGGTGTGGCCGGAGGGATCATGAATGACGTTGATCCCGTAGGCGTGGATGGCAATCCATTTGGAGATGGCCAGCGAAATGAATGAGCCGGCGAAGCCAACCACGACCGAGAAGCCGAGCAGCACCGGCCAATTGATGTGGGCGGCCGTCAGCCGCCGGTCGAGCCCAAGGACGGTGGCGAGGACCGCGATGACCGCGACGACGGCCAGGTTCGTGGCGGCGAAGAGGAAAATGCGCTTCATACAGTTACTCTGTTGTTCGGCTCACAATGGCGAACCTTGAATTGCAATTACTCACATCGGCGGGGCGTGTCAACCGGCCGGCTAAGGCCCGTGGTGTCACTGACTTTCAGCAGTTCACTTTCGGCAGTTGCCAACGGCCCGCCTGCAACGCACACTCGGCGACCGGCACTCCTTATGAAACTAGAAAAACTGTTCCTCGTTTCCACTCTCACCGGATTTCTTGGGTTGACCGCCACTGCGCCGGCTGCGGATTGGATTGTCCTCTTCGACGGCAAGCCGACCGACAAGCTGCGTGGCTACAAGATGAAGGAATTCCCCTCCCAGCAGTGGGTCATCGAAGACGGCGCCCTAAAAACGGTGCCCGGCAAAGCGGTCGATCTGGTCAGCGTCGACCAGTTCGAGGATTTCGAGTTGGAGTTCGAGTGGAAGGTCGCGCCAGGCGGCAACAGCGGAGTGATGTATCGCGTCGCCGAGACGGGCGCCGCGCCGTGGCACACCGGACCGGAGTATCAGGTCCTGGACGACGACAAGCATCCCGACGGACGCAATCCCAAGACCTCCGCCGGTTCGCTCTACGCGCTCATCGCACCGCCGAAGGACAAGACCCTCAAGCCGGTCGGCGAGTTCAACCAGTCACGCATCGTTTTCAAGAAGGGCAGGGTCGAGCACTGGCTCAATGGCGCCAGGATGGTGGAATACGAATGGGGCAGCGAGGAAGTCAAAGGGCTGGTCGCCAAGAGCAAGTTCGCACCGATGAAGGAATTCATGACCCGCAAGGAAGGCCATGTCGACTTCCAACATCACGGGCAGGAAGCCTGGTTTCGCAACATCCGGATACGGCGGCTATGAGCGGGTGTGACGCGTGCTGCGTGATACGTGATGCGTGAAACGTGGAATGAACACGCGACGATATAGGATGGCAGCTTGGGTCGCGCTGGCGGCGGCCCTGTGGCTCGTCGTGCCCGCGCTGGCGGGCGATAAGGCAGCGGATCAGGCGGAAGGCTGGCAGCCGTTATTCGACGGGAAAAGCCTCGCCGGCTGGCGCAGTTACCGGAAGACGAGCGCGCCCCAGCAAGGCTGGATCGCCGAGGACGGCATCCTGAAGAAGCTCGCGAAGGTCCGCGGCGGCGACATCGTCACCGAGCGCAAGTTTGGCGATTTCGATCTCCGCTGGGAATGGCGCATCACCAAGGAGGGCAACAATGGCCTGAAGTATCTGGTCACCGAGGAACGCCCCGGCGCCCCGGGCCACGAGTACCAGATGCTCGATGACGACGGCCATCCCGACGGCAAAAAGGGCCCGATACGCCAGACCGCTTCATTTTACGACGTTCTCCCTCCGACCAAAGCTCGTCATCTGAAACCGCCCGGCGAATGGAACTCCTCGCGCGTGCTCCTGCTAGGCCGCCACGTGGAGCACTGGCTCAACGGGGACAAAGTGCTCGAATACGAACTGGGCAGCGACGCATTGAAGGCCGCCATCGCCAATAGCAAATTCAAAGAGGCGAAGGGTTTTGGCGAGCGCATCCAGGGGCACATCCTCCTGACCGACCACGGGGACGAGTGCTGGTTCCGGAACATCCGCATCCGCGAGCTGCCGGCGAAGTAGCATCGAACTTCCTGCCTTAAGTCTGTTCCCATCAATGAGAGACGGATTTGATTTGGTCAGACTTAGTTTGACCAAACTTGCACGCCTTCGTTCGACGTTGGACGTTGATAGTTCGACGTTCTTTGCTCTGAACGTTGAACTTCCAACGTCGAACTTTAGAAGCTGCTCCTTCCCCCGCTGAAACACCTAAAACCATCTCATCCAATGCCAGTACGCCTCCTCCGTGCACACCGAATAATGCGTGAAGCGCATCACTCCTCCCATCTGCTCGCGCCCCGAATATGGGTCTGACTTAAGTCATCGTCGCTTGGTCCGCGCAGAGGCGATGTTCGAGTAGGCTGAGTAGGCGGCGATGGAGTAGGCGCGGACACGGTAGTAGTAAGTCGTCAAGCCGCTCAGGCCACTGTCGGTGGAGGTCGTGACATTCGGGCCTGCCGTTGCAACCTGAAGCCAACCGGAGCTCGGGCTAAGCGAGCGTTCAATCGCGAAGCCGCTCTCAGTGGTCGAGGTCTGTGTCCACGTCAGCCGGATTCGGCCTCCCGAAAGCGCACTGGCGGCCAGGTTTGACGGCGCCGGGAGCGGCGCCGCGGGGGTCGTGACTCCGAACACGCCCGAGTAGGCAGAGACCCCGCCCGTGTTGTAGGCCAGGACACGGTAGTAGTAGGTTGTGCTACTGCTCCGTCCCGTGTCCGCGTAGGCGGCCACATTCGCCCCCAATGTAGCAGCGAGGACAAAGTTCACGCCATCGGTGGAGCGCTCGATCCTGAAGCCATCCTCGTTAGAGGAGAGGTCGCTCCACGCCAGATTGATTTGGCTGCTGGAAATGGCAACCGCGGTGAGATTAGCCGGTGCGCTCGGCGGGCTCGGTGGTGTTGGAGCCGAGGGCGTCGTCGCGAAGGCCACGTTAGCATAACCTGAATAGCCGGCGCTGTTGGAGGCGCGCACGCGAAAGTAATAAGTGGTGTTCGCGCTCAAACCGCCGCTGTTGAAACTGACCGTGTTGGCGGAGAGAGTGGCGATTTCAGACCAAGTGCCGCCGTTGAGCGAGCGTTCCACGTGATAGTTCGATTCATTGGCTGCGTTGTCCGCCCACGTGAGGTTAATCTGGTTATAGGCCACGGCGCTGGCCGTCAGTACACTTGGCGCGGCCGGCGGGGCGACCGTCGCATTGCGAAGCGCGGCCATCGTGGCAGCGGTGTTGTTCATGGACCGGACGTTGTCGGCCGCATTGGCCGGATCGACTTCGTAAGCCACGCCGAGCGGATAGCCATTAAGTGAAAGGTTTGGATTTGAGAAATAAGGGATGCGCGTTCCGCCCGAGCAGGAATAGGACATGATGGTCCTGAAACCCGTGCCATCGGTCACGCAGCGGCGCCAGCCATAGGAGTACGGATAGGCGCCTTGGAAGCCGGCGTTGGCGCGATCGTGCTGGTTTCCCTGATTATGTCCAACCTCGTGCGGAAGGGTCAGTGAAGAGAGACAACTGGAATAAACGACGCTGAACGCATAGGACGCGAATGACGTGCTGACAGTCTGCATCACATAAGCAATGCCGCAGTAGTTCGCATCCTCATCTACCAGGCAGACAAGGTCAGCGCCGAACTGATTGCGCAGCGCGTGCACTTCGTCCAGCTTTCCATCACTCGTGCTTTGCAGGGCGGAGAGCGCAGCGCCCATGTCGCCCGTCTCCGTATAACTGACCTGGCCCAGGTAAACCAGATTGAGCCGGGCGTTCACCTGGCTGTTCTGGTAGGCCGCGTTGGCATCGGCGATGGCTTGCAGGATTTTCGATTCGATGCCGTTCTGGCCGTAACGAGCCACCGAGGCCGGGGTGTATACCACCATAATATCCTGAACGGCCGGTGTGGCCGCGATGACAATATCCCCCGCGGCCGGCGCGCCTGGGTCAGGCTCATCGATCAGTGCATCCAATGGGTTATCCAAAGCCGGATTAATGCCCGGGGCCCGCTGCGGAATTTTGACTTCGTCGGCCTGGAAGAGGAGATAGCCCCCGTCGGCGTCGGGGGTCAGCTCGTACAATTCGTTCCCATTGTCGAGCGCGCGATCCACGACTCCGGAGATGACGCCGCCACGGGACGCAAAAGTGACGCGGCTCAGCGGTTCGTTCACGATACGGCCAATCCAGGCAAAATCGCCGTTGCCGTAGTCCACGATGCGATCGCGTTGGACCTGGAAACCGCGCCCGGGAAATAGATTGAGATGGAACTGATCGCGTTCGAGCAGTTTGGCCCCGACGCGAACCCGCCGGGCCATGTGTTCGAGGGCATGCGAGGGCAGGGGCCGACCGGAGGGCGTGGTGACCGGCTCGAAGAATACCAGTTCGTCGTGATTGGCCCAGGCGGCGGTTTGAAAGAGTGCCACGGCCACAGCCAACCAGGCCGTGCTCCATCGCTTTAGAAAAGTACAATGACTACAGTACATACGTTCTCTGTGGTGTCGTTTTCGAAGTCCGGACGTTTAGTTCCGTGAACCAAATCGTCGAACCAAGGAAGGCCAAGGCTCGCAACTTCCGTGCCACGGCCTGTGTGGCTTGGAGCGTAGCCAGTTGCAACCCAGCTCGCAGTTTAGAGCGCCGGTTGGTGACCAGTTTCTTGCCGCGAGGCGCCTGAATTTGTAAAGCGAACAGCCATCCTGAAGTGGGCCGCCCACGCCGTTTTTCAGGCTTCTTTACGTGCTACGCACTGCGGTCCATCCGGAGCCTCGCGCGCGGCGCGGAATTGCCCAAGGCCATTGAACCACAGAGAAGCGGCGGTCACCGAGAAACGCTGGGGGATGCCTCTCTGTGTCCGCCGCGTCTCTGTGGTTCAAAGCGGCCTCACCTTTGGTTGCGGCTGCGCCGAGCTTTGTTCTTTTGCGGCCATTCCTGGCGTTCTCCCCCTTCCCCGCCCTGCTTTCTCCTTGGAATCGGCAAGGCGCCCGCCACACTGCCCCGCCAATGTCCGACTGGCTGCAATCGCTCGACACGGGGCTTTTCCGCTTCATCAACCTGAAGCTGGCCTGCCCGGCACTGGACGCGCTGATGCCGAAGTTGAGCAGCCACGACCTGTTCATCCCGGCCCTCATCGCGCTGGCACTGCTGCTGTTCTGGAAAGGCGGCGTCCGCGGCCGGCTCTTCGTGGTCATGCTCGGGCTGGTGCTGGCGCTGGGCGACTCGCTGGTGACCGACCAGCTCAAGCACGCCATTGGCCGGCTGCGGCCGTTCTACGACATCGAGGACGCGCGAGTGCTGGTGGGCCGAGGCGCCAGCGGCAGCATGCCGTCGGGGCACGCCTCGCTCTGGTTTGCCGCCGCGTTCATCGCGTTCGTTTATTACCCGCGCAGCGGATACTTCATGCTGCCCGCCGCGATCACGATGGCGTTCTCGCGAGTTTACCTCGGAGTCCATTACCCGAGTGACGTGCTGGTGGGCGCGGCGGTCGGGGCCGGTTCTGCGGCGGCGTTTTTGTTGGCGTTGGAGGCACTGTGGCGGCGCGTGGGGCAGGATTGGTTTCCGCTCTGGTGGCGCCGCGTGCCGACGCTGTTGGTGCGGGGAGGCCAAATCGCGGAAAGTCCGCCCTCCACCGCGGCCCCCGAAGCGGAACCTGCGTTGCGCGAAGCGCAATATCTCCGGCTGGGCTACCTGCTGATTGCGGTCTTTCTGGTGGTCCGGCTCTTTTACATTGGCAGCAGCCTGATAGAACTGAGCGAAGACGAAGCTTACCAGTGGCTCTGGTCGAAGCACCTCGCGCTCTCCTATTGGAGCAAGCCGCCGCTGATCGCGTACGCCCACTGGCTCGGAACGCACCTCTGGGGTGATACGGCCTTCGGCGTGCGGTTCTTTTCACCCGTCATCGCCGCGACGACGAGCCTGATGCTGCTGCGCTTCATGGCGCGTATTGCCAGCGCGCGGCTGGGGTTGATTCTTGTGCTGGCCATCACCGCGACGCCGATGCTGTTGGCCGGCAGCGTGCTGATGACGATTGATGCGTGGCTGGCGCTGTTCTGGACGGCGGCGATGGTCGTGGGCTGGCGCGCGGTGCAGCCGCAAGGAACGACCGCGCAATGGCTCTGGGCCGGCCTTTGGATGGGCCTGGGATTCCTCAGCAAGTACACCGCGCTGCTTCAAATCGGCTGTTGGGCGATCTTCTTCGTGCTTTGGAAGCCGGCGCGCGTTCATTTGCGCCGTCCAGGGCCGTGGCTCGCGTGGGTCGTTTTCGCGGTCTGCACGCTGCCGGTCGTGATTTGGAATGCCGAGCACGATTGGATCACTCTGAACCACCTTTGGACGAACGCGCGGCTCGAAAAACCGTGGAAGCCGACGCCCGACTATATCGGCGATTTTTTTTTGGCCGAAGCAGGGTTGCTGAATCCGGTGCTCTTTCTTGCGTGCCTCTGGGCGATGGCGAGGATGTGGGCCCCGGAGCGGAAGGACCCGTTGTTGACTTTTTTCTTTTCGATGGGCGCGCCGGTCTTTCTCGGTTACTGGCTGCTCACGCTGCGGACACGCGTCCAGCCAAACTGGATCGTCTGTGCGGTCGTTCCGATGTTCTGCCTCATGGCCGTCTACTGGGATCAACGCTGGCGGGAGGGCGCTCGTGGCGTGAAAGGGTGGCTGGTGACGGCGATGGTGCTCGGATTTGCGGCGCTGCCGTTCCTGCACGAAACCGATCTCACGCGAAAGGCCGCGGGCGTCACGCTGCCGGTGGAGTGGGATGTGCTTCGGCGCGTGCGAGGCATCAAGGGCATCGCCGAGGCCGTCGGCCGGGCGCGGGCCGAGCTGCTCGCCGAGGGGCAGAAGGTTTTCATCATCACGCCGCATTACGGGCCGGCGAGCCAGGTCGCTTTTTACCTGCCCGAAGCGCGCGCCGGCCTGCCGGATTCGCCGCTTGTTTACGCTCGGGTCAGCAAACAGATCCCCAAGAGCCAGTTCTTTTTCTGGCCGCAGTACCGGTACCACGAATACCGCAAGGGTCAGAACGCGATTTTCTTCGTGCTCGACGACGAGCCATATCAACCGCCGGTGTCGTTGCTCGCCGAGTTTGAATCAGTTTCGCCCATGGGTGTCGTCGAAGTGAAGCACAACAAGCGCGTCTTCTATCACGTCCAGATCTTCGCGTGCCGGAATCTGCTTTGAGCCGGCCATTGGAAACCACGAATGGACACGAAGCCAACGCTGCCAGTGAAGGAGAACGCCGCTGGTCCGAAGGTGAACCCGTTCAAGGAACTTTTCTGGAAACAATTCGGCGGTGGCCCCAGCGAGGAATTGCGCCGGCTGATGGATCCGGCGGTTCCGGAAGCGGCGAGACGCCCTTAAGGTTGAGTCCTCACTTTTCACACTGATGAAAGCATCAGTTGAAACCCTTTCTCGCACCTGCTTGCTGTCGCCCGAAGGCAGGAGCACAATAGCGAGGATTGACCCGTTTTCGGGCGAAAACTGGGGGCTTGAGGCAACGGCCTGCGCCCGATATTCTGACGGCGTGAATAACAGGCATGGGTAACGCGGCTGACTTGCTTGCGCGTCTTAATCTGAAAGGCCACATGATTGCTGATGAACTGGGTCAACAATTGCACGACAAAGCCACACGGGGCGCGACGCTGACGGCACAAGAGCAGGCGCAACTGGACGAGTGGTACAGCCAACAGGACCGAACCGAGAGCCAGAGTCTTGGCCAAAGCTATGGCGAAAGCGCCGCCAACGCGCTGCGCAGCCAAGTCGCCGAAGCGCTGGCGCAGATGCAGGCGGTGGCGGCCGATATTCAAAATCTGGCCGGCGCCAACGAAACGCTGCGACGTGAGGTGACCGCGCTCCGCGAACGCGTGGCGCAACGTCCGGCCCCGCAGCCGGCATGACCGTTCTCGCGGCCACGTGGGAACAGGTGCGCCAGCGGGCAGGATTCTCCTGCGAGTTTTGCGGCGTCACCGAGACGGACACCGGCGGGCGCCTGACCGTTGACCACTTTCAGCCGAAGGCAAAGGGCGGCACGGACAACGTCGACAACCTCGTTTACTGCTGCTTCCGGTGCAATCAATACAAGTGCGACTATTGGCAGTCGTCTCCTCAAGAGCCACCGCTTTGGAATCCGCGCCAGGAACGGGCCGACCAGCACTTCATAGAACTCGACGACGGCCAGCTCCACGCGGTGACGACCGTGGGCGCATTCACCATCCGTCGGTTGCGATTGAATCGTGCGCCGCTAGTGGCGTGGCGCGTGCATCGCCGTCAGCGAATCGAGGAACTTCGGCTGCTGGAGCGCTATCGCGATCTCATTCAGTTACTGGCACATTTGCACCGGGGAAAGGCGTCGTTGCTTGAAGAACAACAGGGGCTTCTGGCGGAGCAACGGGCTTTGCTGCGGTTGTTGCTCGGTGGCGATTGATTTGGCCTCAGCCACTGTCACCTCGCCCACTGCGGCGGCCCGCAAACCTTGTCGGGCACCAGGACGAACTTGAGCTTCTTCAACGGCCACGGCGTCGCGGCTGCGTCGGTTTCGCGGATTTTGTAGAAGTGATCGAGCGGAAGGTCTTTCAATACCTGCACGTGGCCCGTCGCGGGCCAGGTGATTTCGACCGACTCGATGGCCAGCGCGTCGCCCAGGCCGATCTCCTGGCGCAAGGGCGACCCGCCAAAACTGCCGCCGGTGCTCACAGTCTTGTGAATGGCCCGCGGGCCGGCGGGGGTCTTCACGGTCACTTTGATTCGCGCGCCGAGCGCGGCACGATTGGACTTCACGCCTTCCAGCTTCAAAGTGATCCAGCGCCAGCCAAAGCCCGGATTTTCGTAGAGCACGTTGCGGTAGTTGTCGCCCGCATAGAAGCCGCCCATCACTTCGTAGATGTCCTGGTCGCCGTCATTGTCAAAGTCGGCGAACGCGATGCCGTGGCCCTTTTGCAAGTGGCCGAAACCGCCGGCGGTGGTCACGTCCTGGAAGAATTTCCCGTGCGCGTTCCGGAACATGCGATTGGGCACCAGCGTGCTGAACTCTGGGTCGCCGGTGCCGAGATAAATGTCCAGCCAGCCATCGTTGTCGAGGTCGCCGAAGTTGGAGCCCATCGCGAGCAGCACGCGGTCGAGCTTCGCGGCGGCGGTCACATCGGTGAAGGTGCCGTCGCGGTTGTTCCGGTAGAGGCGCGGGCGCGCTCCCTTTGAGGGAAGGCCGAGATAATCCGCGGCCACGGCGCCGACGCTCTCGATCCAGTAGCTGGCGACGAACAAATCGAGCCACCCATCGTTGTCGTAGTCGAAGAACCACGTCGCGAAGCTGTCGCGCGGCGCGGCGACGCGGGCGTCGGCGGTGACGTCGGAGAAGGTCCAGGCGTTGCTCCCGCGGTTTGCGGCGGAACCGTCGTTGCGAAAGAGAATATTGGGGCCTTGTTGAATCGAGAGGTAGAGGTCGGGCCGGCCATCGTTGTTGTAATCGCCGGCGGCGACGCCCTTCACGAACGCGATGACGGCGACGCCATTCTGCTTCGCGCACTCGGTAAACGTGCCGTTGCGGTTGTTGCGAAAGAGTTCGCACGGATGCGTTTCGCCGGGCGTGGATTCGTTGCCGATGAACAGGTCGAGCCAGCCGTCGCCGTCGAAGTCGAACCAGGCGGCCGTCTGCGTCGGATGAAAGCTCAGCAGGCCGGCTTCCTCGGTCACGTCGGTGAAGGCGCCGTCGCCGTTGTTGCGAAGGAGCGAATTGGGGAAGCGCCCGAGGTCCCGCTGCCAGCCCCCGCGCAGAACGAGCACGTCGGGAAAACCGTCGTTGTTGTAGTCGGCATGGATGATGTTCAACCCGCCAACTTCACCGAGCAGCCCGGCTTCGCGGGTGCGCTCGGAGAAGGTGCCGTCGCGTCCATTGCGGAAGTAGCGAAGCTGGCCCTGCCAGTGCATCGAAGAACACATCAGATCGAGATAACCGTCGCCGTCAAAATCCTCGGCGATGGCGCCGCCGGCCAGATCGTCCACGTCGAGGCCCAGACCCCCTGCCACGTCGGTGAACCGCTTCAGATCGTACTCGGACGCGAAGAGCTTCGGGTCGATGAGCCAGCGAGGCGGGACTTTGTCGGGGTATTCGCCGACGGTCATGTGCGCGATGTTCAGCAGCCAGCGGGCGGAAATGTCGTTGGGGAATTCGGCCAGTTGCTCGTTGAGGACTGCGATGGCGGACCGCGAGGCAGCCGGCAGTCGATGTACGCCGGCGGCACTAATCGGCAACAGGCATGATTCCGTGGTGTGATTGGTCAGGCAATTCTGCTGCTCGCCGAGGCGGAGAAAGCTTTGCGCCAGGTAAAGTCGAAGCCGGGTGCGGTTGGTAGCGAGCACCTGGGGCCTGTGCCGGGCGAGGAGTTCCATGAGCTTGCGGAAGGATTGCGCGGCGGTGGCACTGTCGCCGCCCTGGAGCGATTCGTGGGCGAGCATGAGCTGCAAGTCCATCTCGCGCTCGGGATCGCCGCGCAATTCGCCAAGCGCGTCGCGGGCGAAGTCGGCGCGGGCACGGTTGGCGTACGGATTGCGCTCGGGGCCGACGCGCTGGATAATGTGTTGAAGCCGTTCGGCCATACGGCGGGTGCCCGGAGCTTCGGAAGCGGTCGCGGCGGCCTGTCCGAAGAGCGCACCAAGAAGGCAGACGCACAGGAGGCGGGAGGGACGCAAAGCGGAATCTTGCAAAGCACCCTGAACTTACACGGCGCGGGACGGCTTGGAAAGCGGTCGCAATGCCGCGCAACGTAGGGCAGGCGTCTCGCCTGCCCTGGCCGCGAAGCGGCCAAACGGGACGCGCCTTCGGCGCAGGGCAGGCGAGACGCCCGCCCTACTTTTGCAAGCTTCCTCGCTCCCGCTTGAACTCGGCTGCGCTTGTGTGTTTCACTGGTGCGTCCCCGGCCAGCCGCTGTTCCGCACGCCGTTCGGGGCCGCTTCGAGCATGAACGACCAGCAATTCCTGAGGTGCAACTGTGAGAGTTGCGGCAGCCCGATTGAATTCCCCGCGCAGGGCGTCGGTTTGAAGATCCATTGTCCCCATTGCGGACAGGAGACTCTACTGTCCGAATCGGCGGAGACACTCGCCGCCGATGTGCCGTTGCCGCCGCCCGAAGTAGGGACTGGAAGTTCCGCGCCGCCGCTGGGGTCCACGTTGGCGTCCCCTGTCGTCCCGCAAGCCTCGCTTGCCGACGCCGCTGCGTGTCCCCAATGCGGCCATGGAAAGAAATCGCGCTTGCTGGCCGGGGCGATATCGCTAGTGGTCCTGGCGGCGCTGGCCGGGGGTGCTTGGTATTTCATGGCGGGCCCTGGCTCGAAGAAAGCCGAGGCGCCGGTCGCGAAGTCGGCACTGACGAATCGAGCCACAGATCCATCGACTCCCACAAATCCGGCCACGAATCCACCGTCTGGCAAGCCGATGGAGCCTGGCATTCCTGTTGCGGCTGAGCCGAAAAGACCGAAATCCATCGACGACTTGAAACCGGGCACTGTGACGCTGGAAAAGGCCAAGTCCGGCAGCCTCGTTCACGCCGTCGGCACCATCAAAAATACGTCCGACCAGCAACGATTCGGCGTGAGGGTCGAACTCGAGTTGACCGACGCCAATGGGAAGCCGGCCGGGAAAGCCAGCGACTACACCCAAGTCATCGAACCGCGCCAGGAGTGGCGTTTCCGGGCGCTCGTGCTGGACCCCAAGGGGGCCAGGGCCGTCGCCGGGAAGGTTTCGAGCATCAAGGAAGACAACTGAAGTTGAGTATTGTCAGGCGGCCATTTTTTGCTATTGTCCGCCAAAGCACAGAACCGTGGAAAACCGCGTGGTGAAGGGCTTCCTGTGTTGGCCCCGCCGCGACCGCTACATCCAAAGTTATGCTCGAGCGAACCTGTAGAGACTGCGAGAATCGTCCGGAGGACCTGATTTTCACACGCCGCCAATTCCTCAACCGGATGGGCCTGGGATTCGGCGCGCTCTCCCTCACGAGCCTCGTCGGCCTGGGCGTATTGCCCGCGCCCGAGGGCCTGGCTGCGCCGGATGCTTACTCGCCTCTGGCGCCGCGCCAGCCGCAATTCGCGCCCAAGGCCAAACGCGTCCTCCACATCTTCGCCAGCGGCGCGCCTTCGCACATCGACACGTGGGACCCCAAGCCCGCGCTCGACAAGTTCGACGACAAATCGCTGCCCGGCGAAAGCGGCGGCGGCACCGGATTCGCCTCGCCCTTCAAGTTCGAGAAGAAGGGCAAGAGCGGCGTCGAGGTGAGCGAAGTCTTTCCCCTCCTGGGCAAGCATATCGATGATCTGGCGGTCATCCGTTCGATGTGGACCGACATCCCCGACCACACCGCCGCCACGATCATGATGAACACCGGCTCGCTGCGGCTGGTCAAGCCGAGCGTCGGCTCGTGGGTCACTTACGGCCTCGGCACCGAAAACCAGAACCTTCCCGGCTTCATCTCGCTGGCCCCCGGCGGCACCAGCGCGGACAACCTCCGCTGCGCCTTCCTTCCGGGCGCCTACCAGGGCACGAGCGTCAACACTTCGAACACGCAAATCGACAAGCTCATCGAAAACATCAAGAGCCAGTACGTCTCCCTCCCTGAACAGCGCAAGCAACTCGACCTCCTGCATCAACTCAACGAAGTCCACGCGCAGAACCTCAAGAAAGACGGCCAACTCGAGGCACGACTCCAGGCTTACGAACTCGCCTACCAGATGCAGATGGAAGCCACCGACGCCTTCGACATCGGCAAGGAATCGAAGGAGACGCAGGAGCTTTACGGCACGAACACGCAGCAAGGCCGCCAGATGCTCATTGCCCGGCGCCTGCTCGAAAAGGGCGTGCGCTTCGTGCAAGTCTGGCACGGCGGCTGGGACCACCACAACAATCTGGAAGTCGCACTGCGCGGTAAGGCCACCGAGATCGACAAGCCGCTCTCCGCCCTCCTCACCGACCTCAAGCAGAAGGGTATGTTGAAAGACACGCTCGTCATCTGGGGCGGCGAGTTCGGCCGCTCGCCCAGCGCGGACGGCAACGCCGCCGGTAACACCCCCGGCCGCAATCACAACGGCCGCGCCTTCAGCCTCTGGATGGCCGGCGGCGGCGTGAAGGGCGGCCAGGCCTACGGCGCCACCGACGAAACCGGCTACCGCGCCGTGGAGAACAAAGTCCATATCCACGACCTGCACGGGACGATTCTGCACCTGCTCGGTTTCGATCACGAGAAGCTGACCTACCGCTACAACGGCCGCGACTTCCGGTTGACGGATGTTTATGGGAGTGTGGTGAAACAGTTGATTGCGTGAGCCAAGCGCACGGCTTATCCTCGGAACAGCATGAAAACGTGCATCAATTTCGATGAGTTGATCCAGATCCACCAGCCGCAGATCGAGGAGATGCAGCGGGTGGGGGACTCGTTTGCCGATCCGCGGTCGCAGGAAGCGTGCATCGCCTTCACGGAGCAGGTCAGGCTGGTGGAAGGAGCGATCAGGCAGACTTATCGCGAAGCGGTCGCGCT
>DASTLJ010000499.1:0-8677 GCA_035715125.1 Verrucomicrobiia bacterium
CGGTGCCCAGCGCGGCGATGCATTCGTCGGCCGCAACCGCGGCGGCCGAACCGCCCGATGAACCGCCAGCGATGCGCGACTGGTCCCACGGGTTCCGCGTCGTGAAGTAAGCTGAATTCTCGGTCGAACTGCCCATCGCGAACTCATCCATGTTCAGCCTTCCGAACAGCACCGCGCCGGCGGCCTTCAACTTTTCCACGGCGGTCGCGTCGTAAGGCGAGATGAAGCCGGAGAGAATTTTCGAAGCGCAGCCCAGCGGGTGGCCTTTGACGGCCAATACATCCTTAAGCGCGATGGGCACGCCCAGCAGCGGCAGTTGGGCGTGAGTCGCCCCGCCCGCCAGGGCTTTGTCGGCATCGGCGGCCTGGGCCAGGGCATCTTCGGCGTCGTGGCTCAGAAAAGCCTGCACACGGCCATCGACGCGTTTGACTTGATCGAGACAGGCCTGCATGGCCTCGCGAGCGGAGACTTCGCGTTTGGCGAGCCGGGCGGTCAGTTCAGACAGGGTAAGTCGGTTGAGCATGAACGGTGGGGAGCTAATCTCGATAATTCACAGCGCAGCGCAGCCGCAACCCCGTTGGAGTGCGCGGACTTGTCCGCGCTTTCTGCAGCCGACTTGTCGCCGTCGAAAGCGGGAAGGCATCCAATTCTCCCGTGCCGCCGAACGCGGCCCTGCCTTCGCGACAAGTCGCCAAGGCGGCAAAGCGGTGACAAGTCACCGCACTCCAAATTCTTGCCGCTTCTGTGCAAAAATGGCTTTTGGCAGTCACCCCCATCACTCGACAATTTTCGGGACGATGAACAGCCCCCCGGCCTTGGCCGGGGCATTGCGAAGCGCCTCCTCGTTTGGCAGCGAGGGGCCAATCGCGTCGGCGCGGGTCACAATCACCATCGGAACGGCGTGGGCGGTCGGCTCGACCGCGCTCACGTCCACCTCGCGCAGCTTTTCGATGTAGCCAAGCACCTGGCCGAGTTGCGCGCCGAATTTGCGCTCTTCCTCCGGTGTGAGGCCGAGACGGGCCAGGTGGGCGACATACTTCACGTCAATTTCCGTGTCAGGCATGGCGCCAAGAGTAGAAGTCCGCCGGGGAAGTTCAATCCTCCTCTTCCTGCCAGCGCGGCGCCAGTTTCTGCGGAATCCTGAGGTGATCGAGCACGCGCGCCACCACCGTGTCGATGACCTGCTCGATGTTCTTCGGCTGCGTATAGTAGGAAGGATTGGCCGGAAGAATCGTCGCGCCCGCCAGCAACAGCAGCTCGAAGTTCCGGACGTGGACCAGGCTCAAGGGCGTTTCGCGCGGGACGAGGATGAGTTGCTTGCGCTCCTTCAGCGTAACGTCCGCGGCGCGCAACAGCACGTCTTCGCTGAACCCATGGGCGATGCGGCCCAGCGTGCCCATCGTGCAGGGGATGACCACCATCGCGTCGACCGGATTCGAGCCGCTGGCGAACGGCGCGTTCATACTTTTGAGTCCGTGGGACTGCACGCCGGGAGGCAGGCGCAGGCCGCCGGGAAGTTCCTGATGGATGACGGTATGGGCGTAGTTGCTCTGGACAACGTGAATCTCGTGCTGTTGCGGGTCGAGGTTGTCGAGCAGGCGCTGGGCGTAGAGCGCGCCGCTCGCCCCGGTGATGGCGACGAGAATTCTCACATGAACGCAGGAATGCAGGAGGCCGTCACGCCGTGGATTATGACGGCGGCGTGTGTCGTGCGGCAAGGGTCTTCACGCTTAGGCAGGACCGTGAGCGACGGGTTCAACCACGAATGGACACCAATGGACACGAATGGGAATCGGCATGGAGACTCACCGCTTGGGTGAGCATCAACTTCGCCGCAAGTTCGCTGCGATTCGTGTTCATTCGTGTCCATTCGTGGTTGAACTGCTGGCTTAAGGTTAATCCACTCTGGCCCCTCAGCCCGCGCTGCAAAATGCCGATGGACGCCACATGTTGCTTGTCTGCGGCGGGCCCGTTCGCACAATACGCGGCGTGCCGAAGCTTTGGCGTCTGGTGATTCCGGCGGTCGCGGCGTGGGTGTTGGCTGGTTGTGCAACCGGTTCGTCCACGAGCACGAAGTATGTTCCGGTCGCGGCCTCCACTCCCGTGCCCGAGCCGATGGCCGTCGCGCCGGCGGCGCCGCTCGAACCGGCGCCATCACCGGCCGCAGTCGCGCCCGCACCCCCTCCCCTCGCGCCGGCGCAGCCCGCGTGGCCTTCCAACTGGGTCAACGCGTGGATTCCGCTGGAAAGCTGGAGCCAGTTCAATAGCATCGAGAAGCCGCGCCGGTTGAACGGCGGCCTCGAAGCGACCTACCAGCTCCTCACGAGCAACGGCACAATGTCGCTCCAAATGGGCAGCCAAACCCTGCGGTTTGGCGGGGTCGATTTCTGGCTGGGCTTCGCGCCGCGCTTGATCCAGGGGCTCCCCTACGTGCACGCCGTGGACGCGCGCAAAACCTTGCAGCCGCTGGCCGGGCGGGCTTGGAAACTGCCTCAAGGGAATCGGACCATCGCGATCGACGCCGGCCACGGCGGCAGGGACAGCGGCGCCATCAGTTGTGTCAACAGCGAGTACGAAAAACATTACGCGCTGGACTGGGCCAGGCGCCTCGAACGCCTGCTGCGCGCCAAAGGATGGAACGTTGTGATGACGCGGACCAATGACACATTCCTGTCGCTGGCGGATCGTGTCGCGGCGGCCCAGCAAGCCAACGCCGGGCTGTTCCTCAGCCTTCATTTCAATTCGGGCTCCGGCAATGGCAAGCTGGCGGGCATCGAGACCTATTGCCTGGCGCCGACGGGCATGCCGTCCAGCCTGAATCGCGGGTTCAGCGACGACGTGCGCGAGTGGCATCCGAACAACGCCTTTGACGACGAGAACCTCCATCTGGCCACGGTGCTGCACCGCTCGCTGCTCAGCGAGGTGGGGGCGACAGATCGCGAAGTGGGCCGGGCGCGTTTCCTCGGCGTATTGCGCGGCCAAAATCGGCCGGCCGTGCTGATCGAAGGCGGCTACCTCACTAATCCGGACGAAGCGCGGAAGATTTCGACCTCGGACTATCGGCAGCGACTGGCGGAAGGGATTGCGAAGGCGCTTGATTGAAACGTGAGGCGTGAGGCGTGAGGCGTGAGGCGTGAGGCGTGAAACGTAAAACGTAAGCGCGGGAGGGGTTCAGGATCGCATTCCAAGGTCCGCACCTCTCTTACGTTTTACGTTTTACGTTTTACGTTTCACGCTTCACCCTCCACCACCATCCTCATGAGCAACGCCCCGCACATCCTCGTCACAGGCGGGGCCGGGTTCATTGGCTCGCACCTGGTCGAGCGCCTGCTGGCCGAGGGCGAGTCGGTGGTTGTAATCGATGACTGTTCGACGGGCACTTGGGAGAATCTCCGCGCGGTCGCGGGCCATCCGGGTTTGAGGACCATCGAAGCGATGGTTTCCCAAGGCGAAGGGCTGGCGGAGTTGGCGGCCGGAGCACGATGTATTTATCACCTTGCGGCAGCCGTTGGAGTCGAACTGGTCGTGCAATCGCCAGTTCGGACGCTCCAGACGAACCTGCGCGAAACCGAAGCAGTGCTCGAGGCGGCGTGCCGGTGCGCGACGCCCGTGTTGTTCACCTCGACGTCGGAAGTTTACGGCCGAAGCCATCGCGAGGCCTTCTCCGAAGAGGATGATTTGATCATCGGCCCGCCGCACGTCGGACGCTGGAGCTACGCCTGTTCGAAGTTGATGGATGAGTTCCTGGCGCTGGCCTACGCGCGGGAGAAGGGATTACCGGTGGTCATCGCGCGGCTGTTCAACACGGTCGGCCCGCGCCAGACCGGTCGTTACGGGATGGTGTTGCCGCGCTTCATGGCGGCGGCCAGGGCGGGAACGCCCCTGCGAGTATTCGGTGACGGCACGCAGACGCGCTGCTTTTGCTCCGTGGCCGACGCCGTGGAGGCGCTGGTGCGGTTGCAACGAACGCCGGCGGCGCTCGGGCAGGTGTTCAACGTGGGAGGCACTGAGGAAGTGAGCATCGCTGAACTCGCGCGCCTGGTCATCAAGACGCTTGGGTCTTCCTCGCCCATCGAGCGCGTCCCGTACACCGAGGCCTACCCGCCCGGTTTCGAGGATATGCGGCGGCGACGGCCCGTGGTGGACAAGCTGGAAAAATTCACCGGTTTCCGTCCCGCGACGCCTTTGCGAAGGATCATCGAATTCACGGCGGGGTTGTCCTGACGGCGTGGAAATGCGCCGCTCCATCCGTTGAATCCGTGTCATCCGTGGTCAATCCCCTCCCTCGTGCCCACTCACCACACGCTTCCATGCCAGTTTTGCTTCCTTGAAGTTCAGCAGCAGCGCCACCTCCAGTCCACTGATGTTCAGGTAGCCCAGCATCTGCGCGATGTGCGTGTCGTTGAACGCCGTCACCACTTTCGGGTCGACGATGACCTTGCCGTCCACGATGAGGTCGGGAACCAGCTTGCCGATGAATTGGCCCCGATAGTGGACTGGATACTCTCGCTGTTGCTCCACGGTGTGCCCGCGCGCCACCAACTCGATCACCAGCGCGTTCTCATACAGCTTCTCGTCCAATCCTGGCTTCAATTCGTTCAATACTGCCATTGCCGCGCCAATGATGTCGCCCGTCAATTCTTCGTGCTTCATGGAGGGAAATTAACCACGGATTACACGGATGACACGGATGAAGAAGAAGCTACGCTTCCTATCCGTGAAATCCGCGTAATCCGTGGTCAAAAAAACTCCGTGGTGTGCGGCTCGACGAATCGCATTACATCCTCCTGGGCGTGGCGCTGGCGGGGTTCATCGGCGCGGCGGCGTTTCAAGGGCGCGACACCAAGTCGTGAACGGGCGGGCGCACTGCATCCAGCACCGAAACGGCCGTTATTGTCGATTGTTAGAATTGACCCCGTTCTGATAGAGGCTTGTGAAAAAGGCTGAATCCATAATTCAGGCCGGCGCCACGGTTATCACTGGAGCTTCTTGAGCACCTTGGTCTGTCTCTTAATCGTCTTGGTGCTTACCTGATACTCAACGAATACATAGCCGCCGCTGGGGTCTCGAAGCTGACGCCAACTCGTGCGCGTAGTTTTGTCGCCAACACTCACGTAAACATTGACGTCCAAACCTCTCTGTGCTGCCTTCTCTGCCTCTACCAGTGCCACGTCGTATGCGTGCTGAATCGAGGGAGCTTCTGGAAAAACTAACGTGAGTGAAAGCCATCGTCTCTCTGGCTTGATGCCTTGCAATGTCTTGTCCTCTTTGGACTCGATGTAGTATGCGCCGGTGTCTTGGCCGCTACGCTTGACGCCTCTAAACTCGTCCATCGTCATGATCCGCTTGTCTGCAGCCTTGTAAACGAGCGACCCTGAATACTGCGTCTGCTTCATCGCCTCATCTCCGACGAAAGCCATCGCAAGGATATCCCGTGACGAATCAACCAGAACAGCAGACTCCAGAGCACTCCGAACAATCTTGTCAACGGTCGCGGGCGCGGGTGGCTTGCCAAAGAACACAACATCGCAGACCAGCCCACCACCTGGGACATCCTCGAATGTGACTTCGAAAACCTTCCGTGAGGCCGCAGCAGCACTGGTTGTCAGCGTGGCCGCGATGATAAGCGTAGTGATGGATGCGCGCATGGTGTGAATGTTGAAACTCAGAAAATCATCTTCGCTCCGTTGACGGAGGGGGCGCTTCGGGTGGAATCCCAACTTCCTTTGCCGCCTCCAAAAAAATCCGCTTCTGCAAAGTCTCACAATCCTTCTTCCACTTTGTCTGAACTTCTTCTTCTGAATGGCCAGAATCAGCGGCCAGAAAACGAGCAAACATCATGTGCAGGTTGCGAACTTCTGCCCGGAGGCCGGAGATGTGCCACAACACTTTTCGGGCAAATTCTTCGGGGTCTGGCTTTGGCATATGAACGTGGGGTTCGGCCTAAGATTGCTATTGGTCACGAGCGGCCCGCTGCCGGTCTGGCTCCAGCGCACGGCGGCTTCATGCCATTCATCCTGGGGATTGAGCAGCTCCAGGAAATACGCGGTGTCGGCGAAGGTCACGGTTTGCTCTTGGGCGCTCCGTGGAGGTAATGGTCGTGGTTTTCGGCGAGGTCCGGCGGCAGTCCTTCGGCCTTGCCCGCCCACTTGCTCAAGAGGTTCCACAACGGGCCCGGTGGCCCGAGTTGCACGAGTTCTTCGACCTTCGCCTTCACCTTCCGCAATTCGTCACGCGTCAGCTTCGGCAGTTCGCTGATAATTTCCTGTGCGCTCATGATAGACTATTCGGCCAGACCGCCCGCAAAGACAAGCCTGCGTACGGCCGCGCCTCACGGATTGGGTGGAGGCCGAGCGGGATAGGGAGTTAGAAGGACGCCCCGCGGCCCATTCACGCTTTCGCCTTCACATTCGCCCACACGTGCACGTGCGGATCACCGCGGAAATACCAGACCATTGCGGGGCCTTCGATCTGCCACACGTCCCAGACGCCGTCCTTGCCCACGTCCTGGTTCTTGTAGAACGCCATGTGCAGATGATCGAAACCATTGCGCTCGATCAGTTTCATTGCCTCGTCGGCGTCGGCCTTGCGGAAGGGCGCCAGCAGGTCGGCCAGGACTTTGCGGACGAGTGCCTTCTGGTCGCGCGCAAGCTCAGTCATCGGGATGCCGGGCAGACCGGTCTTGTTGCCGGAGAGCTTGATGGTGTCGGTGCCCTTCTCCTCGCGGCTGTCGCCCAGCAATGCGACGTCGCGCTGTTTGCCACTGAGTGAACCCCAGACCTCGTTGGCCCGCTTGGCTTGGTACCAGTAGGCGTTGCCCGGATGGTCGGGCTTCTCATTGAAACCCTTCGCTGCATGTCCGTAGAAAATCGGCCCGCCGAACGCGGCGCCTTCCACCGAGTCGCCGTCGCACCGGCGCGTGCAATGCCGGCCGGTGATGACGAACTCGAACTTGCCCGTGCCCGGCTCGCCAAACAGCGCGACTGAAGTGCCGTTGAACCCGCCGGCGCTGCCGCCGTCGTGCTCGACCTGCTTGTAGACGGTGTCGGCGTATTCGGGGCTGTGCAGGCCGAGGAAAATCTCTTTCACCATTTGCTGCTGATCCTTGGTGAAGAACTCGCCGAGCTTCTGCTCGGTGATGTGCCAGTTGTTGTCCACCTTCGAGCGGAGTTCGTGATTGAACGGGAAACAAACGGCCTTGCGCTGCTGGTCGGTGAGCGATTTGTGGAACGTCGTGACAAGCGTCTCGGAAGCGGCCATTTTCGCCGGCCTGGCCGCGGCGCTGGCGGGGAAGGCCAACGGCATCGCGGCCGCGGCGGCGACGGTGGTGACGGTGGTCTTGAGGAACTCGCGGCGGGTAAAGGGCGCGCCGCCTTCGCAATCGGGGCAGGGGGTTGTATTCATGCGGCAGGCATACTCCCTCGCGCCGGAAATTGCCAGTGAAGAATCAGGCCGATTTGGAGGCGGTGCGGGGAGGGGGAGTGAGGGAGTGGGAAAGTGGGAAAGTGGGAAAGCGGGAAAGCGAGAGAGTCGGGGGAGTGAGAAGTAAGAGCGCTGAACCTCTGCCGCGTTCGCACCTTCCCACTTTCTCACTCCCTCACTCCCCCACTCCCTCAACCCCGTATTCCCGCACCCCGCAAGTTGCGCCGCGCGGCCGAGCGCGAACTGCCAGAACTCCCTTTCCCCGGAGCCCGCGTTGTGGTTGACTGTGCCAGCGGCTCGCTCCCGTAGCTCAAATGGATAGAGCAGCGGTTTCCTAAACCGCGGATCCCCGTTCAATTCGGGGCGGGAGTACCAACCAAACCACTCCACTCCCGGAATCCCCTAGCGCGTCAGGCGCGGTTTTGCAGCGTTGAACCGGGGCCTCTCTCATCGTTAGTTCCGGCGTGAAGCATTGCCTCGAAGCAAACGTATGAAGCCTAAAGACAAAAAGACTTCGTCCCTGCCTCAATCCCAGTCGCCCCACGCCACCAGGCGCAAGAAGACGCCGCAGGCACATCTTCGGCTGCACTGCACCACAAACGAGCGCGGGATGGTCGTCGTCTCGTATAAGCCGAGCACGTCCTGGAAGCCCGCGCACTCCTGAATTTCCACCCATGATAAAGTCTATTCTCGCGGTTCTCTTCGGAAGCATTCTGATGGCGCAAGCCGGCCTGTCCCGTCTGGAGGCGCTCAGCATGCTCGAAACCGGCGACCGGGATTCGGCGGTCGGCGGCGTCGGCGAAGTGAGCCGCTACCAGATGCAACCCAGCGTCTGGAAGCAATACAGCAGTTCGCAGGCGTATCGAGATCCGGTCGTGTCGCGGCAGGTCGCAGGGCAACACCTGGACTTTCTGGAATCGAACTTCCGCAAGCTCGCAGGCCGGGAGCCGAGCGAGTTCGACGTCTACGTGCTCTGGAACGCAGGACTTGGTTATTATGCGAAAAGAGATTTTTCACCGGCGCGCGTTTCGCCGGTCGTCCGGGAGAGAGCGGAGCGGTATGTGAACCTGCGGCAGATTAGGTAGCCGCGGCTGCTAGGGGGGCGGGCTGGAAGGGAAAAGGGCCAGAACAGCAAACCCGTTTCCTCGCCGAGCAAATCGTGGAATTCATCCGGCGGAACTTCTGAGCCGACGGTGAACTCCGACGGCATCCACCGTTGTCACTCGCCGACGAGTTTCAGCGCGTCACGCAACAC